>CAZXOP010000032.1:0-16936 GCA_964642235.1 uncultured Muribaculaceae bacterium
CCAATACATTTCTCCTCACTTCCATCTTCACTTCTCCAAATAGGGAGGGGGGTACCCCAATATCTACTCCTTGAAAGGTTCCAATCCTGCAAGTTTTCAAGCCACTTCCCAAATCTACCGGTTCCTGTGGACTCCGGTTTCCAGTTAATTGTATTGTTTAGTTCAATCATCCTCTCCTGAACCGCAGTGGTTCTAATAAACCAAGAATCGAGAGGGTAGTAAAGCACAGGTTTATCTGTTCTCCAGCAGTGTGGGTAGTTGTGGGTATGTTTTTCAATTTTAAATGCCTTGCTCTCCTGTTTAAGCATAACACAAATATCCACATCGAGGGTGGGTGAATCTTCCGTAGCAGTAGGGTCGTATGCATTCTTAACAAACCTCCCTGCAAAAGGGGTATAATTTCCAATCAGAACCCTCTCTTTTACGAAGTTTGAATCCATCTCTTCGATCTTATACATCTTCCCCGTTTTATCCACAAGTGCCTGACGATTTCCTGAAGCATCTAATACTGCTAAAGGGGGAACTCCATTGGCTTTTGCGACTCTATCGTCATCGGCTCCAAAAGTAGGAGCGATATGAACTATACCGGTACCATCTTCGGTAGTAACGAAGTCTCCGGATATAACCTTAAAAGCACCAGCATCAGGTTTTACCCATTGGATTAACTGCTCATAAGAGATACCACATAGTTCTGAACCCAATAAAGTAGTTTCTAAACCTCTGTAAGGGACTATTTTATCCCCCTGTTTATACTCATCAAAAGAGATCTCTTCTCCCTTTGGATTAAAGAGAGATGAGAGAAGTTGCTCTGCAAGAATATAAACTGCAGGAGCAGCGGTATATGGATTTAACGATTTGACTAAAACATATTTTATTTTCGGACCAACACAGAGTGCTGTATTAGAGGGGAGGGTCCAAGGGGTAGTCGTCCAAGCAAGAAAATAGAGCTGTTCTCCACCTGAAAGGGAGAAGAGGTTCTTAGAAGCCTCATCTTTTATCACCTTAAATTGAGCCACACATGTTGTATCTTTTACATCCTTATAACATCCCGGCTGATTTAACTCATGAGAGCTAAGACCTGTCCCTGCTGCAGGGGAATATGGCTGAATAGAGTACCCCTTATATAGCAGACCTTTATTATAAATATCTTTTAGAAGATACCAGAGTGTTTCAATATATCTATTGTCATAGGTAATATATGGATTATCCATGTCAACCCAGTAACCTATTCTTTCGGTAAGAGTCTCCCACTCCTTAGTATATTTCATCACCTCACGGCGACAAGTAGCATTATACTCCTCCACACTTATAGTTTTCCCGATATCCTCTTTAGTGATATTCAACATCTTCTCCACACCAAGCTCTACAGGGAGACCATGTGTATCCCAACCAGCTTTTCTCTCCACAAGAAATCCGCGCTGTGTCTTATATCTGCAAAAGACATCTTTAATCGCTCTCGCCATAACATGGTGAATGCCGGGCATTCCATTAGCTGAGGGAGGTCCTTCGAAAAAGACAAATTTGGGTGCCCCCTTCCTATTTATTAATGAACGTTTAAATAGATCCTCTTTTTTCCATTTTTCCAAAACAGAGCTATTTATCTCCACCAAGTCTAAACCTTTGTATTCTGCAAATCTCATATAGAACAATATTTTTTAGCTTGCAAAGATAGGAAAAAAAGATAATTATGTTTTTTTTCCTACATTTGCGTATAAACTTAATACATCATACCATGTCTGCAATCGACATAGTTATCATCGTAGCTTTTGTTCCCGCTATAATAAAAGGGATAAAGGATGGATTTATAAAACAAACCACAGCTATATTAGGGCTCTTTCTCGGAGTCTGGATTGCCTATCGGTTTTCAAGCCTCTTTGCAGTTTGGCTTGGGAAATGGGCTGCTGCACCTGAATCCATTACTAAGATAGTTTCTTTCATATTGATTCTTGTAATCATTATGATTCTGGTTAATCTTATTGGTAGAATTGTGGAGAATGTTATAAAAGTAGTTATGTTAGGGTGGCTTAATAAACTTTTAGGGGTGCTAATCGCCTTTCTTATGACTATAATAATACTTGGGTTAATCATTTCGGTAATAAACTATATAAACACCTCGTGGTTTACCATACTACCTAAAAAGGTTATTGAAGGCTCTACCCTTTACACACCCATTTCAAACTTCACAAATTCTCTCTTTCCATATTTGAAACAGTTTTTTAAATTTTAAGGAGTCCCCTTTTCGTAAAAAAAAATATTGTTTTTTGTGATTTAGGGACAATTAAAAACATTTTCATCGCTTTCTTCGCTGAAAAGTGATGTGGTATGGAAAATTTTGAAAAAATAAACAAAACCATCGAAGGTTTGCTCCCCCCTATCAGTGACAAAAAGATAAGAAGATACTGCAATCTTCTTATAATCACCCTATTAGTCTCCATAATTCCCCTTATTACTTATTTCATATTATAATCTGTTATGAAAAAAGATATTAAGGTAAAACAACATGACAAAACAGATTGTGCGGCGGCTTGTCTTGCCTCCGTTGCATCTTTTTGGGGGTTAAATCTCCCTCTTACACAGATAAGAGAGGCTTGCGGAACAGGAAAGGAGGGGACTACCTTAAAAGGGATTATAGATGCAGCCGGTAAAATTGGTTTCTCGGCAAAGGGCTTTAAATCCGAGGAGAAGAGAGGGGTTAACCTTTTTCAGATCCCCAAACCCGCCATCCTCCATCTACAGCGTCCTGACGGATGGTTACACTTCGTTGTACTCTATGAGATAACCCCTAAAAGGGTTACCATACTCGATCCTGATGATGGTGAAATTAGGAAAATATCTATTGAGGAGCTCGAATCACAATGGAGTGGTTATATAGTAGTATTAGAACCTACCCCCGACTTTCAAAAGGGGGAGCATAGAACAAATCTCTTTACACAGTTTAAGGAGTTAATCTTTATGCACCGCAAAGAGCTTTTACCCGCCCTTTACGGCTCAATAGTCTATATATTAGTTGGGTTAAGCACCTCACTCTTTCTCCAACAGATAATAGATAAGGTTCTCCCCACGAAAGAGCTCTCTCTCCTCTCTCTCTTTGCCATAATAATGGCCCTGCTAATGGGACTTTCACTCTTCATCGGGTATTTTAGAACCATTCTTATAATTAGGGCAGGGATAAAGATAGATGGAAGATTAATAATGAGTTACATTAATCATCTCTTAAAACTTCCCCTCTCTTTTTTTAATTCGCGAAGCATAGGGGAGTTAAATTCGAGAATAGGAGATGCCTATAAAATTCGCTCTTTCCTATCCGGGCAGCTTTTGGTGATTTTTATAAGTATATTTTCTCTCCTTATTTCATTTGCTCTCCTCTTCACATATTATTGGAAACTTGCACTATTGGTACTCCTTTTTGTCCCCCTCTATATACTTCTATATCATATCTCGAATAAGATAAATAAAAAGAATAATAAACAGATTATAGAGTCAGCCGCTCAGTTTGAGGCCTCCAATATAGAGACACTCTCATCTATTATGTCTGTAAAATACTTTGGGGCTCAGGAGAGATTTTCCAGGAAAACGGAGAGCCGATATTCAGATATGGCTAATAAGCTTTACAAAGGGGCTAAAAATATTGCACTATTCTCGATCTCTTCAGATGCGATAAGCAAAACTCTGACATTGACGATTCTAATCGTGGGGTCTCTATTTGTATTTGACTCATCACTAACTATCGGCGAATTGGTCTCATTTTATTCTATTACCTCTTTCTTTACCTCCCCACTCATGACATTGGTGGAGAGCAATAGTTCCATAACTGAGGCTCAAATAGCTGCCAAAAGGCTCTTCGAAATAATGGATCTTGAGACCGAAGAGTCATTAAAGACATTTAAAATAAACTCTGTCAATACCAAAAGCAGAGTATTAAAAGTGGAGGAGCTCTCATTCTCCTACCCTGGGAGAGGAAAACTTCTTGAGAACCTCTCATTTTCAATAGAAAAGGGGAAAATTACTGCTATAGTAGGAGAGAGTGGAACTGGGAAAAGCACGATTGCAGCACTACTTATGAAGGGTTTAACACCAGAAAGTGGCAATATAAGGTTTGGAGAGGTAGATATCCGACAGATTCCACATGAAGAGTGGAGAAAAATAATCTCTATTGTTCCTCAGAAAGTTGAATTATTTAATGGTAGTATTATTGAGAACATTGCCCCCGGAGATGAGGAGCCGGATATTGAAAATATAATCTCTGTCTGCCACCTCGTGGGAGCGGACACCATTATTGAGAAATTACCGGATGGGCTCCTTGGGACAATTGGGGAACAAGGGTGCAATCTCTCCGGAGGAGAACGACAGAAAATAGCCTTTGCCAGAGCCCTTTACAGAGGAGCACATCTCCTTATTTTGGATGAGCCGACCTCATATTTAGATGATGAGAGTCGAGATAAGATGATTAGATTAATCAAGTCACTCGCCTTATATGAGATAGGAATAGTCCTAATAAGTCATGATAAGGAGAGCATTAAAATAGCTGATAATATAATATACTTAAATACGAATGCGCATTCGGAAGGTGAAAGCCGCACACCTGAATCTGCGGTAAAATTTAAAATCTAAATATCATGGAAGAAAAGATGAAAAATCATTATGGGTTGGTGCTGGTGGACTCTTCCGAGCTCCAACTTGTCAGAGGGGGAATAGGCTGGCGGGAGATGAGAGAACTCTTGAAACTTCTCGCAGGCTTGGCAGATTTGGCGGCGGATTATTGGCCGGATTTTGTTAGAGGATTTAATAAAGGTTGGAATTTAGTTTAGTTATGGAAAATTTTAAAGGTTTAAGAACAATACAGATGGAAGAATCACTCTGTATTATGGGGGGCAGATCGAAGGAAATTGCAGATGCCGTGGAAAAATTTGGTATGGCAGTCGGCGTTTTTTCTAAAATGGCTTGGCGTCTCTTACAGAAGGCACAAAGATGTATATTCGAAATGTCTATGGACGGACAGATATATTTTTATTAAAGGTCTGATTTTTGTGGGAAGATGTTCGGAGACACCGAACATCTTCTGTTTTTATGTTATATTTGCAAATTGAATTTATTCCTTAATGAAGAAAATAATAGTTATTCTCTCACTTGTAATGACTCCACTCCTCCTTCTCGGACAAGAGGGGAATTGGAGTTTGGAGAAGTGTATCGAATATGCATATCAAAATAATCTCCAGTTAAAACAGCAGGAGATAATGGTAGAGCAGAGTGAAAACACCCTCCTACAGTCAAAACTTGATTATATTCCAAGTTTTAGCGGCTCAGTCGGACATAGTATGAACTGGGGAAGGTCGGTTAATATTAATGACCTACAGATAGTCCAAAATCAGCTTTCACAGTCCACAAGCGCAAATGTGGGAGCCTCTGTTACCCTTTTTGAGGGGTTGTCTAAGGTAAATACCGTTAAGAGTAATCAAACTGCCCTCGAAATATCTAAGAAAGATGTTGAAAAACTAAGGAACGATATCTCGATATCTATAACCAGAGCTTTCCTTCAAGTTCTACTCTCAAAAGAACTCCTCAAAACCACACAAGAGAACTTTAAGAGTATCTCCGAACAGAGAGAGAGGACCTCTAAACTCGTGGAGGCAGGGAGTCAAGCATATAGCACACTACTCGAAATGGAGTCCCAGCTTGCGGCTGAAAGGGTTCAGCTTGTAAACGCTACCAATCAACTTAAAAACAATCTGCTCTCTCTAATGCAAATCCTCGATTTGGGATTTGATAACCATTTTGATATTTACGCTCCCGATTTTAACATAGACGGAATCTCCCCCTCTTTCGAAAACATTGAGAACTTATTTCAGCTCTCTATGGAGTTACCACAGATCAAAGGGGCAGAGTTAGCTCTTCAAAAGAGTCAATATCAGCTCTCAGCAGCTAAAGGACGCCTCTACCCCACTATATCATTATCAGCAGGGTATGGCACTTATTTTAGCTCTTTGCAGAATAAAAAATTCTTTGATCAGTTTAATGAGAATCGAAACCCTTCGGTAAGTTTGTCTCTCAGTATCCCCATTTTCAATCAATTATCCAGGAGTATAAATGTTAGAAATGCCAAACTTGCTGTCAGGAACTCAGAGTTAGAGTTAAAAAACAGACATCAAACTCTATATAAAGAGGTTCAACAAGCTGTCACTGATGCTATGGGATATTACCAGAAATACTTAGCATCTAAAGAGAACCTTAAAGCTATGCAGGAGTCTTTTAGATATGTAGAGCAGAAGTTCGATGTAGGGACATTAAATGGGACTGATTATACTGTTGCTAAAACAAATCTATACAAAGCCCAATCTGACTTTTATCAATCTAAATATCAGTTTATCTTTCAATTAAAAATAATTGACTTTTACAAAGGCATACCAATATCACTATAAATTATGGCAAAGACTAAAAAGAAGAAATCAATAGGCAAGTGGATTATAATTTTCTCTATTCTCCTTATTATTGGACTTATTGTCTATAGCAAGGTCAAAGGACCCAACGGCATTAAGGTTACATTGGGAGCACCTGAGCTCTCATCAATTACCGAGACCATCCCTGCAAACGGGAAGATTCAACCTGTAACTGAGGTGAAAATTTCTCCTGACGTATCAGGAGAGATAATTGAATTAAATTTCCAAGAGGGGGATGTTATTAATAAAGGGGATTTAATTATAAAAATCAAGCAGGATACATATATCTCCATGAAAGAGCGGGCTATCGCATCGCTAAATGCCATTAAAGCACAATACCTCCAACAAGAGGCTCAGCTTAAACAAGTGGAACTTAGCTATCATAGAAACAAAAAACTTTATGACGAGAAAGCTATCTCTAAGTCGGAGTATGAAACTGCCCTTTCACAGTACGAAGTAGCTAAAGAACAACTCAAATCAGCCGAGTATAATGTTCAGTCTGCTCAGGCATCTCTTAAAGAGGCTGAGGAAAATCTTATTAAGACGACAATATATGCCCCTATGGATGGGATTATATCCAAGTTAAGTGTGGAAAAGGGGGAGAGAGTGGTAGGGACCTCCCAAATGGCAGGGACAGAGATGTTAAGAATCGCTGACTTTGACAAGATGCAAGTCCTCGTAGATGTTAACGAAAATGACATTATAAGACTTAAACAATTAGATACAGCAGAGATAAGTATAGATGCATACCCCGGAAGAAAATTTACAGGGGTGGTTACACAAATTGCAAACTCTGCTAAAAGTGCCTCCGCTTCTGCAGATCAGATTACAAATTTCGAAGTAAAAATATACCTTATCCCTCAATCATACAGTGACCTATTAAAGGAAAATGCTATGCCTTTCAGACCCGGTATGTCTGCCTCAGTGCAGATTCAAACCTCTAAAAGAGATAATGTTCTGACCATCCCTATTCAGAGTATTACCACCAGGAAGGGACTCTCCGCCGATACGACGAAGGTTGACGATGGTGTTACCGAGTATGTGTTTGTCGTTGATCCTGAAAATCCCGATAAAGTTAAAGCAACAGTTATTAAGACAGGTATTCAGGATATGAATAAAATAGAGGTTTTAGAGGGACTTTCGGCTGAGTCTAAAATAGTAACCGGTCCATATAATGCAGTTAGCAAGACTCTTACTAAAAACTCTAGAATAGTTGAAGATACTAAAAAAGAGAAGAAAGAAAAGAAGAGTAAGGACAACGATGAAAAGTAATCTCCTCTTAATCGAAAGTAGTACTCAAAAATGTTCTGTGGCTCTCGCATCCCATGGAAAGATAGTTTCGTTTAGAGAAACTTCTGAGCTTAAGGCACATGCCAAAATGATTGCCCCTTTTATAGTAGAGGTTTTAAAAGAGAGTGGAACGACCATAGAAGAGTGTGATGCCGTGGCGGTTAGTAGCGGACCTGGCTCATATACAGGATTAAGGGTCGGAGTCTCCTTAGCAAAAGGGCTCTGCTATGGAGCTGATATCCCTCTTATCTCTGTTTGCACTCTCGATATACTCGCTATGATGGGGATAGAGAGAGGGGTTCCAAAAAACTCCTTGATATTACCTATGATAGATGCAAGGCGGATGGAGGTCTATACTGCATCATATAACGATTTAGGAGAGCGTATTTCTGAAATAGCCCCTGTCGTTCTTGAGCAGAACTCTTTCGAATCCGAATTCATCAACTATCCACATATTCTATTCATTGGAGATGGGGTAAATAAATTGAAGGGGTTACTTAGTGAAGAGAGGATTGCTCGCTCTACATTTATAAACACCTACCCAGATGTCAGCGGAATGGTAACTCCTGCACTCTCCTCTCTTAGAAAAAAAGAGTTCGAAGATAAAGCATACTTCGAACCCTTCTATCTTAAAGAATTTATTGCCGGTGTTAGTAAGAAAGCCCTTATCTAACCAACTTCCCTATTAGGGCATCAAGTTTTACTGTATCAAATAGATCTTTTTCGGGAACCAAGTTCCCCCCCTTGTCTATTATATACATAGAGGGTAAGGCGGTTACATTATATAGTGATAGATATTGGGATGAGGAACCAAGAGCGTCATGAACAGATACCCAAGGGAGGTCTTGATCCTTTATATTTCTTGCCCATGCGGTCTTATCGGCATCAAATGAGATTTGATATATCTCAAACCCTTTAGGGCTATATTTCTGGTATAGTCTCTTTAGTTCGAGATTAAACATCTTCTGGTCTCCCTGTGTAATACTCCAGAATGAGATCAAAATAACTTTCCCTTCATAATCGTTTAAAGTTCTAACTACCGAATTTTGATCAGGGAGAGAGATATTGGGGTATCCTGAAACCATTGCCTCATTGATTTTATTATTTAATCCCCAAAGATTCTCCTTTTTAGTTATATCGTCTGCTAAAGAGCGAATGTAAAGGGAGTTGGGATAGACAGGCTGTAAAGAGTCATAAACCATTTTGAAGATTATAACATCTTTAGGGTCTGCAAAAATGGGTAGCTCGTCGCTTATTCTTTGATAAAGAAGGACTATAGATGTAATAGATTTAGGATTCTTATAAAGCTGACGAATAACATCTTGTTTCTGTTTAACATAGACTTTGCCTAACTCCATCTGAAGTCGCTTCTCTTCATTTAGATCTCTGTTTGATCTTGCATCTTCGAGTTCGGTGATAAGAGCACTAAACCTATTAAAGACACCATTATACTGCTGTTCAATTTCCAAAAATTTTATTGACTCCTCTGAACCTGTAATAGAGATATCCTTACCGCTGATATCTGTCTTTATCTCTATCTTTTCACCCGGAGAGGGGACAAAAGAGGCTATCTTAACATTATCCAAGAATAGATAATTAAAATCCGGATCCCCTTTTTTAACATCTAATTTCAATTTAAAATGTCCTGATACCACCTTAAAGGTATCCACAGGTGTCATTTTATTTAGAGCGAGCTTATATAATACCACATCGCAGGTATCTTTTGCACCGGCTATGGTTACATCTATTTTAGCCCTATTACCTGTACAAGCCACGAGAGACAACATAATAAGTGCGAGAAGAAATAATCGTTTCATACATTTAATTTCTTTAAAGTCTTTACTGATTTTGGAATGCTGAGGAGATAGACGAGGCTATTTCGGCGAAACGCTCAGGGGTTAGTTTTACTTTCTCCTTTCTAAAGTCGAGGTCCCCTTCACTCTGCATTGGCACCAGATGCACATGGGCATGAGGAACCTCCATGCCGAGGACAGCCATAGCTACCCTCTTACACGGTATTGTCTTATAAAGTGCTTCTGAAACACGTTTTGAGAAGAGCATAAGTTCTTTATATAGCTCGTCATCCAAATCGAAGATATAATCGACCTCTTTTTTAGGAACGACCAAGGTATGCCCCTCTTTAAGAGGGTGAATATCGAGAAAGGCATAAAACTTCTCACTCTCCGCTACCTTGTATGAAGGAATTTCTCCGTTAATAATTTTTGTAAAAATAGAAGGCATAATGATTTATATTGCAATATCAAGTACTTCAAATTTAAGAACTCCGGAGGGAACTACCACGTCCACGACATCCCCTTTTCTCCTTCCTATTAAGGCTTTGCCAATAGGAGTAGCTGCAGCAAGCTTCCCTTCACGGAAATTGGCCTCGCTCTCCCCTACTAAGGTATATTCAACCACAGTATTATTAAGTAGATTCTTGAGCTTTACTCTATTAAGAATCTGGATTTGTTCAGTATTGATTCGACTCTCATCGATGATGCGGGCGTTGGCAATAACATTCTCAAGTTTGGAAATTTTTAGTTCCAAAAGCCCTTGAGCCTCCTTGGCTGCATCATATTCAGCATTCTCAGAGAGATCACCTTTATCCCTCGCTTCAGCTATCTGTCTCGATATAAGAGGACGCTGGCTAATAAGATTAACCAAGTCTCCTTTTAGTTTTTCTAACCCTTCAGAGGTTACATGATGTATTTCTGACATAAATATTATAATTAAAAAAGAATCTCGCATTCACGAGACCCTTTGACAAGTGCAAAGTTAATAAAATTAAATTAAATTCAAAAATCCCGAAATTTTGGTTTCAAAAGCTCAGAGTAAATTATCATTTTTCTAAGATCTATCTCCTCTTTAATCAACCCTTTTTTATCTTTTGTCTCCTCCTTTATCTCCAATTCCGGTGTCTCGACGACAGCAATTGAGGAGAGTGGTGATACTGTTTGCGTAGCAATAACAGGATTAAATGGGGTAGGAAGCGGCGTTTCAGGAGTTTCATGGTGGTAGAATGCCTCCTCTTCGTCTATGTCCGGTTCAGGCTTGTACTCCTCTTCATAACGCACCACTTCAGGGGTATTCTCCGGTTTTATGACCCTTTTCCATATCTCTTGCAGAGGATCTTCGTCCTCTTCTTTCTCCACCTCATAGTTATCTTCAAACCCCCTAAATTCTTCTTCTTCCCTTGCGGCACGAGCAGCTCTTTCAGCTTTTTTGGCTTTCTCCTTCTTGGCGTTGACAATACTGCCCAAAACCATAAAGGCTACTGCTATGACTATCGCTACCCAATCTTCCATTTAAGAATATATATTTTGACAAAAATAACTAAAAAATTCTATTTCGAGCAAACTCTTCATCAATATTAATCTGCTCCCAAGTTTGACCCTTGACCCTTTATTAATGGGAACTCATAATATTTACGATTTTTAACAAAATCCAACATAAATTGATCTAACACTACCCCATCATCAAGTGCCCTTATTTTAACTATGTGCACCCCCTCCTTCTTGATATTATGGTATGTAGTATTGACAGAGCCATTTCTCAACACATTTTGTTTCCACTCTTCTGAACCGAAAAGAGTAGTATAATCTACTATCTGAAATGGTTCATCATCTATCGCAATCTCATATCTAAGAGAACCACCACCCACCGGATGATTTGGCAACAACAAAACCTTTAGAGAAACCTCACCCACACTATAGGTCTTTATAGAGTAGGTTAACACTTCGTTACACCTTAATTCTATACATTTTTCGCTATATCCCAACCCATTAATTGGTAAAATATTCCTCTCTGTGGAGTTATCATATTCATTCCCATTCCATACTATCATACCGTTATTTTCCACTTTGGGGTCAGCCGGATGATCTAATACAGCAATGCAAAAAGAATATACTTCGTTATCCACTACTAATTTAATCACCTTTTCACTATCCTTTGAGACTTTTTCCCAATCGACATGTAAAAGAAATTTATGCTCATATTTAACCCCTGTCTCTACACCCTCTATTCTCAACCATTTAGGCACATTTTTAAATCTCCATTGAGGCATAACACCCCCTTTGGAAAATATTTTTATGAACTGTGAGGAGTTAATCCCTCTCTGAAATGGGGGGTTTTTTTTAACATCCCCACTTTTTAATGGGATAGAATCCCCTTCTGCCCACACTACTCCCCCTTTAATATCCTCCACATTTACCTTTTCATTAGAATGAACAGGCTGGAAAACAGGCAAATCTCTCGGTTTCATATCCATTATTCCATTCCATTTTCCATTGAGCAAATCGTGATTGTAGTGAGATGAAAGTGCTGCTATCTCATTATAGCTATCTTCACTCATTTTATAGTATTCATTAGCTACAGGGAGAGAATACTTAGAGTACAATCTCCCCTTCTGGGCACCCAACAACTTAATATTCATCGCAGCGGCTGCACGGACAGGATATTCAATAATCTGAAAATAGGCTTCTCTTTTATTTTCGGGAAGTAGCCTTACGAGTTGTGTCGCTTTTGATGCCAACAATCCATATCTTCTCATCCTTTTGTCTATTTCATCCCCCATGTTAAAAGCGCTATACTCTGTCTCCTCCACAGGGGTTAATCCCCAAGGAATAGGGGTCTGTTCTACCCTGCTCCACCCCATAAATTCCGGTTTGCGACTATAGGCTAAGTGGTAGTATTCCCTCTTTATTTCAAACAACTCATCACATACATCCGGTCCAAAACTTGAGCAGAGCCAACTATGTAAATGGGACATAATATTGTCACTCTTGACATTTTCAATATTCCAAGCCAAATCAAGAAAAAACTCTGTTTCATATTCGGCAGGCTTAATATCTCCCACATTTAGTATCCACACCCTTTTGGCACCATTGTCGTAAGCCTTTTTCATCTCATAATATATTTTAGAGGGGGAGGTGGTGGAGAGCCAGAGGTAATCATGAGGTCTTCCCCAATATGATATGTGATAATATACCCCCGCTCCTCCACTCCTTTTTCTCTCCTCGGCAGAAGGCAATTTAATAATATTTCCATAGTTATCATCACACCACACTAATGTAACATCATCCGGCACTTTAAGCCCGTTATTATAAACCTCAAGTACCTCCTTATATGGAATAAATGCTTGTGGTATAGTTTCTACCCTTTGATTAACTGTTTGTGCAATAAGAGATCTCTGATCATCAATAGCTTTTTGCATCCATTTCGTCTGTTCTTCGAGAGTATTAGCCCCCTCCATTTTTCCATCATGCAACCCACGCATTCCAATGGTGTAAAAATTTTCTAACCCCTTGACCTCCTCCAATCTCTCTCTCCAATAAGAGATAACTCTTTCTCTATTAGTAATATAATTATAATCACCATACCTCTCTTTATCCCATTCACCTGCATTATTTCTCATTAATGGCTCACAATGTGATGTCCCTACCACGATGCCATAATCATCTGCCATCTCCTTATTACCTTTTACACAATAAAAAGGAATGGTACATTCATGCATTGCGGGCCAAATCGTATTTCCCTTTAACCTTAATAGTAATTGAAATATTTTCTCATATGTTCGTGGTAATATTGCCCCCTTTACCTCAGATGGTGCGAAATTGGTAGAACTCCATGGCATCAAGCCCCAATCCTCATCATTCAAAAATATCCCCCTGTACTGGACAGATGGTTTTTGAAAATCATAATAAGATGAGGATATAGAGAACTCTTCTCTCTTTTTGGGTGGGAGATCTGCCCACCACACCCATGGAGAGACCCCTATTATTTTAGACAACTCCAACACTCCATAAGTAGCTCCACGAGCATCGCTCCCAATAACTGCTAATAAATATCTCCCCTCTCTCTCTATTACTTTAATTACAAATGTCTCCCATTCACCAATTATATTATCTATTTCTATGTGATAACTCTCTATAAGGGTCTTAAAATCAATATTACTCAGAGAACCTACGACAATATTGGAAACATCTATACTCTCACCCCTTTCTAGTGCCCTATCAAATACCAACCCATAATCTTCTGAGAACATTTTGATCCCCTTCTTAACCACCTCTTTCTCATTATCTAAATAAAATATTTTTATTCCCCCCTCCACAGCAGTAAAATTAAACCCTTGCGCAAATAGAATTTCGCAAAAAATAATTAAAAAGAGAGATAGGAGAGTCGCTTTATATCTCATAGATTCTATTTTTTCTCCTCCCATGAATAAATTTTAACCCAGTCTATAGCCATCTCATAAGGGAACCCATCAGTTGAAGTCACCTTGCCGGGCCAAAAATTAATTCCGGAATCCCCTTTATCGGCACAAGCATAATTCAGAATTAAATAAAAGTCAGTCTCGAAGGGCCAACGAGCAGATGCGATACCGCTTTTGCTGTGAGTAAGAGAGATCACCCCATTTACATAAAATTCTATTTTGTTTTCAGACTTAATAATGCCAAAAACATTATAATCAGAGGTGTTGATAGTAACTGTAACATAGGGAGAGGGTTTTAGTTCCACCTTTTCAGCCGAGGATTGATGTATCACTTGATAGACAAATCCGTCATTATTAAGACGTTCCATAATATCTATCTCACCACAGTCCGGCCACCCTTTGAATATTTCATTCTGCGGCATAAGCCAAATAGCCGGCCATCCACCCTGACCGGAACGGGTAAATTTAGCCCTAACTTCGAGTTTCCCATATTTAAAGCTAAACTTATTTAAAGACTGAATAGCACCTGTCTCGGGGAGATTTTTCTCTTTATTCCATCTTGCGCGTAAATAAAGATTTCCATCCTTCACCTCAGATAGAGAGGCATCATTGGGAATCACATATTTGTTCCACGCCGCTGACCAAGACTGTGTCTGATAGCTATTCCAGTTTTTGGTATTGTAAGCAGTCCCTTCAAACTCATCGCTAAATACTAACTTCCACTCCCCGGTGGGAGGTTGGGGATTATCCGGATTAGTGGAGTTTTTATTACAAGAGGTGAGAAGTAAAATTCCCACCAGAAACCCTAAAAAATATCTCATTTTATGCCTAAAATTTTCGATTTCGAGCAAACTCTTCATCAAGATTAATTTGCTCGCTTAAAGCATCTATAGAGTCAAACTTCTTTTCGTCCCTAATTTTCTCTCTGAACTCTATTTTAATATCAAGTCCATAAATGTCTTCGTCAAAATCGAGAATGTGCGTCTCAACACTCTTAGAGTCATTAGTACCCACGGTAGGTCTCTTCCCCACATTGCAAATCCCCTTATAATGCTCCCCTAAGACCTCAACGTACACACTATAGACTCCGTTTCCGGGGAGGAGCTTCAGGGGTTCGTAGAGCTGCATGTTTGCAGTGGGATAACCCATTGTTCTTCCAAGTTTATTGCCCTGTACCACAACACCTTTTAATGAATAGAAGTACCCAAGCATTTTGGAGGCTTCTATTACACCACCCTCCAATAGAGTATTACGGATTTTAGTGGAACTTATTGATCTCTCCTCAAGTAGCACTTCACCTATTATAAACGTCTCTATCCCAAGGGAGTTAGCAGTATCTATTAACTCTCTCTGCGTCTGATAAATATCTTGACCAAGTTTATGGTCATACCCAATAATAAGGCCTGAAATATTGTACTCCTTAATAAGGTATTGCTGCATAAACTCTTTGGATGTCAGTTTACTAAACTCCCTGCTAAAGGGAATGACAAATGTTTCATCCACACCGAGGGATTTTATTATCTCCTTTTTTTCATCTAAAGAATTAAGAAGTCTCAGCGCAAAAGCATCCTGTTGGAGTATTGCACGAGGGTGGGGCCAAAAAGTAACTATCGCGCTCCTCTTTTTTTGAGCGCGAGCCACAGAGCATAACTGTTCTATTATTGCCCTGTGGCCTAAATGTACGCCATCAAAAAAACCGGTAGCTGCTACAACCATCTTACAAGCTCGAAATCCTGACGATGGGGGAGTAATTTATTCTTTGCAAACATCCTTCCTGCCACCTGATAAACTCCGGTAATATTAGGAATAACTTTACAAATATAAGTAGCTATACCCTCTTTTATGTCCTTGAACTCAAAAGAATAGGTCTCTGAAACATGATATTTTCCTTTAACATCCTGCTGCGCATAGACAAGCTCAATCCCAATGTCTTCCGGATCTATATCCCCTAATGAGAGTTGTATCTGAGAGAGAGACTCTTTACCAAGTAAGAGTTGCTCCTCTGAATCACTCGGTTTAAGGAATGAAAGAACCTCTATGGCAGCCCAATCCCTACGCATCTTCTTCTTCCAGAAAGCCAACTCCTTGGCCAAGTCGTAATCATCTGCAAGCATTGTTTTTGAACGTTTATAGA
Source organism: uncultured Muribaculaceae bacterium (assembly GCA_964642235.1). Taxonomy (GTDB): domain Bacteria; phylum Bacteroidota; class Bacteroidia; order Bacteroidales; family UBA932; genus CAYSND01. The sequence continues at coordinate 16,070 of CAZXOP010000032.1, forward strand.
GAGGTTCATAATACTTCTCGATATAATCGGTCATCATTCTATTGGTAGTAAAGTCACAAGCCACCTGAGCTACTGTATTCTTAATAATCTTTATCCAAGCCTTTGGTAAGCCGTTCTTCTCTGTATTATAGAAGGTAGGGGCTATCTCATTCTCAATTATATTATATATGGTAGCCGCATCAAGTTCATCTTGGAAGTCTTGATTATCATAGGTTTTTTCCATTTGCAAAGCCCATCCCGCTCCCTCTTTAAACCCTTCAACCCACCATCCGTCAAGTACAGAGAAGTGCATAACTCCATTCATAACCGCCTTCTCTCCGGAAGTTCCCGAAGCCTCTAAGGGTCTTGTTGGGGTGTTCATCCAAACATCTACCCCTTGAACGAGGAATTTGGCTATATTAATATCGTAATTAGGGACAAATACTATTTTACCTAAGAACTGAGGCATTTTAGAGATCTCTACTATACGTTTAATTAAGTCCTGACCCGCTTTATCCGCCGGATGTGCCTTACCTGCATAAAGGAACTGAACTGGCTGTTCAGGGTCATTTACTATACGGTCGAGCCTCTCTAAGTCTCTAAAAAGGAGGTGAGCCCTCTTATATGTGGCAAACCTGCGTGCAAACCCTATTGTTAGGACATTCTCGTTTAAGGTCTCTTTTATTTTCACTATTTGGCGTGGAGAGTAGTAGCTGGCTGCCACAGGATCAGAAAGACGTAAGTCCACCATCTCTATTAGTTTCTTCCTTAGATCTTTACGCGTCTGCCATATCTCCTTATCTTCTACTTTATGAATCCCTTGGAAACACTCTTTGTTATAATGGTGAGTCTTGAATTTTTCACCAAACACCTTAGAGTGAATAACCT
>CAZXOP010000033.1:0-16269 GCA_964642235.1 uncultured Muribaculaceae bacterium
TCTTCGCAGCACTCTCTAAATCCTTAGCAAGACAGGCTTCGTATGCTTTATGGCATTTTTCGGAGCCGAGCCTCTTCTCTATCTTCATAATGGAGGCAGCAAGTTCTTCGGAGGTAAAACATCCATAATCTCGCATAACTCTTTCAAGTCTTATGTTATAGGGTGTCTCTACTTTAATCAAAGGGGAGTTTAACATAGTATTCCAAAATGTTTGAGGAATAAGATCCCTCCCAACATTACGACTCTCATCTTCCACCCATATCCTTCGAGTAATATCCATTTTAGAAAGCTCGTCAAAAAGCAGATTCTCAAACATTTCAGAAGAGGGCTGCGAGCTCTGTCCTATTGAGCCGAATGCAGATCCCTTATGGTGAGCAATCCCCTCTAAATCAAGTACCTGCTCCCCTGCCCTACGCAACTCTCGAAGAATTTCAGTTTTCCCGGAGCCTGTATAACCCCCGATAACTATTAACCGATATTGCATTTCGAAAGAGGAGAGAAGATGGTTACGATAGCTCTTATAACCCCCCTCTAACAGGTAGCATTTTAGCTCTACGGTCTCTAAAAGCCAAGCAACCGATGCACTCCGCATTCCACCCCTCCAACAGTAAAGTAGAATCTCCCCTTTATTCTCCCCCTTATAGTGATGAGCAAGTTTTAGTGCTGCATCAGTAATAGGGTGCATTTTAACCCCCACAAAGTCCAACCCTCTCTGAACAGCTTTTATCTTCCCCTTCTGCTTATAAAGGATTCCGACCTCTTTTCTCTCTTGGTCATCGAATAATGGGATTGAAATCGCACCGGGGAGATGCGCATGGGCGTATTCAGAGGGAGAGCGTACATCTATAATCGGAACACCCATAAAGGTTTTCGATAAAAACGCTTCTATTTCCAATATTTCAGCCACCTTAGTGTTATTTATCTACAAACAGATCTCCCTCGAACCATCCTCATTTACTTTAACTGACACCCTCAGAGTGTTTTCAGGGAGTAGAGGCTCTATCTTTTCAGGCCACTCCATAAGAAGAAGACCATCTCCATAAAGATACTCCTCAAAGCCTATATCGAGTACCTCCTCTATCTTGTTAATCCTATAGAAATCAAAGTGATATATAGAGTCATCCGAATCTGTACGATACTCATTGATTATCGTGAAGGTAGGACTATTTACGATATCTTCCACCCCCAAAACATCGCAAAGAGCCTTAATGAAAGTGGTCTTACCGGCACCCATCTCACCATAAAAAGCGATAATTCTATTATCCCCTAATGCCTCTAAAAACTCTTTTGCGGCTCTATGTATCTGACTTAATTCAGAAATTATGATTTTCACGTTATTATAATTTGAGACCTCAAAATTACAAAAATTCCCTAAACCTGTACTGCAAAGCCTCGGAAAGATGAGAGATAGTAATCTCTTTTTCTCCATTTATATCGGCTATTGTTCTTGAGATTTTTAATATTCTACTATAGGCCCTCGCCGAGAGTTCATATTTCTCTATAGCCTTATCTAAAAAATTTCTCTCAGTTTCAGAGAGATGACAATACTCCGAAAGCATATTGGCAGTCATTTGAGCGTTTGTGTAGATCTCTCTCCCCTCAAACCTCCCCTCTTGAATCCTTCTTGCCGCAGCAACCCGCTCTGCAATACTCTTACTACTCTCTGTTTTCCTTTCCGATATAAGTTGTTTACTCTGCACACCCCTTACCCTAACAAAGAGATCTATCCTATCCATAAATGGTCCCGAAATTCTCGAAAGGTAACGCGAAATCATCCCCGGAGTACAGTTACACTTATCATCCCCCTCTCCCGCATATCCACATGGGCAAGGATTCATAGAGCCAATAAGCATAAAAGAACAAGGGTAAGTTACTTTATACTTCGCTCTTGAGATGGAGATAACCCTATCCTCGAGGGGCTGTCGCAATAAATCGAGAAGATGCGGTGAATATTGTGTCATCTCGTCTATAAAAAGAATGCCATTATGTGCCAATGAGAGTTCCCCCGGAAGTGCATTTGGTCCCCCACCTGCCAATGCAATAGCTGAAGAGGTTTGATTCGGAGTTCTAAAGGGTCGTCTCCGCATCAACCCGACATTGCCACTAGTTTTTCCTGCCACCGAATAGATGGCACTCGTCTCCAAAGACTCTGCCCTGCTCATGGGGGGCAGGATGGAGGGGAGACATTTTGCCATCATACTCTTTCCTGACCCCGGAGGTCCCACTAAAACCAAATTATGTCCCCCCGCTGCAGCTATTTCCAAACCCCTCTTTGCAAACTCTTGCCCCTTCACATCTTCGAAATCCACCTCCATATTAACAACACTCTCTTCCTCGCCCCTTCCTTTCTCTATCAATAATTCTTTCGTATAATACTCACCATTAAGAATATCCACCACCTCTGCAATATTTGAGACTCCATATATGTCGATTCCAAGCACCTCTTTAGCCTCATAAACTGATTCTAATGGGAAAATACAGGCTTTAAATCCCATCTTCTTAGCTTGCAATGCTATGGGAAGGGCACCTGAAATAGCCCGCAACTTGCCATCCAGAGAGAGTTCACCAAGTATTAAATAGTCATCAGAATGAAAAGAGGAGGTCTGTCCCGATGCTGCAAGGAGAGCCACAGCTATTGCTGTATCAAATGATGATCCCTCTTTTTTAATATTGGCAGGGGCCATATTTATCACCGTCCTCTTCCCCGGTATTCGATATTGATAATTTTGTAAAGCTGTTGTTACCCTTAAAAGCGACTCCCTCACTGCACTATCCGGAAGTCCTACTAAAAAGATACCCACCCCGCGAGTGACTGAAACCTCAACGGTTATTTTAACCACCTCTAAACCGAGACAAGTGGCTGTATAAGTTCTACATAACATCTCTCTCTTTTTAACAGATAAAGTTAATCCGATAGAGTATTGTATTGAGATTTTGGAAAAAAAATGTGAAAATATATACGATTATAAAAATCAGATATTAGCTAAAATCGTATCTGCCGCCCCTAAGTTGTCTTCTACAAATAGTTGGCATGTATGAGAAGACTCCGAATAAAGCTCCTCATTGGAAATAAGTCTTGTCAAATCTTCCACCATGGTTTTTACTTTAGAAAAACTGTTGGCTCCACCTGCCTCAACTAAAATTACAGCCTCACGAAACTCTTTATATTTAGGACCAAAAATGATAGGACAACCATAAACAGCAGCCTCTAAAATATTATGAATACCTGTCCCGAATCCCCCACCTATATAGGCAAATTTCCCATATTTATATAGAGAAGAGAGAATCCCTATGCAGTCAATAATCAGCACTTCTGCTGCCACAAGCCTCTTCTGCGCAGACTCCGGTATATTATCTCCATACTTGAGATAGTCTGTATATTTTACCACCTTACTCTTTTCAAACCTCCTCTTTACATCAGAAATCCTACTCTCCTCCACCTCATGAGGGGCTATAATAAGCTTAGATTTTGGGAGTTTTCTAAATGCTGCCGAAATCATAATCTCATCTTTCTCCCAGGTACTACCGGCAACCCAAGTAAAAATCCCATCCACAAAGGTTTTTACTATTATATTCTCTTCATAATTGTTTTTTGCAATCTCATATACCCTATCGAAGCGAGTATCCCCACAGACCATAACCTCATGAATACCTATAGAGTTAAGCAACTCCAGAGAGGATAGGTCTTGAACGAAAAGTTTGGTGAAATTATAAAGAATCTTTTTATAAAATCTCCCGTACCATTTAAAGAAGATTTGCTCCTTTCTAAAAACAGCAGAGACCAAATAGGTAGGTATATTGCGTTTTTTTAATTGGCTTAAAAAATAGTACCAATAGTCATATTTTATAAAAATCACCTTTTCAGGTCTCACTATGTCAAGAAATCTTTCGGCATTTCGAAGGGTATCTAATGGTAAATAATAGACCCAATCCACATATTGGTAATCTCTCCTGAGATTATATCCGGAAGGTGAAAAGAAGGTAAGAAGGATTTTAATCTTATCCCCTCTCTCCCTGATTTTCTCTACAATAGGCCTTGCCTGCTCAAATTCTCCAACAGAAGAACAGTGTACCCATAAGATAGGGAGGTCACTTTTAACCTCACCCTCCATCTTATTTAATAACCCTTTTCTCCCCTCATTAAACCAATATGCTTTCTTGTAAAATGGAGAGAGAACTTTAATAAATAATGAGTAAATATATATTGCTATCGTATATAAAAACTTCAATTCTTTTAAATTTAGCCGCGAAATTAATAATAAAAAACGATTTTTGATATCTTTGTCGAATGAAAGAGACATTAATCCTCGTCGGGAAATATTTCCTTTTAATGAAAAGGGTCTTTATGAAGCCTGAAAAATGGAGAATTTTTTGGAAACAGTTTATTTTTGAAACGGATAAACTTATCATAAATTCTTTACCCCTTGTGGCTTTTATCTCTCTCTTCATAGGTGCTGTGCTTGTCGTACAGACTGCTAAAAACATAAACAGTCCTTTTATTCCGAGAATGTACGCCGGCTATCTTACACGTGAGAGTCTTGTCCTCGAATTTTGCTCTACCATGATTTGCCTTATTCTCGCCGGTAAAATAGGTTCAAATATAGCATCTGAGATAGGTACAATGAGGATAACAGAACAGATAGATGCTATGGAGATGATGGGGGTTAACTCTGCCAACTATCTTATACTACCAAAAGTAACATCTGCCACCCTATTTAGTCCCCTTATTATGCTTATGAGTTTTATCCTTGGATTAATAGGAGGGTACCTTACATGCTCCCTTACAGAGATGGTAACGATGCACGACTACCTAAATGGAATAAGATTCGTGTTTAATGGCTCTTATGTAACATATAGTGCCATTAAGACTTCCGTGTTTTGTTTTATAATAACCTCTATCTCATCTTTTTTTGGGTTTAATGCCAAAGGAGGTTCTCTTGGGGTCGGTGCATCTGCCACTAGAGCTATAGTTGTAATTTGTGCTTTGATTCTTATTTTTGACCTTTTGCTCACACAGCTCCTATTATGATAGAAGTTAAACATTTGTCCAAAGAATTTGAAGGGAGGGAGGTCCTTCATGACATCTCTGCTGATTATCAGCGTGGCAAATGCTCGCTTATGATAGGTGCAAGCGGCTCAGGTAAAACCGTCCTTCTTAAATCCATAATAGGGCTTTTAGAGCCGGAAAGGGGGGAAGTATGGTATGACGATATCCTCTTTAACAAACTCCCATCCGATAAAAAAAACAGCATGAGAAGTAAAATGGGGATGCTTTTCCAAGGGAGTGCATTATTTGATTTTGCCACTGCTGAAGAGAATGTTATGTTCCCTATGGACTTTTTCACCTCTTGGAGTAAAGAGGAGAAGAGAGAGAGGGCTAACTTCTGTTTAAAAAGGGTAAATTTAGAAAATGTAAATAAAAAATACCCCTCTGAACTCTCCGGAGGGATGCAGAAAAGGGTCGGGATTGCGAGAGCTATCGCTCTAAACCCCATGTACCTATTCTGTGATGAGCCTAATTCCGGTCTTGACCCTTATACCTCTATATTAATAGACCAACTTATTAAAGAGATAACTGTAGAATATGGGATTACCACTATCGTAAACACCCACGACATGAACTCAGTTTTCGAAATAGGGGATAAAGTAATCTTCATCCATAAAGGTTATAAAAAATGGGAAGGGAGTAAAGATGATATCCTAACGACAGAGTGCCTTGAACTCAATGAATTTGTTTTCGCCTCCAATATGGCAAAAGAACTCCGTTCAAGATTATAGATGGAGTCTTAAACCCAATTCTAATTTAAGCTGTAAGGGCTGCTCGGTTCTGATGCTGTAAGGCTGATTATTCTTAAAGAAATAAGTAAGCGAGGGGTCTAAATAGACACCTAAGTATCTGGTTACTTTTACCTCTATTCCGGCGCCAATATAAGATGACCACTGCATCCCCTTTATAGCCTCATTCATATAGGTTACATCATCATTTAAGTCTTTCATCTTAAAATTAGCATGAAGACCTTTCTCTGCCATTACACCTGCGTGAGTATAAAACTTAATTCTATCGCTCTGCAAGATCGTATAAAAACCTGAAATGGGAACCCCTATGTAATGGAGATTCTGCTCTACCAAAGACTGTAAAGAAGAGTTAATCAAAGCCTCATATTTTCCATTAAGGAGGGTATAATTTACTCCCACTCCCAAGGAGAATCTCTCCGAAAATGGAACTTGAAACTGTACCCCGAAAGAGAATGGAATCGAATGTATCGGCTGTGATATCGGGGCAATGCCATAGTTTGTAGGAGCCAATGCTCCGGGGCTAAAACGAGGCTGCCTGAAATCTCCATCTGCTGAAGAGATTATAGCAAGTAAATTTGATGAGGCTGAAAGAGTAATAGGGAAACCCTCCTTCTCCTCTTTTGCATTCATTGCTATATAACCATTATCAGCTATCTGCTCGGAGATAGTTTTATACTCCCTCTGCTGTTTGTTATCCCTCTTTGAAGAGGGTGACTTTTCTACAACCTCAACCACTGCTGTGTCACTTTGAATAGTCTCTATCTCTTGAGGGGTCTCTTTATTATTACTTTCTATAGCTACTTGAGCAACAAGTCTTTTCTTAGGAACAACAGCAATCTTGTCACTCTTTACAGGGGTACTCTCCTCTACCTGGGGTGTTACCACAGTTTTATCCACACTCTGCTCAACTTTAGCAGTTACCACTGCATCTTTATCTCTATGAGGAATAAAAAGTAGCAAACCGGCCACTAAACAAGCAGCCGCTGCGTAATATCCTACTCGTTTAAGTATAACCACCCTTCTCCTTCTCGCCAGACCCTTCTCTATTCCTCCCCACAATCCATCATTCACGGGCTCCGAATATGAATCCGCTAACTCTTTAATCTTTTTATCAAATTCTATATTGTTCATTTCCTAATTTTATTCAATTCAACAATCCTCTCTTGAAGCCAAAACCGCGCTCGGCTAAGCTGAGAACGAGAAGCACCTTCGGAGATGTTTAACTGGGCTGCTATCTCCTGATGGGAATATCCGTCAAATACACTGAGGTTAAAAACCGTCTTAAATCCAATAGGCATCTTGGAAATCAACTCCATAATATCTTTCCCTTCGATGGTATCGAGGATATTATCCACCATAGGAGTATTAAATTTTAACTCTTCAATATCCTGAGTGTCCCTCAAAACATCATTTTTCCTCAACTGCATCAATGCAGTATTGACAAATATTTTTCTCATCCAACCCTCAAAAGAACCTATCCCTGTATAGCTCCTGAGCTTGGTAAAAACGGTTATAAAGCCGTCCTGGAGCAAGTCATTCGCTGAATCACGGTCATCTGCATACCTATAACAGACAGAGAACATACGAGAAGCGAATCTATCGTATAATTCTCTTTGAGCTCGTCTATCTTGCTGAATACAAGCGTCTATAAGCTCTTTTTCTGTTTTATAACAAGATCTTTCAGATGACATCCTGTCCGTTTTATAGATGCAAAAATAAACCATTTTGCTGCATTACCATAAGAGATTTTGATTATTTTTGTGATTATATATACAATAGGTCATGACAATATTTTTCAAACGAGGGGTTCTTTTACTTTTATTATTATTCATCGCTCTCCCCACCACCATTTCTGCACAAACAAAAGATAGCTCCGGAGAGTTGCTACAGGGAGTACAAAGCTATAATATAGGAGATTTCGTAGGGGCCGAGAAGGAGTTTTTGGCTATTATTTCCAAAGACCCAACTAACGATGCAGCCTACTACTATTTAGGCAATATTTATTATTATGCAAACGAAATAGACCTTGCAGAAAAATATTTGAGATTGGCTGTTGAAAAGGATCGTACCAACTACTGGTATCGCATCAAACTTGCACAGTTTTATGCAAACACCGATAGAGTGGAGTATGCCATTGCACTATATGAAAACTTAAAAAATGATTATCCTGAAAAGAACTCCCTTTATTACGATATAATATCACTCTATATCTCTTCTAACCAGATAGATGAAGCCCTTAAAACTCTCGATGTTATAGAGAATACCAAGGGGGCAAACGAGGCTACGGGACATGCTCGGTATGAACTCTTGATGAGACAGGGAAAAGCCGATGAGGCTAATCTCTTCCTTGAAAATTTTGAAAAAGAGTACCCTTCCCCACAAACCGCTTTTATACTTGGAGACCTCTATAAAAACAAGTTTATCGACACAACCGCTGTAAAGTACTACTCTAAGGCACTTGCTATGGATCCAAATTATACCCCTGCTTATTATGGCCTTGCAGAAGTATATAGGATGAAACGTCAGTTTCCCGAGTACTTTAGGAACATAAACATATTTATGTCCGATAAAAACATGTATTCCCAAACAAAGGTTCGCTATATTAGAGAGGTGGTTATGAATCCTCAGTTTGTTCAAGTTTTCATGCCTCAAATAGACACAATAATAGTCAATACCATTGCAGCCCACCCCACTGACAGTGCTGTAATAACGGTTGCAGCCCAATACTATATTGTAACACAAAGAACTGAACAGGGAAAAGCACTCTATTTGGGAAACATTGCCAACTACCCTACCGACCTAAGGGTAAATAGCGATTATATCTCTCTACTCTATTACCTTAAAGAGTGGGAATCCTTGATAAAACACCTTGTACTCTGTATAGCTCAGTTTGATAATGAACCTTATTTATATGAGTTATTAGCTGTGGCATATTGGCAAAATGAGGATTATGATAACTCCATAGAGACCTATCTGACTATACTTAAAAACTCCGGGAAAAACAGAGATACTCAGTTGAATTGTTACGCGGCTCTGGGAGACCTTTACCATTTAAAAAATAATACAAGGAAATCTTTTAAATATTATGAAAAGGCTCTTAAAATATACCCTAATTATAATCCTGTCCTAAATAATTACGCATATTATCTAAGTCTTGAAAACAAGAAGTTAAAGAAAGCTTTGGCGATGAGTCAAAAAACCATCAAAACAGAGCCCGACAACCCAACCTATCTCGATACCTACGCTTGGATTCTCTATCTCCTTGGAGACTACGATGAGGCTAAAAAGTATTTCAAACACGCCATGCTTTATGGTGGTAAAGAGAGCGCCGTAATGTTAGACCATTATGCAGATGTTCTATTTGCACTTAAAGAGTACGACCTGGCACTTATCTATTGGGAGCAAGCTTCCAAATTAGACAACACTCTCGGAATTGAGCAAAAGATAGTTGAGAAAAAAGCCCTTATAAAGTAAATAACGAATGAAGCGGATCTCTGCCATATCTCTTTTTTTATTCATCTCTTTGGCCCTTTGTGCTCAAGATGTCTCTCGGCAGAGTGCCCAGAAAAAGAGGATAGAACAGGAGATAGCAAATATCGACAGCCAATTAAACTCCACTAAAAACAAACAAAAAGAGTCTCTAAATACTCTTGCCCTCACACATAGAAAAATAGATAGTCGAAAAAGACTCCTTCGAGAGATAGACTCCGAGATTAAACGCTACGAAAGCAGTATAGAGAATAAAGGGAAAGATATTCAGAAACTTCAAGCACGATTAGATACTTTACAGATGTATCATAATAGACTCGTCTATAATACATATAAGAATAGAGATGCTAAGATATGGTTTATCTATATCCTTGCCTCAGATAATTTAAGTCAAAGTATAAGAAGATGGTCACACCTTAAAGAGCTCTCTAATTCTGTCCGCTCCCAAAAGGAAATCATCATAGAGACCCAAAAGAATATTCAGCTCGAGAGGGAGGAGTTGAAAAATCTGCGACTCTCCTCTATTGAGACTCAGAAACAGCGCGAGAGTGAGTTTAACCAACTTACCAAGGAGGAGGCATCTGTAAAAAATACCATAAACAATCTTAAAAAACAGGAGAAATCTCTAAATGCCGACTTAAACAATAAAAAGAGAGAGGTGGAGCGATTAAATCGTGAAATAGAGAGGATACTTGCAGAGGCTGTAAAAGAGCAAAAGGGGGGAAAGAGCAAGATAGATTATGAGCTCTCTGCCAAATTCAGTGACAATATGGGGAAACTTCCATGGCCTGTAAAAGCAGGTGTAATAGTAGAGAAATTCGGACAGAGTTATCACCCTGTCTTTAAGAATGTCAAGCTTCCCTTTAATAATGGTGTAAATATCTCCACAAACATAAACTCCGATGCTTACTCAGTCTTTAATGGAGTTGTCAAACAGGTACTTGTAATGCCGGGGTATAACCAGTGTGTTTTGGTTCAACATGGTGAATATTTTACTTTCTATACGAAGTTAAAGAGGGTTTATGTAAAAATAGGGCAACAGATAAAAACCGGCGAGGCTGTCGGTACCATTGACGACACAGACGGGGTCTCCATCCTCCATTTCCAACTCTGGAAAGGGACCAATAAACAAAATCCGGAAAACTGGCTGGCAGACAAAGACTAATAGTCGAATGTACTCCCTCCGATAAATTCCCGCATAATAGAAGTAGGGGGAATTGTGCTTATTTCAGCAGGAGTAAGGGCAACAATATACGACAGGAACTTTTGCAGCCTGATACTCTCTACATAAGCTGCAGAGGTTGGTGGTATTCTGAGGAGCAGAGGTTCTGCATAATATTTCAATAGAGGAAGATCAAAAATCAATGAGGAGTTAAACATTACATCAGAGTTTTCTTGGAATGGGAAGATATTTCTCTCCTCACCCCTCCGCACACTTGCCCAACGTAGTATGGTCTCCTCTGGCGAGACGCCTCGCGTGGAATTATCTCTTACCATTCGCCTTAATAGTCGGTTATCAGAGGTCGATATGGTGTTATTTTCATCTATAGATAAGGATGTTACGGCTGAGGCATATATCTTAAAAATTCGCTCTTGGTCTATCTCCTTTGAAAGTTCGGGGTTAAGGGCGTGAATCCCCTCCATTATCAAAATATCCTTCTCACCCATCTCTATTTTAGTGCCGTCAAAATATCTCTCCCCTTTTACAAAGTCGAATTTAGGAAGCTCCACCTCTTTCCCCGCGAATAAATCGTTGAGCTGCTCACTAAGGAAATGGAGATCCATAGCATGGAGGTCTTCAAAGTCAAAATCACCATTTTCGTCTCTCGGAGTAAGCTCGCGGTTTACAAAATAATTATCCATTGCGATAATTACAGGGTTAAGCCCTAAAACTCTACACTGAAGAGCAACTCTTTTAGAGGTGGTGGTCTTACCACTACTAGATGGTCCGGATATTAAAACAAGTTTTATACGATTTCGTTTATTATGAATCATATCAGCTATAGCAGCATATTTTCTCTCATGTAAAGATTCTGCTACCTGGATTAACTCCTTTGCATCCCCGTCAGTAATGGTCTTATTCACACTTGCTATCCCATTAACACCTAAAATAGCACACCAGTCTGAATTCTCCTTGAAAACAGCACTTAGCTTATCTTGGTACATGTAATCAGCCACTCGCCATGGTTCGTTTGAAGAGGGGGACTGCAGACAGAAGCCATAACTATATGGAAAAAGATTAAAAAGGTCAACATCCCCTGTGGAATAGAGCATCGGACCATAAAAAGTGTCGGCATAGCCATCAAGAAAATAGACTGTTGTAAAAAACCTCCCTAAACTCTCAACCAAAGAAGCCTTCTCCTCTCTCCCATTTTCACGATAAAGTTTAGCAGCTTCAGCATTTGGGAGCCTCTTTCGTAATATCTTATGATTCCCTGCAATATATTCTCTCATCCTTTGGCTTATAGATAACACCTCTTCCCTACTCAAATTAACTTTTATGGGGTAACCATCTTCATCTCTCCCTTTCTCCCGTAATTCTCCATATAACCCATTAGGGAGGGAGTAATCTATTACAAGCGAATATTGGGGGAAAAGATCAACCACACTTTTCTGCAAAATAAAGCAGAGTGTCCTCATATAACTCCTTCGACCATCACTATGGGTAATGTCTATAAATCTGACTTTAACCGGTGAATAGACAGTAAAACTCAACTCTTTAAGTTTATTATCGACTAAAGCAGCGAGTACCCGGTATTTACATTTGTGATTAATTTGTTTGACAATATCTTTCAGCTCAGTTCCGGGCTCACACTCAAAATAATCTGCGATATTGTCACAATAAATTTTAATTTTTCTCATACTTTTTTATTATCGGGAATCCAAGCCCAAAATGTACTTCCTTCCCCAAGTTTCGAATCAACTCCAATATTACCTTTCATAGCTAACACAATAGAGCGGCAAATGGAGAGTCCTAATCCTATCCCTTGCACAAAACTCCCCCCCTTTTCAAAACTTGTAAAGATTTTTTCTTTATTCTCCTCAGCAATCCCTTTTCCTGTATCGGCACAGAATATTTTCACACCACCATCTTCGACAGTAAAGCCAAAAGTGATACTCCCTTGTCTTGTAAACTTTACAGCATTGGCAAGAAAATTAGAGATAATCTGTGTAATCCTTCTTTTATCGGAATTAATTATATAAGAATCAAAGGGGAGCTCACAGGACATTTTCACCCCATATATTGCTTGCCCTTGGAAAATCTTTAATCTCTCGTTCATACACTCCACAAGGTCAAACTCTTTATTTATAATATCAATATTTCCTGATTCTATTTTAGAGAAATCCAATATATCATTTATAAGCCTTAAAAGTAACTGATTATTTGACTTGACTATTTTTATATACTCCTCCCTCTCCTCTTTAGTCTCTGCAGAAACAAGTAAATCTGAGAAACCGACTATTGCATTAAGAGGAGTGCGAATTTCATGGCTCATATTGGCAAGAAATGTTGACTTTAATGCATCAGCCTGCTGGGCCTCAGATAAGGCTTTTTGAAGACTTAATTTAGTCTCATCGAACTTACCAATAAGTTTTAAATTCTCTTGTTCTCTTAGCAGACTCTTCTTAAATAGCAACTTATATCTGAATTGGAGTATTAATATCAGTAGAAAGATTAAAAATGCTATTATTGAAACTATCAAACGATAGTTGTCACTAAGTGAGCCCATAAATGAGTTTCTAACTATGGCACCTCTCGGAATAGCAGATTTAAGACCACCATGAGCTTTTATTGCTTTCCCATCAAAAATTGGGTCGCAAGAGATATATTCTCTCCCCAATTCAGATGGGGTTTTTCCATTAAAAATAGCAACGACCTCTTTTCCCAATTCGTCACCAAGTTTATAGGGAGAGAGGATATATCCCCCTATGAATTGAGAGTTTTCTATGACATCTTCGGTTAGAAGAAAAATAGGGGCGGGAGAAGCATCTGTTAACTCAAAATAGAATGACTCCGGATTAACCCTTCTTCCTAAATCGTCTTGCTGCCAACTCCCTAAAAAAACAATAGAGTTAGGATCTAAACTCCTTGCTATCGAAAGAAACTCCTCTTCGGAAGAGGCATTTAACTCATAATCTATCTCTATGTCGTTCTCAAACTCTTTTAATCTCTCTTTGAGTTTCTCATCAAAAAAGCGTCCCAAATTCGTCTTATCATTCCAAACACATATCTTTGCCGCATGTGGAAACATCTTACGAGCAGTGGCGTAAAGCTCGCTAATATTAAGCCTTACACTTATACTACAGATATTATCTCGCTTGTAAGAAGAGATGGTCTTTTCCATATATGTGCCAAGAATAATAGGGGTGTCACCATTCAACATTTGATGATTGGAGGCTATAACATGTTGAGATGCCTCAAGCCCGACAGCTATAACAAGATCCACTTTTTCTTGGATTTGAGAGAGATTGGCATTTAATATCATCTCTCGAACAGCAGGATCATTTATCTCCTTGGCATTAAGATAGATGGTTCTAAAATTTACTTTATATCCCGCCCTATAAAGAACATCGCTTGTAGCTTCCAAAACTGGCTGCATCCAAAGATGATTTTCATGATAGGAGCCCACATAGACAATAGTCTTTTTATCATCTAATGCACTCCCCTTAAATGGGATTAACAATAGAAGGCAAAGAGTTAGTATTTTATAAACAGGTTTCATCTTTTTTAGAACAACCCATATAGCTGGGCATCTATTCTATCAATAATAACATTTAAATCGGCTGCCCTCTCTTCAAATTTCAACTCATCCACATTCACTATCAATTTAGGGCCATCCTTATACTCTTCCATCCACTCCTCATACCTATCATTTAACCCTTTAAGATAGTCTATGCGGATACTGCTCTCATATTCCCTCCCCCTCTTCTGTATCTGTGCAACCAGATTAGGGATGGATGATTTAAGATAGATAATAAGGTCGGGTGCCTTGACAAGCGATATCATTAAATTAAAAAGGGCTGTGTAGTTTTCAAAATCCCTTGAATCCATAAGTCCCATAGAGTGAAGGTTTGGAGCAAATATTTTAGCATCTTCATATATGGTCCTATCTTGGATATAATGTGCATTACTACTCCTAATAGCAACTATGTCTTCAAACCTTTTATTTAAAAAATAGACTTGTAGATTAAAAGACCATCTATGCATATCTTTGTAAAAATCTATGAGATATGGGTTATAGTCAACAGATTCGTATTTTGGCTCCCATCCGTAATGATTGGATAATAGGGTGGTAAGCGTTGTCTTCCCACTCCCGATATTTCCGGCAACTGCTATATGCATATTAAAAAAGGTATAATTTAGTCTATATAAATACAAATTTACGAAAAGTCTTTCTAATTTTGCAAAATGATAAAGAGATTTTATTTTAATGACCTACGCACATGCTGTTATCTCCTTTGGGATGAGGCGAAAGAGTGTGTAATTATCGACCCCGGGTGCTATTCAGATAGTGAGGGGTCAAGAATCGTGAAATTTGTCCAAGAGAATGGGCTTACTCCTAAAATGCTCATTAACACTCATGGGCATTTCGATCATGTAATCGGAAATGTATTTGTCGTAGAGAAATGGAATATCCCTACTTTTATGAATAAAGGGGATCTTCCATATCTGTCGAGAGCTAAAGCTCAAGGGGGATATTTCGGATACGATGTAAAGCAACCCTCAGAGGATGTAAATGACCTAAAGGATGGGGATATTATCAATTATGGAGACTCCTCTCTTAAAGTATCATACACTCCGGGACACTCTCAAGGGGGAGTGGTTCTATATAACGAAAAAGAGGGTTTTGTAATAACAGGCGATTCGCTTTTTGCAGGGAGTATAGGAAGGACTGACCTTCCCGGTGGCGATTACGATGAACTTATGGAGAGTATCCGGACTAAAATCCTCACTCTTCCACCAGATACCGTGGTCTATCCGGGACATGGACCTGAAACTACCATTGCAACAGAGATAACGACAAATCCGTTCTTGCGTTAATAAGATGGATTTTATCGAAATAAATAAGGCAAACGTTCATAATCTGAAAGGGGTTTCTTTAAAAATCCCAAGGCATAAACTTGTCGTAGTTACAGGACTTAGCGGAAGTGGAAAATCATCACTCGCTTTCGACACTATCTTTGCGGAGGCACAGCGAAGGTATATAGATACTCTCTCTTCATACGCAAAACAATTTATGGGAGTACTTGAAAAACCTGACGTTGAGAGTATAGAGGGACTCAGTCCCACGATTGCTATTGAGCAGAAAGGGACTAACAAAAATCCACGCTCCACAGTCGGAACGATTACTGAAATTTATGACTTCCTACGACTCCTTTATGCAAGAGCCTCCAAAGCATACTCCCCCTTTACAGGGAAGGAGATGGTGAGATATTCCGACAACCAAATAATCGATTTGATTATAGAGAGTTATGCTGGCAAGAAATGTCTTGTTTTAGCTCCGTTGGTTAAAGGGAGGAAAGGACATTATAGAGAACTTTTCGATGGACTTATAAAAAAAGGATATACTCAAGTCAGAGTAGATGAGGAGTTAAAGCAGATAGCAGATGTAAGCGGAGGTCTCGATAGATATAAAGTCCATTTTATTGATTTAGTGGTAGATAAAATTATCCCTGACAAGAAGGACCAAAATAGAATTCGCGAGTCGGTTCAGACTGCATTGAATCTCGGTAAAGGGACTATCTCAGTTTGTGTTATAGGAGCAGAGGGGGGTTCTAAAGAGGTACGTCACTTTTCCAAGCATTTTATCTGCCCTGAAAGTGGTATCTCATTTCCTGAACCTGCACCACACTCTTTCTCCTTTAACTCCCCTCAAGGGTATTGTCCTCAATGTAGAGGATTAGGGGTTATACCGAAAGCAGATATTTCTAAAATTATTCCCGACTACTCACTCTCCATTGCCGCAGGAGGTATTGCTCCGA
>CAZXOP010000034.1:0-14699 GCA_964642235.1 uncultured Muribaculaceae bacterium
AATAGTTCAACTGTTCGTCCTACCGAACTTAAGAAAGACCAAATCAAAGCTTTCCAAGATTTCTTGGCAAACGTTCAGAAAGATGAGCGCAGAACAGTAACCGGAACCGACATCGTTGCTTATGCTTCTCCTGATGGAAAAGAGGATCTAAACGAGAAACTCTCTTCAAAGAGAGCCGAGACTGCCGGTGAAGCTTACAATAAAACTATTAATAAAAAAGCCGCTGTTGCAGCTCCCGTTAATAGCACTTCAGTTTCAGAAGACTGGGCAGGATTTAAAGAATTAGTTGCAGCTTCTAACGTTAAAGATAAAGACCTTATCTTACGCGTTCTTGAAATGTACAACGATCCTATCGTTCGTGAAAGAGAAATCAGAAACATGTCACAGGTATTTACCATACTTGCAAAAGACGTTCTTCCACAACTTCGCCGTGCAAGATTTATCGCCAACATCGAGTTTAAGAACTATACTGGCGAGGAGCTTCTTGCAATGGTTAATAGCAATATCGAAATCTTAGACGAAGAGGCACTTCTTCACGCAGCTTCTCTTGTTAAAGAAAATGAGACTAAGGTAACTGTTTACAAAAAAGCTATTGAGAAATTCTCAAGCGACCGTGCTAAGGTTAACCTTGCTGTTACTTATCTAAAGATGGATAAGAATGCTGACGCAGAAAAAGCTATTTCAAGCGTTTCAAACAAAGATTGCTACTACTATAACACTGTTGGAGTTATCGCTTTACGTAAAGGTGACAACGCAACTGCTACTGCAAACTTTGCAAAATCAAGCCTAAAAGAGTCTAAATACAGTACCGCTGTTGTGGACATTCTTAATGGAAAATATGCAGACGCTTACAATAAACTACAGGGTTCAGGAAGCCACAACGAAGCTCTTGCTGCTATTCTTGTTAACAAACTTGACAATGCTTACTCAGTGGTTGAAAAAGCAAAATGCCCTTGCAAAAATTACCTAAAAGCTATCATAGCTGCACGTCAGGGTAAAGTTAGCGATGCAAAAGCTGCTCTTGAGGTGGCTGTTAAAGAAGAGGCTCTTGCTAAACGCGTTCTTACTGATATCGAATTTGCTAAAGTAAAATAATTTAAGCAAAGAGTAATTATAAGAGGGGGACTAAATTGTTAGTTCCCCTCTTTTTTTGTATTTTTGTACTCCTTATAAAAATAGAAAATTATGCCCGGATATGAATTGTTCGGCGATGCCGAAAGAAAAGAGGTCAATAGCGTACTCGAAACAGGGGTACTGATGAGATATGGTTTTGATGCTGCCCGAAAGGGGGTCTATAAGAGCAAAGAGCTTGAAAAAATAATTGCCGAAAGATGCGGTGTTAAATATTGCCAGCTTACCACCAGCGGGACCACTGCACTTAACACTGCACTGACTGTTGCAGGAGTCGGAGCAGGGGATGAGGTAATAGTACCGACATTTACATTTGTGGCTACTTTTGAGTCTATTCTAAATGTAGGGGCGATTCCGATTATAACAGATATAGATGAGTCTCTCTGCCTCTCTCCTGAGGCTGTGAGAAGAGCCATTACCCCTAAGACCAAAGCTATTATTCCTGTTCACATGTGTGGCTGCCCCGCCGATATGGACCAGATGAGGAAGATATGTAACGATTATAATCTTATCCTAATCGAAGATGCATGTCAGGCGACAGGGGCCTCTTATAAGGGAAAGAGTGTCGGCTCTCTCGGAGATATCGCAGCCTTCTCTTTTGACTATGTAAAGATAGTAACTATGGGAGAGGGGGGTGCTGTTACCACGAACTGTGAGGAGTATGCAGTAAAAGCTGACGCTTATACAGACCATGGGCATGACCATATCGGGAATGACAGAGGGCTTGAAAACCACCCTTTTCTCGGCACAAACTATAGGACAAATGAGTTAAATGCCGCTATTGGGATAGCACAGTTCGGAAGACTCGACCATATCCTCGAAATAAACAGAAGAAACAAATACTACCTTAAAGAGCTCATCCAAAAGAGTGTGCCGGAGGTTAGATTCCGCATTAACCACTCCCCCATGGAGGATAATGCTTCGTTCCTCTCCTTCTTCCTCCCTTCCCTCGAAAAGGCGCGCAAGGCAAAAGAGGAGCTTGCCAAGAGTGGCATCGGTGGTGTTTTCCACTACTATGACAATAATTGGCACTATATAAGAAAATGGAATCATCTAAAAGAGAGGGCAACCCTTAACAGACTCTCCTCGGAAATTCTCCTTGGAATGCCCGACTACTCTAAAATTGAGTTCCCTGTTTCTGACGATATTATCGGAAGAAACCTCTCCTGCTCGATTTCACTATTGTGGAGCGAAGAGGAGTTAAAAGAGAGGGGGGAGAAGATGGTCAAAGCACTTCAAATCGCTTGCAAATGAGTGAGAAGTTGAGAATAGTAGCACTAATTCCGGCCAGATACGGAGCTACCCGCTTTCCGGGTAAGATGCTTGCACCCCTTGCGGGGAAACCTGTTATTGTGAGGACTTGCGAAGCTGCCCTTAGAACAGGACTCTTTTCTCAGGTATATGTAGTTACTGACGATAAAAGGATTTTCGAGGCAGTAGTTGAAAATGGGTTCCATTGTCTTATGAGCAAGAGAGAGCACCCCACCGGCAGCGACCGTATTGCAGAGGCAGTAGCGGAGATTGAGTGTGATATTGCTGTAAATATTCAAGGTGACGAGCCTTTTATTAATAGAGAAGCTCTCGAAAAACTTATTGCGGTTTTTTATGAAAAAGGGGGGGAGCAAATAGATGTCTCCACTCTGGTTCAGGAACTTACCGACCCTGCTTTGATTAAAGACCCTAATTATGTTAAAGTGGTTTTCGACAACAACCATTTTGCCCTCTACTTTTCGCGCTCGGTTATCCCTTATCACAGAGATGGAGGTTCGGGGAGATATTTTGAACATATCGGAGCTTATGCCTTTAGAAAAGAGGCTCTTCTAGACTTTAGTCGAATGCCGATGCTTCAGAATGAGGAGATGGAGAAGGTGGAGTGTATTAGATTTCTTGAATACGGAAAAAAAATTAAAGTCATCGAAACGGGGTATGTTGGCATAGAAATAGATACTCCTGAGGATTTAGTAAACGCAGAAAAATTATATAAACAGAGATATGGCAATGAAATTTAGAAATTTTCCAATGGTCCCGTTTGTCGTTTTCGGACACGGCTCTTTCGACCAACTTGATGAAATTATTGCTCCTCATAGAGTTGAGGAAGCCCCTTTTATCTTCTTCGTAGATAATTGTTTTAAAAACAAGACCTCTTTGACTTCTCGAATCCCATCAAGAGGGAGCGATGAGGTTATCTTTATAGATGTGGATCCACATGAACCTACCACTGTGCAGGTGGATACTCTTCGCGACTACCTGAAAAATAGATACGGAACCGTTTCAGGGATTGTCGGGATAGGGGGTGGAGCAGTTATGGATATAACCAAGGCTGTTTCACTTATGATGAACAATGAGGGGTCTTCTTCTCTCTATCAGGGTTGGGACCTTATTAAAAAGAGGGGTGTTTATAAGGTGGGAATCCCCACACTTGCAGGGACAGGGGCAGAGGTTTCACGTACTGCTGTTCTTATCGGTCCTGAAAAGAAGTTGGGACTAAACTCAGATTTCACTGTTTTCGACCAGGCTATTTTGGACCCTGACCTTATTAAAGATGCCCCTGTTAATCAGAGGTTTTTCACAGGAATGGATAATTATCTACACTGTATAGAGTCGTTAACCGGATATTTTCTTAATGCCTTCTCCAAATCTTATGGCGAAAAGGCTTTTGAGATGTGTAAACATGTCTTTCTTGAAAAAGATGTTTGGGATAGCGAAAGTGACGACCTGCTGATGATGGCATCTTGGCATGGAGGGATGAGTATCGCTTATTCTCAAGTAGGGATAGTTCATGCTATGGGTTATGGGCTTGCAGTGGGTCTCGGCATTCGTCACGGAGTGGGGAACTGTATTATATTTAACCAATTAGGTGATTTCTATCCTGAAGAGGTTAATAACTTTAAGTCTATGGTGGAGAAGTGGAATATCGATCTTCCAATGGGGATTTGTGCTAATCTCCCTGAAGAGAAATATCAGACAATGGTTAAGGTGGCCCTCGGAATGACTCCTCTTTGGGAAAATGCTTTCGGTAAAGAGTGGCAAACAGTCATCACCCCCGAACGCCTCCGCTCCCTCTACGAAAGGATGTAGTTCTAATCCAGTTTTAGGACAGCCATAAAGGCGGATTGGGGAACTTCTACGTTACCGACCTGGCGCATACGCTTTTTACCTTTCTTCTGCTTCTCTAAGAGTTTACGCTTACGGGAGATATCACCACCATAACACTTGGCGGTTACATCTTTACGGACAGCTTTAACTGTTTCACGTGCTATAATTTTAGCCCCGATGGCAGCTTGGATAGCTATATCGAACTGCTGACGAGGGATTAGCTCTTTTAATTTCTCGCACATACGGCGACCGAAATCGTAAGCTCTCTCACGATGAATAAGAGAGGAGAGTGCATCGACCTGCTCTCCGTTCAGGAGAATATCGAGTTTAACTAAATCGGCTTTTCTATACCCTGTTATATGGTAATCAAAAGAGGCATACCCACGAGAGATGGATTTGAGTTTATCGTAAAAGTCAAATACTATCTCTGCTAATGGAATATCATAATTAAGCTCCACGCGGTCGGAGGTTAAGAAATGCTGACTTATAAGGACACCTCTTTTATCGAGGCAGAGTTTCATAATCGAGCCGAAATATTCACTTTTCGAGATTACCTGCGCTCTGATATATGGTTCTTCGATATAGTCAATCATCGTGATAGGGGGGAGTCCGGAGGGGTTGTGAACAGTTTTCACCTCATCATGAGTGGTATAGACTGTGTAAGAGACGTTAGGGACAGTGGTAATAACGTCCATGTCGAACTCTCTATAAAGTCTCTCCTGCACTATCTCCAAATGGAGTAGCCCCAAGAATCCGCAACGGAATCCAAAACCGAGAGCCAATGAGGCTTCCTGCTCAAAAACCAATGAAGCATCATTTAACTGAAGTTTCTCCAAAGAGGCTCTTAAATCCTCATACTCATCTGCCTCCACAGGGTAAACTCCTGCAAAAAGCATCGGTTTTACCTCTTCAAACCCTGCTATGGATTTCGCACATGGATTCTCTACATGAGTAATGGTATCCCCTACTTTAACTTCGCTTGCTGCTTTTATACCTGATATGATATATCCCACATTCCCTGTTCCAATCTCGCCTGTGGCGGTAAGTTTCATCTTCATAACTCCCACTTCATCAGCCTCATACTCCTTCCCCGTATTGAAAAACTTAACTTTATCACCTGTTCTTATAACACCATTTACCACCTTAAAGTAGGCAATAATTCCTCTGAACTGATTAAAAACTGAGTCGAAAATCAATGCTTGGAGAGGGGCATTCTCGTCCCCTTTTGGAGGGGGGATTCTCGTAATTATCGCTTCTAAAATCTCCTGGACTCCAAGTCCTGTCTTGGCACTTGCAAGGAGAATATCCTCATCTTTACACCCTATCAACTCTATAATCTGCTCCTTCACCACATCCACCATAGCAGCCTCCATATCTATTTTATTTACGATAGGGATAATTTCGAGATCGTGTGCTATCGCCTGATAGAGGTTAGAGATGGTCTGAGCCTGAATCCCTTGTGAGGCATCTACCACCAGCAAAGCCCCTTCGCAGGAGGCAATGGCACGGGAAACCTCGTAAGAGAAATCGACGTGACCGGGGGTGTCGATAAGGTTCAGAATGTACTCCTCCCCTTCGTGTATATAATCCATCTGTATGGCGTGGCTCTTTATGGTAATCCCTTTTTCTTTCTCTAAATCCATAGAGTCGAGTACTTGGTTTTCCATCTCACGCGCAGTAACTGTTTTGGTCAATTCCAAAAGCCTATCAGCCAAGGTGCTTTTTCCGTGGTCTATATGAGCAATAATAGAGAAATTTCTTATCTGTTTCATCTGTTTTTAATCTTCGCGCAAATATACATCACAATTTGATTTTTCTCAAATTCGTTGTTATCTTAGCGGAATAAATTCTACTCTAACAATATGTTTAACTCAGATAATTTACCTAAAATAGCATCGCAAGTTCGTAGGGATATCGTCAGAATGGTCACTATGGCCGGTTCAGGACACCCTGGCGGATCACTAAGTAGTACGGACATTATGACCGCACTTTTTTTCAACCAGATGAAACATTCACCTGACGAATGGCATAGAAACGGGAAAAATTTTGATGTTTTTTACCTCTCTGCCGGACATCTTGCTCCTGTTTTATATAGTGTCTTAGCCCGAAGTGGCTATTTCGATAAGACGGAGCTTGGTACTTTGAGAAAACTCGGTTCAAGACTTCAAGGACACCCCTCTGTTGAAAAGAGGCTTCCGGGGGTGCACACTGCCTCAGGTTCCCTTGGGCAGGGACTCTCTGTTGCCATTGGCACAGCCCTTTCTAAAAGAATCGAAGGGGACCCCAACACTGTTTTTACTCTTTTAGGGGACGGAGAGTGCGAAGAGGGACAAGTTTGGGAAGCAGCACTCTTTGCAGCCCACCACAAGGTGGATAATCTTATTGCAATGGTGGATTGGAATGGACAGCAGATTGACGGAGCGGTGAAGGATGTTTTGGACCTTGGGGATTTCAAAGCAAAGTGGGAGAGTTTTGGGTGGAACTGCATTGTCTCAGACGGGCACGATTTTGGAGAAATATCAAAAGCTTTCAATGAAGCAAAAACTCACCTTGGAAAAGGGAGACCTATTGTTATTCTATTTAAGACCGAAATGGGGAGAGGGGTTGATTTTATGGCAGGGACTCACCATTGGCACGGCAAAGCACCCTCCCAGGAGCAGTGCCAAGTAGCACTCTCTCAATTAGAAGAGACCTTGGGTGATTTTTAATTATTGTTTTTAATTTTTTGAATCGGATCTATTATGAAATATACAAATAGCGGAAATAAGGATACGCGCTCAGGTTTTGGGGCAGGACTTACAGAGTTAGGGAGAACAAACCCTTCAGTGGTGGCACTCTGTGCAGACTTGATAGGGTCTCTTAAAATGGATGAGTTCGCAAAGGAGCATCCCGAAAGGTTTTTCCAATGCGGTATAGCAGAGGCTAATATGATAGGTGTGGCTTCAGGGCTTGCGATTGGTGGTAAAATCCCTTTTGTGGGGTCTTTTGCCAATTTCGTTACTGCTCGTGTTTATGATCAGGTAAGACAGGCGGTCTCTTATAGTGAAACTAATGTAAAGATAGCTGCTTCTCATGCAGGGATTACCCTTGGAGAGGATGGGGCGACACACCAGACTATGGAAGATATTGGTCTTATGAGGATGCTTCCGGGAATGACTGTTATAAATCCTTGCGACTATAATCAGACTAAGGCTGCTACTATAGCTGCTGCAAATATGAAAGGGGCGGTTTATCTCCGTTTCGGGCGACCTGCTGTTCC
This sequence comes from uncultured Muribaculaceae bacterium, assembly GCA_964642235.1. Taxonomy (GTDB): domain Bacteria; phylum Bacteroidota; class Bacteroidia; order Bacteroidales; family UBA932; genus CAYSND01. Next base: position 7,487 of record CAZXOP010000034.1, read on the forward strand.
TAATTTTACCCCTGAGAATCAAGTTTTCGAGATAGGAAAAGCGTTGAAGTTGGTTGAAGGGAGCGATGTTACCCTTTTTGCGACAGGGCATTTGGTGTGGGAGGCTCTCCTCGCTGTGGATGCTCTTGCTGAGGAGGGGATCTCTGCCGAACTCATAAACATACATACAATAAAACCTCTTGATGTTAAAGCTGTAATAGAGTCTGCTGCTAAGACTCGTGCTGTTGTTTGTGCTGAGGAGCACTCGGTAGCAGGGGGGCTCGGAGAGCTTATTGCAGGGGTGCTTGCAAGGGAGACCCCTACCCCTATGGAGTTTATCTCCGTGGATAACCGTTTCGGACAGAGCGGAAAACCGGCAGAACTTATGGTCGCTTACGGGCTAAGCTCAAAACATATTGTTGCGGCTGCCAAGAAGGCTATTGCCAGAAAAAATGGTTGAAGAAGATAAAGATATTCTCGATATTTACAGAGAGGGCAAGGAGGAATATGCCTTTAATCTCATTATGCGCAAATATCATGAGCGGATATATTGGCACATCAGGAAACTCGTTGGGAGTCATGAGGATGCTAATGATCTGCTTCAAGAGACCTTTGTAAAAGTTTGGTGTAATCTCCCCTCTTTTCGGGAGGAGTCAAAGCTTTTTACATGGATTTATCGTATTGCGACAAATGAGACATTGACCTTTCTAAAAAAGAAGAAGTTAAAATATCTCTTATCACTTACAGATTACGAGTCGGTTATAGCCAATAAACTCGAAAGCGATCCCTATTTTAATGGGGAGGGGATACAAAAAGAGCTTCATAAAGCGATTAGGATGCTTCCTCCCAAGCAGAGAACGGTCTTTAACTTGCGCTATTTCGACGAGATGAAGTATGAAGATATTGCTGAGATTTTGGGTGGTTCGGTGGGGTCGCTTAAAGCCTCTTACCACCACGCTTACACTAAAATAAAAGAGAGTTTGGAGAAGACAAATTAAACCTTTTTAACTATTCGATGTCAAAGAAACAGATGAAAAAAGAATATAATATAGAAGAGCCGATGGGACTTGACCATCCCAAGTTAAAAGAGAATCCGTTTTCTATGCCTGATAATTATTATGCAGTGTTAGAAAAAGGGGTTCATAAACGTATTTTTAGAAATGACGAGGAGGAGGAACTTTTAGCCTCTGCTTCACCTTTTAAGAAGATACTTGCTTTTAATAAGGCTTACGCCGGACTTACAACGGCATTTCTGGTGATTTTCGGAATAGTTTATGGTGCCATCTATTTTACCAAATCTTTTTCAGGCTCGACAGTTGCCGAGGAAGAGGATTTACTCGTTCAGCTTGTTGATGCCGGGCATATTAATATTGCTATGGTAGATAATCTGTATGATGATATCTCTCTCGAAGGTGCTTATGAAGATTTTGTGATTGATGATGAAGTCGGAACCCGGATTCAGGAGAGTATCTCGACAGGAGAACTTCTCGAATATTACGATATATATAATAATCAATAACATAAAAATATGAAACGACTTATAACCATTGCTTTCATTCTACTAATAACTATTTCCTCCTTTGGACAGGGACACGGACAGGGATTAGGTCAGTGGAAAAACAAGGAGACAAAGAATAGACATGAACAGATAGTGAGTGCAAAAATTGCTTTCTTCACTACTGAAATCGGTATTACACCTGAAGAGGCAAAGAGTTTTTGGCCCGTATATAATAAATACTGGGATGAGTTTTCAAAGGCAAGTAATGAAACAAGGAGTTCTTTAAGGGAGTTACGCAAGCTCGATAAAGCGGGAAATACCTCTGATGTAGATTTCAGGAAGGCCACTCAACTCTATATCGACAATATGAAAAAGGAGATAGCTATTCAAGAGCTCTACTTACCTGAGTTTTACAAGATTCTCTCTCCTGCTAAGGTGGCAAAACTCTTACTTGCAGAGGATTCATTTAGGTTTAAGCTGATGGATATGCTGAAAGGTATGACTAAACCATCAAAACCTGAAGAGGCACCTACTCCTAGTAATTAATAATAGATTTTGAGTTTATGATAAAAGCGGTAGGAATTGAAAAGTCTTTCGGGACATTGAAGGTTCTGAAAGGGATTGACTTCGAGGCAAAGGAGAGAGAGGTGGTTTCGATAGTGGGTGCAAGCGGAGCAGGGAAATCGACTCTGCTTCAAATTTTAGGTACTCTCTCTAAACCCAATGCAGGGGTCTTGACCATTGACGGGGTAGATATTACCGCCCTCTCTCAGAATAAACTCGCTGATTTTAGAAATAAAAATATCGGCTTTGTTTTTCAGTTTCACCATCTTCTTCCCGAATTTACTGCCCTTGAAAATGTAATGATTCCTGCCCTTATTGCCAAAGAGGGGAGCTCCTCTGTTCGTAAGAGGGCAAAGCAGATTCTTGAGGAGCTTGGGCTTGGAGAGCGATTAGAACATAAACCTTCCGAACTTTCAGGGGGAGAGCAGCAACGTGTCGCCATTGCCCGTGCTATTATTAATAATCCATCGCTTATCCTTGCCGATGAGCCCTCCGGTAATCTTGACAGCAATACTAAAAAAGAGATTCACAAACTTTTCTTCGATCTTCGCGATCTTAGAGGACAAACAGTCATAATCGTAACTCACGATAAAGAACTTGCAGCCATGTCTGACCGTATGCTCGAAATGCGGGACGGGGTTTTTCTATAAGTCCAAAATTTTTATTTATTTTGCAAAAAAATATATATGAGAAGTGTGCTTTTGATTATAATGTTTTTTTGCAGCGTTTCTTTGTATGCACAATACGATGGAACTCCTATGCAAAAACAGGCTCCTAAAAATGAACAAAAACCACAGGAGCAAGTAAGTAAATACCCCCATTCTGATAACGATTGGGAAAATCCTAATGTAGTGCATATTAACAGACTCCCATCTGCTGCTACCTTTTTGGCATATCCAAATAGGGATTTGGCGATGAAGGGGGATGTAAGTGCATCTCCTTATTACCAGTCTCTTAACGGTGTCTGGAAGTTTTATTATGCACCTACTGTTGCCACAGCACCGGAGGGGTTCTGGAAGAAAGGGGCAGATATTTCAGGATGGAAGGATATTAATGTTCCTGCTAACTGGGAGTTAGAGGGGTTTGGATATCCTTTCTATGTAGCAAGCGGTTTTGGATTTAAGAAAAATCCCCCTCTTGTACCTGTTGATAATTGTCCTGTAGGGTCGTACAAGCGTAGCTTTACCATCCCTGCCAATTGGAGCGGAAGGGAGATTGTTCTCCATTTTGGTTCAGTAGCATCTTCATTTTATGTATGGGTTAATGGTGAGAAAGTAGGTTATGCAGAGGACTCTAAGACTCCATCAGAATTTGATATTACCAAGTATCTAAAGTTTGGGAAAACCAATGACATATCACTAAAAGTTTTTAAGTTCAGCGATGGTTATTACCTCGAAGATCAGGATTTTTGGAGATTGGCAGGGATACAAAGAGATGTCTATATGTATGCTCGTCCCCAACTTCATATCAGAGATTTTGAGGTAGTTACAGATCTTGACAGAACATATACAGATGCAGATTTTTCTCTTTTTGTCGAATTAGGTGGAAGCAAGGTGGGGAGTGTGAGAAATGCTGAGGTTCAAGTAGAGGTTATAGATAAAGAGGGAAACTTAGTTTATAAGGAGAGTAAAAAGGGGAACGTGGGGAGTAAAACCATTGATTTTAAAAATCACTTTGTAAAACCATCCCTTTGGAGTGCAGAAAAGCCAAACTTATACACGATGGTGTTAACACTAAAAGTTGGGGGAAAAGTTCAAGAGGTTATCAATAGAAAGATTGGATTTAGAGAGTGTGAGACAAAACACGCACAGCTTTTCGTTAATGGTAAAGCTATCTATATCAAAGGGGTTAACAGACATGAGCATGACCCCAAAACAGGACATATCCTCACAGAGGAGTCTATGATTAATGACATTAGGCTTATGAAGCAGATGAATATAAATGCCGTAAGGACCTCTCACTACCCTAATGACCCAAAGTGGTATGAGCTGTGTGATATTTACGGACTTTATGTGGTCGATGAGGCTAATGTGGAGGGGCACGGACTTGGGTATAAACCGGATGAGTGCTTGGCAAATCAGCCAATCTGGGAGAAAGCCTTTATCGATAGGACTGAGAGGATGTTTGAAAGGGATAAAAATCATCCATCTGTGATAATTTGGTCACTTGGAAATGAGTCGGGAGAGGGGTGTAATTTCGTTGCCACATACAAGTGGTTACACGCAAGGGATAAATCTATGCGTCCTGTTCACTCCGAAGATGCAATGACAGGTCCATATACCGATATCTTCTGCCCGATGTATAAAAAGCTCGATGTACTTATTAACTGGACGCTCTATATGCCAGACAAACCATTAATACTCTGTGAGTATGCTCACGCTATGGGGAATAGTGTCGGGAACCTACAGGATTATTGGGATGTAATTGAGAAATACCCCTCTCTACAAGGGGGATTTATATGGGACTGGGTCGATCAGGGATTTGAACAGTGGACAGAAGATGGAAGATTCTATTGGGCTTATGGTGGAGATATGGCACCAGAAGGGACCCCAAGTAGCAAAAATTTCTGTATGAATGGGCTAATAGCGGCAGATAGGAAATACAAGCCCCATGCATGGGAGGTCAAAAAGGTGTATCAGAATATTGGCTTTAGACTTGCCGATTATGGCAAAGGGTTAGTCGAGATTACAAATAAATATTTCTTTACCAATTTAAGTGATTTTACATATAGTTGGCGTTTAGAAGGGAATGGGGTAGTATTGGGAGAGGGGAAAATAGAAGGGGTCGCCTTAGATCCACAACAGAAAAAGTTATTTGTTGCTAATTTCCCTGCTATCAATGAGAAAGAGGGGGTTGAATATTTCCTTAACTTCTATGCTTACCAGAAAAATGATGATGGACTACTTGTAGCGGGAGATTTACTTGCTTCGGAGCAGGTGGCACTTCCGTTCTATAAAGAGGTGGTGCATCCCTCTGCTATCTCAGCGAATAAAGTTTCTGTTGAACAGAGCACATCCGTTACTAAGTTGACAGATGGCGAATACTCTATTTCTTTTGACAACACCACCGGAGCCCTCTCTTCATACAGAATTGGGGGGAAGGAGTTGGTAAAAGAGGCACTTCGTCCCAATTTCTGGCGACCATCTACAGATAACGACTTAGGGAGTAAGTTAGGCTCAATGTGCGATCCTTGGAGAAATGTTGGTAAAAATGCAAAGCTTGTCGATATGAAGAGAGAGGAGGGAAGTGGTTCATACACCGTAACTTCTACCTACGATTTAGGGGCAACAGTCGCTAACTCTCAGTTTATTATCAGATATACCTATCTTGGTAAAGGGGAGGTAGATGTAAACTGTACTTTTATCCCTGCAAATGATACCATTCCATTGATGCCACGAGTAGGGGTTACAATTACCTTAAATAAAGAATTCGATACTATGGAGTGGTTTGGAAGGGGGCCTCACGAGAGTTATATTGATAGACAGACGAGTGCTTTCGTAGGGTTATACAAAGGGAGCGTTTGGGAACAATACTTTCCTTATGACAGACCACAGGAGAATGGAAACAAGACAGATGTAAGGTGGATGAGTCTGACTGATAAAGAGGGAGTAGGACTCAAAGCTGTCGGACAGCCCCATATAAGCAGTAGTGCCTATATGTTCCCGACAGATGATTTAAGCGAAATAGACTTAAAGAAACACCAGCGACATATTAGCGATATTGTCCCGAAAGATTTGGTATCATGGAATATTGATTGGAAACAGATGGGAGTTGGAGGCGATACTACTTGGGGTGCTTTCCCACACCAACAATACCTAATACCCGCCAAGTATTGTCAATTTGGGTTTAAATTCGTCCCTGTCGCGAAGTAATTTCTTAACTAACCCCTGTTGCAAATAGATTTGGCAGGGGTTTATTTTATACTTTAGGACCTTTTAGAAGTTTCCCTTGATTAATAAACAGATAGCTATACTCATTTTGGAGACATTTAGATTTAAACAATTTTCTCTTCGTAATGACTCTTCTGCTATGAAAGTGGGGACAGATGGGGTATTGTTAGGTGCTTGGGTGAGTCTCCTCGAAACCGATAGGAGGATTCTCGACATCGGGGGTGGAAGTGGCATTATTTCACTTATGATAGCCCAGAGAAGTGCATTGTTTTCAACAGACTCCCTTCTTCTGCCAAAGATTATTGCCATAGATATAGATGCCCCCTCTGCGGAGGAGGCACATTTTAATTTCGAAAACTCCAAATGGAATGAGCGTCTAGAATCCCTCCATACCTCCCTGCAGGGGTTTATAGAATGTCGTCATCATCCGTTGACCGCTGCGGGTCGGGCCTGCGAACCCTTCGACCTCCTGGTTTCAAATCCCCCCTATTTCATTAATTCCCAGAAGGCTCCCGATGAAAGAAGAAGCTCGGCAAGACATACCGACACTCTCTCCCACGAAGAACTAATCTCTGCTGCCTCCACGCTCCTTAATCCGGATGGGAGATTTGCCATAATCCTCCCAACAGAAGAGGCAGAGAAATTTATTAAGTCTGCCCTCCCCTCTCTACACCTTAATCGCCTCTGCAAAGTCAGCACCACCAAAAACAAATCCCCCAAACGCTACCTTATGGAGTTTCGCCTTTCACCCCCACCCACCCAGATACCCGAAGAACATCTCTACATTCAAGAAGGCAACACCTTCACAGAACAATACAAATCCCTCACCCGCGAATTTTATTTGAAGTTTTGAGGGTGTTTAATCGCCCCATGTGTGTCGTCTTAAAAAAGGTTTACAAATGCTACAATCGGTCATCGCTGACCCATCCACTGTCATTCCGTTGTGGACTCGTTCCGCAATCCCCGCAATCTGTGCCTTTTCATCAACGACCCCTCCTCAATTATTCCCGACCAGACCACTATCATTCTGATTAACGGCAATTTATCTGCCTGATTATCAAGCCCTATGTCATTGCGGGCTTGACCCGCAATCTCATTCTCCCTCCATCCCCGTTCTGTTTAACCTACCTACCATTTACCCCAAGGAGACTTTTTCGGCAAGTGTTCTGCTCATTTTCCTGCGTCACGTTACAAGCCACCCCTTCTACAGATGTCTCCAGAGGCACCTCTCTGTAACCTGCCTCACCGATTCGAGCCTTTTCCCCAAAAACCTGCGTCAAGT
>CAZXOP010000034.1:14799-16036 GCA_964642235.1 uncultured Muribaculaceae bacterium
GCCTCACCGATTCGAGCCTTTTCCCCAAAAACCTGCGTCAAGTTACACGTCACCCCTTCTACAGCCCCTTCCAGAGACACTTCTCTGTAACCTGCCTCACCGATTCGAGCCTTTTCCCCAAAAACCTGCGTCAAGTTACACGTCACCCTCTCTACAGATGTCTCCAGGGGCACTTCTCTGTAACCTGCCTCACCGATTTGAGCCTTTTCCCCAAAAACCTGCGTCACGTTACACGACACCCCCTCCACAGCCCCTTCCAGAGCCACCTCTCTGTAACCTGACTCATCATTTCGACCAAACCCCACCACATCTGCAACCTAAAGTCCTCTACAGACACCTGTACCCATGATTGGCTTGCACATGTCGTCACATTTTCGACCATTTCAATGAAAAATCACTCCACATCTGCAAGTTAAACCACTCCAGAAGCCTCTCTATCCACGATTGCCCTGCAGATGTAGTCGTTACCCCTTGCCTCCCAGTAGAAAAAGATTAAAATCCTCGAAAAGCATCAAACTTTTCGGGGATTTTCATACGATTATTTATTAATTTTCAAGGGTCGTATGAGAGCCGCTTCGCTCTCGCATGATAAATCATGCTCGGTTTAATACATCTTTTATTAAGTGCTAAAACCGTAAATAACTTTTCATGACTCCTAAATTAACACGTGTCAGCTTTTGCTCCTGTACTATCGTATAATGCACTTTTCATGCAAAAGCTAACATGCCCAAAAATACAAAAGCCCTTCCTATCGCTCCACAAGCAAGGTCAGCCAAAATATCACTTTTAACTTTTGCGCATATATAGCCCTATAGTGCCTCTTTTCTGCAAAAGGTCGCAGACCCTTAGACGATAATAACTTTTTTGCCTTTGATTGGGCAAAAGTTATTTACCGTCTGAGGACTCACCATGTAAGAAATAAAGGGAGGATGCGGGGGGTTCATGAGGAGGTTTGCAATTAGAATGCATATAGCGAGGATTCCGTGCAAACCTCCACATTGTTTTGGCAGATTTACCTCTTTTCGGGGGGATGTTAGCAAATAGAGAAGGCTGTAGAATGGTTTTGGCGGTAACATGGTCGCGATTATCGGGGTAAGGTGGGAAAACGCAGGGGTTCTCAGTCCAGAAAAATGACCTCAACACATACCCCCCTGACAGAAGCACCTCTGAACGAGGTCGGCTGTTGAGGTCAAGAGAGAAAGTGCCCTGGAGGGGCTTTTGATTCCAACCTCAACAC
>CAZXOP010000035.1:0-1112 GCA_964642235.1 uncultured Muribaculaceae bacterium
ATTGGAGCTGATTTTGATAACATTGCTTTTACTCCGCAATATCTGTCATAAGAAAGAGCGACAGCTTTTTTTATCTTCTCGGCATTAGCTTCAAGTCCTGCTCCCTCGAAATTAAAGATAACCTTAAAGAATTCATATACGTGAGGATGTTCTTCTTCGGTTTGTGACGACTCTACATTTACTGACATTTTCTCTACCTCTACACGCATCTTTTTAAGAATGGAGACAATATCCATACTCATACACCCTCCGAGTGCAACTAGTAAAAACGGTTTTGGTCTAGGACCCATATTGTCTCCTCCTGCTTCTGTGGAGACGTCAATCATTAATTTGTGTCCATTCACGAGGGTTTCGAAAGCCATGTTTCCCTTCCATTCTAATTGTACATTTACATCCATAATTGATTTGTTATTAATGAGTATTATAATTTTTATCTAAATTTGGTTTACAAATATAATTAAAATACGCTGACTGCGATTCCTCCTTCCCCACGAAGTGTGTAAACTAAAGTAAGGGGTAAAAAACAGTTTCGCCAGCACTAAACACCAAAGGACTGCATTTGCAGTCCTTTGGTGTTTAGTGCTCCCTCAGGGGCTCGAACCCTGGACCCCAACATTAAGAGTGTCGTGCTCTACCAACTGAGCTAAGGAAGCGTCCTTTTTTTGGGATTGCAAAGGTATGCGTTTTAGAATAAAAAACAAAATTAAATTTATTGTCACAAAAAATATATTCTGTTATTATAATGCCGTTAAGTGATTCAATAACAATTAAGCTTTTGCCGTTATGAAAAATAATAAAGAAACAATCCTAAACAATGACTCTGCTATGGTTATGTTATCGGTTGCTGTTATTATCTTGATAAGTTTATTCGCTTTGGTGGTTATAATATAGGTTATTTTTTAGTTAGTAAAAGGGGGGACGAAGTCGTGATGATTTCGTCCTTTTTTCATATATTTGTCGCAATTAAAAAGCTATATGATGAAACTTAGACATTTATTGATTCCGGTAATATTCAGTCTTCTGATTATTTCATGTGAAAAACCGGTACTCCCTGAACCTGATAAGGAGGAATTTCAAAAGGAATTTAACTCTCAGACCGATAAAGTGAACTT
>CAZXOP010000035.1:1212-15891 GCA_964642235.1 uncultured Muribaculaceae bacterium
GCCATAGAGAGAGCCCGCAAAAATGGAATGGAGATTCATGCATGGATTAATCCGCTCCGAATAGGGAGTAAAACGGATGTACTTGCTGCTACGCACCCGGCTATACTTCACCCCGAACTCTATTTGGAGTATAATGGATCAAGGTATTGGAACCCGGGGAGGCCGGAAGTTCAAGATTATCTCGCAAGAGTGGTTACCGAGCTCCTTACGAAATATGATTTGGACGGAGTTCATATAGATGACTATTTTTACCCAAGTGGACTTAAAAGCAAACCTTTGGAGTGGGATGATTCTAAAGATTATGCAAAATATGGTTCCGGTCTTACTCTCGATGCATGGAGAGAAAAGAATATAAATGATTTAGTAAAAGGGATTTACACTGCCGTTAAAAAAGTAAAACCAAAAGCATTGTTTGGTGTCTCTCCGGCAGGTATAATTGCAAATACAAGAGAGCTTTATGCCGACCCAATTAATTGGATGAAGGGTAACTATATAGATTATCTCGCTCCACAACAGTATTGGCAGATAGGTCATGCTACAGGAGATTTCCCAACACTTTTAAGCTTTTGGACTGCCTACTCTAATGGGATTCCTATTATGCCAGGCATTGCAGCTTATCGTTACAAGGAGGCTACTTTCCCTTCATTAGTTGAATACAAAAAACAGATGGGATTCTGCAGGAGTACCAATGGGGTGACAGGGCAGTTTTGGTTCCGTTGTAATAATATTATAACTAAGGAGTTCGGGGATTACATTAAAGAAAATATCTATAAATTTGAAGCACTTACTCCCCCTATAGGTAGTTACAAATATGAAAAGCCAACACCTCCCCAAATCTCATTGTCAGGCGAAACTATCTCTTGGCAGAAAGTGACAAATGCGGAGAAATATGTTGTCTATCAGTTAGTAAGAGATACGACCTTTAAGCCAAAAGCCGGTATGTGGGATGTCTCTCCGGTCTATAAAGGAGATGCCACCTCTTTTAAAGGTCAAAAGGATAACAATTATATAGTAATCTCAGTAAATGGTCGAGAACACTCAGATTTCCAGAAGGTACTCTATATTCGTTAGTCTATTGAAGACGAAGAACAATAACTCCGTGTGATGGGATTTCAAAACTCATCCCTTCCCCAAGTCTCCCCATATCTTCGTGCTTCCAAAGATCTCTAACTTTAACTTTGTTTGTAGAAGAAATAAGGGTTGGTGTCAATGTGTATGTAACCGAAGAGTCACCTCTGTTCATTATGGCTACCCCTTTCTTAGTCTTACTCACCACTCCATTTCTATTACCAAGGGGTTTTACCCATACTTCAATACCGTTTTCTTGAAAAACTCTCTCAGCTTGAATAAAGGCGGGATCCTGGTTTAAGGCAATTACCTCTTTATTCGTAAGAATTTCAATAGTCTCTTTAGACATATTCCTCAAATCATTTCCTGCAAGAAGGGGGGAGTTCATCATACACCACATTGAGAAGTGGGTCTTATCTTCTTCATAGCTCATACCTCTTCCCACCTGCAACATATCCATATCGTTATAATGCCCTGCAGAAGAGTATTTTGATAGAGGAGCGTTAAGGTCTATTATATGAAGTATAGAGTTGAAATTAGCTGCAATATCTCCGGAGACTCTCCATGAATCAGACTCTTCAATTGCCCACTCACCGGGGAACTGCCACCTGCATATATTAAAGACTGTTTCAGGTTTTATCTCTCTTACTATATCAATAATATTCATATAGGCACTCTCTTCATCTAATTGGAGTTTCTGCCCTCCGCACCAATCTATCTTTATAAAGTCATAGTTCCAATCCACTAAATATTGAGTTAAATCCTGCTTCTCAAATCCGTAGAGTCCTACCCCTATCCCTTTGGAGTCGTCATCCCACATTGAAGCACAAGTATTGGCTCCGGCGTCAGAATAGATACCTGCTTTTAACCCTTTGCTATGGATATATTCTGCAAGAGCATCCATCCCTGAGGGGAACTTAGTGCTATCGCAAAACAAAACACCATTAGCATCTCTCCCCCCAAAGTACCCATCATCCACATTTATATACCTATACCCGGCGTCATACATCCCTGAGCTTATCATAGCATCTGCCTGCTCCCGAATCATCTGCTCGTCAATGTTAATTCTAAAATTATTCCAGCTACTCCACCCCATAATAGGGGCTTTCGCCTCTTGTTCGTCTGTGAAATTACACCCTGTAATAATAACAGCAAGTGTAATAATAAAGAAGTTTTTAAGTTTCATATTATATTTGTATGATTTTAATTTGTACAAAGTTAGTAAATTTATTCTTTAGAGAAAAAAGTAGGGTAAAACACCTCGAATGCGGTTTATGGTTAAAAGAAGGAAAAAAGTGTTGGACAAGGGCGAATTCAAAAAAATATTCGACAGCCATTTTGATTCTTTAAGAAGTTTTATATACTTCCGAACGTCAGATGAGCAGACTGCTGAAGATATTGCACAAGATGTCTTTATGCGGGTATGGGAGAAGCGTGAGTCCCTCGATACCTCTAATATCAAAGCCCTTCTTTATAAAATGGCTAAGGACAAAGTGGTTAGCTACTATAGGAGGGAGGGGACCAGACTCGATTTTGCTAAAAACATGAGTTTGAAGGGAGATGCAATTTCTCCGCAGGAGGAGCTCCAGTTCGAAGAGACAAGAAGGAGATATTCGGAAGCTTTAGGAGAGATGACGGAAGGGGAGAGGGAGGTCTTTTTAATGAGCAGAGAAGAGAATTTAAAGTACAATGAAATAGCAGAGCGGCTTGGGTTGAGCGTTAAAGCAGTAGAAAAGAGAATGAGTGCCGCATTAAAATTATTAAAAAATAAAATTTTATAGTTATGAAGCCGGAGAATATAAAAGTTACCCCCAGTTGGAGTAAAAGCAAAGAACAGATTTGGGCGGAGCGCTTCGAAGCTCTCTCGGATGAACCCGTGGAGGTTGAGGTAAATCAGGGAAAGAGGTTGAACTTCACCAGAAGGCATTGGATCTCAATAGCCTCTGCGGCAGCGGCAATAGTGGTGGTATTCTCATCCTTTGCCTTATTGTATAATAAGGAGGTAGTTGCTCCGAAGGGGAGCAGACTCTCCCTTCTTTTGCCGGATGGTTCTCAAGTGCAGTTAAATGCTTATAGCAGTGTGAGTTATAAACCGTATTCATGGAAGATTTCGAGGAGGGTTAAAATGGAAGGAGAGGCATTTTTCGAGGTAGTAAAAGGGAGCAAGTTTAGCGTTATAACCCCTAATGGTTCTGTTGCAGTGCTTGGAACCTCCTTTAACGTTATTGCCAGAGGAGAACTTTTTGATGTTACTTGTGTTACAGGGAGAGTTGAGGTTACCTCTGCCAACTCTTCGACACTTCTTACTCCCGGAATGGGTTCCACACTTCAGGAGGGATCCCTTGTAAGTTCTGAAGTGAGGGATGCTGACGCAATTACAGGGTGGATAAAAGGGGAGTTTTCATTTTCCGATGCCCGATTGATAGATGTTATTGAAGAAATAGAGAGACAATACAACATAACTATTGTGGCTCCAAAAGATTTAAACTATTTTTATACCGGCAAATTTTCAATGGATAAGAATCCTGAGGAGATTTTGCAAATAATAGGTAAGCCTTTTGGAATAACATTAGGGATAAAATAACTTGAAGAAGACGATAGTCGCTATATTGCTTCTGCTCCTTGCCACAATTTGTTTTGCGCAGGGGGTGGAGCTTCGCGTTAAAAACGAGAGGCTTGATAAGGTATTAATGGGTCTGAAGGTGCAACTTTCATTTGATAGCCGTGCATTGTCTAAATATAAAGTCTCTGTAGAGAAAACTTTCTTATCACCTAATGAGGCTATCAACTATCTTTTGTCAGATAAACCTTTTATTTGTGAAGAGATAGGAGGGGTATTCGTGATTTCGTCAAAACCGGAGCCTAAAAAGACTCCAAAGCCTATCAAAGAGGAGGTTAAGGGTGGCGCCACCACTTTGCCCTCGGAGGAGATTCCCTCTATCAATGCCAATATCAGCGAAATAACTATTACAGCAGCGATGCCGACTTACTCTCCTATAATATCAGATGAATCCACCTCCACATTTATTACTGAGCAGAGAGTTGCCCGTTTAATGCCGGGGAGTGGGGATAACTCAGTTTTTAATCTATTGCGTCTTATGCCGGGTATTCGTGCCTCCGGTGAACCTTCTGATGAATTGATTGTCTGGGGTTCCACTGCGGGTGAGAGTCGTATTGTTTTTGATGGTATCCCACTCTTCGGAATGCGTGGTTTTAATGACAATATTAGCTTTATAAACCCTTATCTCGTTAAGGATATTAAAGTATTAAAGGGGGGGTATGGTGCCTCTTATGGGAATCAGATCGGAGCAGTAGCCGAAATATCGGGGAATGCACCAAACGTAATCAGACCCTCCGTCAAAGCCAGTATTAGTACCCTTACAGCCAATATTTACGGGAGTTTACCAATCTCCAAACGCTCCGCCCTCTCTATAGCTTATCGCCGTACTTTTTATGACCTCTATGATAATCAAGTGTTTAACCCTTTTAATGGTCGCCGTCCTATAAAAGTATCTAAAAGTGTGAGAACGCGTCCCACCACACAGACTGCTTATATTACCCCAAAATACCTCTTCTCAGACCTTAATCTCTCCTATTCAGGTACCCTTTTCGACAGAGATGAGTACCGTGTTTCATTCTATGGAGCAAAGGATAAATTTAGTTATACTGCTGATTATGAGTCTGACGAGACAATAGAGGGGATGCAGGAGAGCAGACAATATGGAGCCTCTGCCTCGTATAAACGTTTCTGGAATGAGGGCTCTGTCTCTAAACTCTCCCTCTCTTTTTCTCGCCTTAACACCTTCGATGAGGAGACTAATCGTCAGACAATGGATTTCTATGCAGAACAATATTCTGCAGCACTTTCGCACTCACAGGTAATAGGCAAGTTCCAAAGGCTCGAAGCAGGTTTTCAGATGGATCGTTTTTCAGTTACCGGAGGTACACTTCTAAAACCCTCCTTATTCCTTTCTGACAATATTTCAATAGGTCCTTTCTCATTTAATGCGGGGCTCAGGGGGGACTTTTTACCCGATAAAGTTAATTTGCAACCCCGTGTCTCCGCCACTATTTCTCTTTTTAAGGGGTTCAATATTTTCACCTCATGGGGACTATATAATCAATATATGACTCGTCTCCCATACAAGATCAAGGATAAACAATATACACTTGTCTGGGATATTAATGACCAATTAAAAGCTATGCATACTGTTTTGGGGCTCTCATATAAATCTCCGGTTGGCTTTTCAGCTACCTTGGAGGGGTTCTCCAAAAACATATCAGGTGCAGTCAGGCTTTCCGAAGATGGAATTAGCTCAGAAGATATATCTTTACTTGGAGGGGATCTTTTTCTAAAATAAACTTCTAACTAAAAAGCAGAATTGTACAGGGTGTAGCGAATTAGCTGAAATAGTGTTTGTTACGCCCTGTTTTGCTTAGTTTGGGAAAAGGCTAAAAACCCAAATTCAGCAGAACAACGCAAAAGATGAGTTACTATCTCATTACCGAGTAATAGATTTGAATTAACCTCTATCTGGTTCTTATTCAGTGTTTTGCGTAATTTTACATAGTGTCGAATAGCTCAATGATAACTAATTTTGTAACGTTAAAAACATTGAGTTATGAGGTCAACATTCAAGGTCTTGTTTTATGTGAAGAAAGGCAGCCCGAAACCCAACGGAAACCTGCCTTTGATGTGCCGTCTGACAGTGGACGGCGAGGTTAAACAGTTCAGTTGCAAGATGGACGTTCCGCTCCGCTTGTGGGACGTGAAGAACAACCGGGCATCGGGCAAGAGCGTGGAAGCGCAGAAAATCAATTTTGCGGTCGATAGAATCCGTGTAGAGGTAAACCGCCGTTATCAGGAGCTGATGCAGACGGACGGTTATGTTACCGCCACCAAACTGAAAAACGCCTATCTCGGTATCGGGGTAAAGCAGGAAACGCTCATGAAACTATTCGAACAACACAACGCCGAGTTTGAGAAGAAAGTAGGTTACAGCCGTGCGCAGGGTACGTTCTCCCGATACCGCACCGTCTACAAACACATTCGTGAGTTCCTATCCCTTACCTACCGCAGGGAAGATATACCACTCAAAGAATTGAATTTCACCTTTATCAATGACTTTGAACACTTCCTGCGCGAGGAAAAGAAATGCCGTACCAATACCGTATGGGGATATATGATTGTACTAAAGCATATTATTTCCATAGCACGGAACACAGGCTTACTGCCGTTCAATCCCTTTGCAGGATATATCAACAGCCCCGAAAGCGTGGACAGGGGTTACCTTACCGAAGAGGAAATACAGACGCTTATAGACGCCCCGATGAAGAATAAAACCTACGAGTTGGTGCGCGACCTCTTCATCTTCTCGACCTTTACCGGTTTGTCGTATGCCGATGTGAAGAACCTCACGAACGACAACCTGCAAACCTTCTTCGACGGCAACCTGTGGATTATTACCCGAAGACGCAAGACCAACACCGATTCCAATATCCGGCTGTTGGACGTTCCCAAGCGCATTATAGAGAAGTACAAAGGCTTAACGAATGATAACCGTGTTTTTCCTGTTCCGAGCAATAGCTGTTGCAATACCATCCTAAAAAAGATAGGCGTACAGTACGGAATCAAAACGCGGCTGACCTATCACGTCGCACGCCACAGCGCAGCTACGACAATTTTATTATCGCACGGCGTACCCATTGAAACGGTAAGTCGTATTCTTGGGCATACCAATATCAAGACCACACAGATTTACGCCCGGATAACCAACCAAAAGATAAGCCGTGATATGGAATCCCTCTCGCAGAAGTTGGAGGGAATGGAGAAAAATATTTGCAATTCTATTCATGCTACCAACTAACTATACATCACTCGCTATACAAACTGTAGTGAGTGATGTTGTTGATAACAGTAGCTGTTTGGAGTTTATCGGCAACCTGTCTGAAAGGCTTTTCAAAAAAGCCATAGCTTATTAGGGCATTTTTTTCACGCATCCGTTTCACTACTGCTAAAAATGCCCCAATAAGCCAAAGGTTTTCCCCCTTTGGAATCTCCCTTTTACGGTCTGATGACCGTATCGAAAGACGAAAATTATTTGCCAATTTTAATATCAAATAAGCAAATGGGATTTGCAGTCTTACATATACAGAAGCCGAAAGGAAACGATAGCGGAACCACCGCCCATATAGAAAGGACGGTCAATCCGGCTAATGCCGACCCGGAACGAAAGTACCTGAACCGGAATCTTATCGAATATCCCGATGAAGTAGAAACCCGGACACAGGCGATACAGCACCGTATTGAGAACGCAGGGATAAAGCGTAAGATCAGCCACAGCCAAGTCCGGGCGTTGCAGATTATGCTGTCGGGTACGCCCGAAGATATGCACCGCATACAAGCGGAGGGCAGGCTCGATGAGTGGTGCAGGGATAATATAAAATGGTTGCAAGATACATTCGGAAAAGACAATGTAGTGTCCGCCGTTCTACACATGGACGAGAAAACGCCCCATATTCACGCTACGGTCGTACCTATCGTAACCGGAGAAAGAAGAAAAGAGCGGGAGAAAAAGAAGCGGGAACCCAAACCGGAGCAGAGCAAGCCGACCCCAAAGAAATATCGTAAGAAGCCTGCGGATGTAGTCAGACTGTGTGCCGATGATATCATGACCCGGGATAACCTGAAACTGTATCAGGATACCTATGCCGAAAAAATGGCTAAATACGGACTGGAACGAGGTATTAAAGGCTCAGATGCCCGTCATATATCCACTCCGCAATTTTACCGTGATTTGTATGCGAAGAATGAAGACCTGAAAGAAGAAATAGAGGTATTACAAGAGCGAAAAGAGGAGGTAAACGAGAAGATATGGGATCTGTACGACCGCAAGGACGAAGTGCGGGAGAAGTTCCTCGATATGCACGACTATGTACAGAAGAAAGAAAAGGAGGTTGCCGAGATGGAGATTCGGCTCGAACAACTCCGAAAGGATTACGAGCCGTACAAGGCGCAGGAAGACCTGAATACATTGCTAGAGGTATTTCCACAAGTAGCCGAGAACCTGCGAATGGTTCAATTTTGCAAGGGAATCGGATTGGCGGTTGAAAACATAAAGGAGTTGTTTACCGGCAAAGAGGTTACGATAACTGGCAAACTTCACTCGTCAGAACACGAAAAGTATTTCGATGTGCAGGATGCCAAGCTACAACTGTATAAGGAAAAGAAGAATCCCGATAAGCTGCATCTTTCTCTCAACGGGCAGAACATTATAGACTGGTTTAAGGAGCAGTTTAACAAAGTGAAACAAACGATAAAACCGCATATCAGCCCCGCTGCACCTAAAGAGAAGAAAGGTAGAGGAATATAGCGCACTAATATCACAATTAAAACAGATCGGAGTAATGGTTTTTATGATATAATAGGGGCTGATTCGCAGATGTTTACTATCTTTACAGCTAAAATAACTTATGGGCTATGAGTGAAATTTTTCTTCATGAATGATAGCGCTCATAGTCATTAAAAATATAGATACGCAATGTTTGTACTTGACAAAGAGAAGAATAGGATCAATAAAATCAAATGCTGCACTTTCTCAGATCTGAAATTTCGGGAAAGAGAACATTTACAAGAGTGGCTTGAAAATACTCCCACAGCCTTTGGAGAAGACGATGAGTTGCTATTTATTCAGAAGGAGTTCGATGGATTTGACGATACACGAGAACGGCTTGATTTGCTTGCAATTGACAAGCAGGGAGATTTAGTTATCATTGAAAACAAGCTGGATGATAGCGGAAGGGATGTAACCTGGCAGGTGTTAAAATATGCCTCGTATTGCTCAAGCCTATCAAAGCAACAAATAAAGGACATTTATCAATCTTATCTTGATAAAAAAGGAGTTTCCGAAAATGCGGAAAGTAATATTTCAGATTTTTTAGATGCAGAGGATTTTAAGGAAATTCAATTAAATAAAACTCAAAGGATAATTTTGGTATCTGGTAATTACAGGAAAGAAGTAACATCTACCGTTCTATGGCTATTACAAAAATATAATATTAAAATTCAATGCTTTAAAGCCACGCCATTTTCTTTTGGAGAGCAAATTTTTCTTAACATCGAACAAATCATTCCCGTTCATGAGGTGGAAGAATATACCATAAAAATGGCAGAAAAAGCTCAAGAGGAGCAAAGTACTCAAGAGGAGCAAGTGATCAGGCATAAAATAAGGATTGAGTTTTGGAAATTGTTATTGCCCAAGCTCAATACGAAAACCAATCTTTTCGCAAATGTCAGTCCATCGAAAGATAATTGGATTACAGCAGGATCGGGTGTCAGCGGTGTTGGATTTGTTTTCTCCATAGCAAAAAATTATGCCCGAACCGAAGTTTATATGTCAAGAGGTAATACTGAAGAGAATAAGTTTGTTTTCGATAAATTGTTTCTACAGAAAGATGAAATTGAAAAACAGACAGGTACTTTAGAGTGGGAACGGCTTGAAAATAAAAAGGCATGTAGAATAAAGCAAGAACTACGAAATGTAAGTCTGTATGAAAAAGATGATTGGGATAAAATGGTGGATTTCCTAATAATGAGCATGGTTAAAATGGAAACCGCATTTAAGAAACCATTACAAACTATTAATAGAGAGTTAAAAGCAGAAGTTAAAGAATAATGACAAATCAAGAAATAGCTTTTCAACTCCGTCAAATCACGCAGAACGGTAATATAAATTTACCGGAATCGATTGATTTTGAGCTATCAGATGGCATACTTAAAGTTGGCATTTCAGACAAAGGAGTGTGTGCGAACATGCAATCGAATGAATCAGCTTTTGAGGGATGGGCTCTTTGTCTGAAAGCATGGCTTCCCGATTTGATAGATAAGGTTTCAATTTTCTGGAATGCAACCACTCCCAAATCGGATACACTCCATTACGAGAGATTTAAATATCGTGTTTGGAAATTTATAAAGGCTTATGATTGGGCTGAAAACGGCTCCTTGTTTAATATGGATTATTACGGAGAAAATCTCAAGAATTGGGTAGTAAATTTCCCATGTAAAGAAGCCGATAAAGAAGCGCAAGGAGAGGAAGCTATTCTTGAAAGAGAGTACATCATTAAGCATAAAGAAAGTTATGATGTGATCGATCAACAACTGCCGGTAGGTGTATTTAATAGTGTTATATCAAAAGAGAGTTGCGTAATGCCGCGGGGCAAAAGCCAGATCGACATTTGGGCTTTACGTGGCGATACTTTGCATATCTTTGAATTGAAGAGATCAGATAATATAATGGTCGGGATTATATCTGAATTGATGTATTACGTCAATATTATGAATGATATTAAAAATCGAAGAATTAAATATCCACAAGATGCAAAACACTGCGAATATAGAAATTTTGATGTTTTGTATAATTCTTTAGATCCAAATAAAATCCACTCTATAAAGGGTCATTTTCTCGCGACAAAACTTCATCCATTAATATCCCCTGCTGTCATAATTCTTGTCAATGACAGTTATATACACAAGATGGAACACATAGAATATTCTTATATTCCGTTATGAAGATCACTATTCATCGAGGAATCAACCAAATCGGAGGTTGCATCACGGAAATATCTAACAGTGAAACCCGGATACTGATTGATTTAGGGCAGAATCTACCGGATGGCGAGGGAGTTGTGAAAGATGATTTTGCAAGCCGTGAAGCAATAGAAAAAATCACACAAGGTATTGATGCAATTTTCTACACCCATTATCACGGCGATCATCTCGGGTTATTTCATTATGTACCGGACAATGTTCAGCAATATCTTGGTAATGTCGCTAAACGTGTGGCTCTCTGTAAACATCGGCAACTATCATACATCAAGGGTCGTGAAGAACTCTCGGCAGAAGAGATTGCCAAACTTAAAAAAATGGGAGAACTCTCTCCCGGACAATCGATTAATATTGGAGATATAACAATAACACCCTATTTCGTAAGTCATTCCGCATATGACGCTTATATGTTTTTGATTGAGGCCGAGGGCAAAAAAATACTACATACAGGCGATTTCAGAGGACATGGATATTTGAGCAAAGGATTGTTGCCCACAATTGAAAAGTTCATTCTCCCACAAGGGAAAGTCGATTTTCTGATTACCGAGGGAACTATGCTTTCAAGACGTGGAGAAAAAGTAATGACTGAAAACGAGTTACAAAAGGAAGCGGGAAGGATAATGACACGTTATAAGAATGTGTTCGTGATGTGTTCTTCTACAGACATGGAACGACTGGCAACATTTTATGCAGCAAATAAACATCTCAAAAGACCTCTCGTCTGTGATCGCTTTCAGAAGAGTATATTGGAGATATTTACAGAGTCGGCGGGTATTCGTTCTCAACTATTCCATTTTGATAAAGTCTATGATTTCAACCCAACGAACGGAAAACTGGTAGAATGGATGTCTGATAAGGGATTTTGTATGTTCGTTCGAGCAACAGACAAGTTTAAGGATTATTACCAGTCGCTGGCAACCCGGTTAGACCCAAATGAAACAGTGCTGATTTATTCAATGTGGAAAGAGTATGTAAACTATGATGGGAAACACACTGTACAGCGTTATTTAGACTTTGTATCAATGTTTCCCAACGTTGAAAAGCTACACACCAGCGGACATGCATCTGCCGAATGTCTCGCCAATGTATGCAATCTCGTCAACCCAACACTCGGAATAATCCCCATCCATAGCGAACAATCGGATAATTATCGGAAACTCAACATTAATGATACTTTGAAAGGGAAAATAATAACCACTTCTCAGGATATAGAGGGAGTGGAAATAACTACTTTTTAATTGCTATACAAAGGTACATTTCGGCGATAGAATGCCAACACCGAGCCGCAAGCGGTTTTTAGAAATTTCTTCCTTTCGTACCGAAAGAGTAAATTTCTAAAAAGTGTTGTCTTATCTACCGCCTGCCATGAATGAAATGTATATCAATTGAAAAAAGGAAAAATATATGTTGTGGGTTTGAGAGAAAAACCGTAGATTTGCAGTGAGTTATTTGACAGTATAGCACCGCAAAACGCTGAAATACGCACGGTTACTAACTCGTTACCTCTGAATTCCAATAACTCTGCTAAAAGTTTATTCTTCAATCGGTTAAGTCAAACCGATGAAAATCTAAAATATGATTTTAAAAGAGGTAGTTTATTTGGTTCATACTCCTTAATTAATAGTAAAGATGATGGGACTGGGCACGAATTGAAATTTGGTTCTTTAATAAACCTAAAGCCTTTTATTCTCTCTGCCAATTATATATATGGTACAGGGTTCTCTTTGCTTAATTATTCAGGAGGAGAGGGGAAAGGCCATGCTTTTGGCAGACCCACAAATGCCACACCTATAAATATAGATAAGCCATATTCTCGATTTGATATAGCTGCCACCTATAGATTGTATCTTAAAGGGTTTACATTACAGACCGGTGTCTCCCTTATTAATCTTTTTAATACTGAAAATCTCAAATATAGCTACACCGTTCAAGGGAAGAATGACCCCATCACACTCTATTCCGGAGCAATGCCTTTTACCCCTATGTTTTTTTTAGAAATATTATGGTAGGGTAAAATTTGATTTGTGCGGTTACTATTCAGAAACAAATCAAATTATAAAAAAGATGAAAACAAAATTATTTTTACTTGCGGCTATATCTGCCATTTTTACATTAACTACTGTATCATGCGACAAGACAGTTGCCGATAATCAAATTAACTTACTTGAAGTGGACGAAGAAGGAACCACTATGATGACCAAGTCTTCTGTAGCTCCTTTATTTGAGGCCACTGACCCTCTTACTGCTGATGAAATAGAATTTTTATACGCAATGCGTGAGGATGAGAAAGTAGCAAGGGATATTTATAAAGTCTTTGCAGAAAAATATCCAACTGCACCTCAAATCGCAAGAATTGGAAAGGCTGAAGCATCTCACATTGCTTGTATAGAGAAAGTATTGTCTTTCTATGAAATTGAATTCCCTGCTATAGGCGAATATGGGGTATTTGCAGATGCTAATCGTCAGGCTATTTATGATAAATTAGTTGTAAAAGGAACCACTCTCTTGGAAGCATTCTTAACTATGGCTTATGTTGAGGAAGATAATATTGCGGCATACAAGAAAGTTCTCCCCACTATTACAAACCCCAATATCAAACTCATTGTAGAACATTTGATGAAAGCCTCTTCTAACCATCTAAGAGCTGCTGCTCGAAGAATTAAAGTGCTTGGTGGAACATACACTCCCACTGTACTCTCCCAAGCAGATTACGATGCCATAATCAATGCAAAATTCGACAAAGGAAACGGTTTTGGTAAGGGCAAAGGAAAAAATGGCGATACAAATAGTGAAAAAGGTGGAAAAGGAAATGGTAAAAAAGGTTCAGTAAATAAGAGTGGTGATTGCACCGGTACGGCAAATGGAACTGCTCCCGGTAATGGAAGCAGCGGAAAAGCTGGAAAAGGGTATCGTTGGGGTAAAAATTAGTTCCTTTGTAAGTGTTTAATGTTTAGTAAGGTGAGGTTGACTACTTTAGTCAACCTCTTTTTTATTGATAATATAATTGCAGATAATAAAATTAATTATACCTTTGCGGAAATTTTCCAGAGGAACTAATTTCCATAGGAAACAAAAAGATGGATATTATTAAAATGAAAGAATTTCTAAAACAGAACATGCTCTATATAATCGGAGGCGTATTAGGAGCAATAGGTGGTTACCTTTACTACCATTTTATTGGATGTACCACAGGGACTTGTCCGATCACTTCATCCCCTTACTTGAGTATTTTATTCGGGGCAATAATAGGTAGTTTGTTATTAAGTATGTTTAAAAAAGAAAAAAAGAAAGAGAATTAAGAGTTATGGCACTATCTGTTAATAGCAATATTTGTCCGCAGAACCATCGTTGTCCATTGATAAGAATCTGTCCATTAGATGCGATTTCCCAAGATGGTTTCGGACTTCCGATAATAGATGAAAAAAAGTGTATAGAGTGTGGAAAGTGTATTAGATACTGCCCACTTAGAGCCGTTCAATAGTAGTTATGGATAAGCTTTGTAAAATAAGGGATATTCAAAAGGCTGTAAATCTCTTTGAGGAGAGTTTTGAGAAGAGATATGCACTCTCGCTAAATGAGGGGATGGCTTTGTGTCATATCTCAAAGATGATTAAGCTCTCTTCAGGGGAGTTAGGAGAACTTCTCAGATTAACCCCGTCCAATACATCTAAAGTTATAAGCTCATTAGAGAAAAAAGGTTTCGTAAAGAGAGAGGTAGGTGAGCTGGATAAGAGACAGATGTTCTTTGCTTTAACACATAATGGTAATCTCTTCTTAAAGAGTATAGTTATAGATGATATAGAACTTTCGGGGATATTGGATAAGTTGCTTTAGTAGTACTAACTCATCGAAGAGAGGAGCCATTTTGTAACCTTCTCCCCATAACTCTTAGAGACTGGAATCTCCGGAACTCTATCTACGCCGATATCTAAATAGATACCATTCTTGGTTTTTTTAGCAACCTTTACTTGATCAAGGTTGACCATAAAAGAGCGGTGGCATCTTAT
>CAZXOP010000036.1:0-5846 GCA_964642235.1 uncultured Muribaculaceae bacterium
CTGACTTCAAAAAATTGTATTATACTAACACTGATTAGGTAGCCGTGAAAGCAGAATACAAATATCTATCAGAAGAGACCACAGGAACTCTTGACCTGCTTGACTCCCACGCCCGCCACTACGACCCAAAGAAAATTAAACAGCATGAAAATTAAACTTGTTAAGTTATTATCCGTATTTTGCTTTGTTGTATTGCTCTTTTCCTGTCAATCGAAAACAGAAAAAAGATTGGTTGGTTTGTGGGCTTTGGATTTAGATAGTTGTGTTGTTTTAAACAGGAATTGGCATACAGAGATTTGTAGTAATGAAATGATAATAAGGCAAAAACAAGTTTGTGATTTACCTTCACTTTGCAAGCAAAACATTAAACAGTCAAAAGGTACTTGGGAACTTGCCACAGGAAAAAATGCACATGATACAATTTTGTTTAATGTACCCGATAATCCACTACGGGGACGATATGTAATTACATTTTACAAAGATTATAACACAATGAAATTCAAGATGAAATTACAAAATGATAGCACTTTGCTAATATGCAGTAAGTCGGTAGTAGATTTAACGTCAAACCCCAAAGATTTATTAGACATGCAATAACAATTAACCCTGCAATATTGTGGGGGGAGACTTTGCTGCTCAAAAAGACTTTACATTTGTAGGAACTATGCATCTAATTACAAGTCTCAAATATGAAGGTTGCTCATTTTTTCATACATTTGCAGTTTATTATTGAATCATTATGGAGTATAACTTTCTTGAAATCGAAAAAAAGTGGCAGGCATACTGGGTTAAACATAAAACATATAAAGTAGAAACAGAGAGCTCAAAGCCAAAATATTATGTCCTCGACATGTTTCCCTACCCTTCCGGGGCAGGTCTTCATGTTGGTCACCCCCTCGGTTATATAGCGAGTGATATTTATAGTCGTTACAAGAGACTAAAAGGGTTTAATGTCCTTCACCCTATGGGGTATGATGCTTTCGGGCTCCCCGCAGAACAATATGCTATTCAGACCGGCAAACACCCTGCTGAAACCACCAATGTCAATATTAACAGATATCGAGAGCAGTTAGATAGAATTGGTTTCTCTTATGATTGGTCAAGAGAGGTTCGTACATGCGACCCCGATTACTATAAATGGACACAATGGGCTTTCTTAAAGATGTTCGACTCATGGTATAATCGTACTAACGATAAAGCAGAGCCTATTTCCGAGTTGATTGCCATTTTTGAGAGGGAGGGGAATGAAAACATAAATGCTAATTCTGAGCAAATAGAGGGTTTCTCCGCTTCTGAGTGGATCAGTTTCACTGAGAAAGAGAAGTCTGATATTTTAATGAGATATAGAATCGCTTATCAAGGGGAAACTTCGGTAAATTGGTGTCCGAAATTGGGGACTGTTCTTGCAAATGATGAGGTAAAAGAGGGGGTTTCAGTTAGGGGCGGGTTCCCTGTGGAGCAGAAAAAGATGCTTCAATGGCAGTTGAGAGTCTCTGCTTATGCAGAACGTCTGCTTAAGGATATGGAGAGTCTTGAATGGACAGATTCTCTGAAAGAGATGCAGAGGAATTGGATTGGGCGTTCACAAGGTGCGGAGATGATATTTAAGGTCTCAAACGGAGAACAAGAGTATGATATGACAATTTTTACCACGCGTGCAGATACCATCTTCGGGGTAACTTTTATGGTTCTTGCTCCGGAGAGTGAGTGGGTGGAGAAATTGACAACTCCCGACCAAAAATCAGCAGTAGAGGCTTATTTGCAGAAGGCTAAAACCAAAACAGAGAGGGAGAGAATTGCGGAGACACATACTGCTACCGGGGTTTTTAGTGGCTCCTACGCCCTTAACCCTCTGACAAATGAGAGAGTTCCTATTTGGATTTCAGAATATGTACTTGCAGGGTATGGAACGGGTGCAATTATGGCAGTCCCTGCCCACGATAGCCGAGACTACACCTTTGCGAAGCAATTTTCCCTTCCTATTGTCCCTCTTATTGAGGGGTGCGATATTTCAGAGGAGAGTTTTGATGCGAAGGAGGGGGTTATGTGTAACTCCGGGTTCCTCAATGGAATGTCCGTAGCGGAGGCAATTCCTGCTGCGATAGACAGAGTTGAGGAGATGGGAATAGGGAAGAGGAAGGTCAATTATCGCCTCCGCGATGCAATTTTTTCTCGTCAGCGGTATTGGGGTGAACCTTTCCCCATCTATTTTAAGAATGGTATTGCGACAGCAATGGAGGAGAAATACCTGCCGCTCGAACTTCCGGAGGTGGACAAATTCCTCCCCACAGAGTCCGGAGAACCACCATTGGCACGAGCAAAAGATTGGAGACACAATGGGTATCCGATAGAGAAGAGCACAATGCCCGGATTTGCAGGGAGTAGTGCCTATTATTTACGCTATATGGATCCCCATAATTCGGAAGCTTTAGTTAGTCGTGAGGCTGACGAATATTGGAGAAATGTCGATTTATATATAGGGGGAACCGAACATGCTACGGGACATCTTATTTACTCTCGATTTTGGAATAAATTCCTATATGACCTTGGGTATGTATGTGAGA
This sequence comes from uncultured Muribaculaceae bacterium, assembly GCA_964642235.1. Lineage (GTDB taxonomy): Bacteria > Bacteroidota > Bacteroidia > Bacteroidales > UBA932 > CAYSND01. Next base: position 2,565 of record CAZXOP010000036.1, read on the forward strand.
AGGAGCCATTTAAGAAGCTGGTTAATCAGGGTATGATTCAGGGACGCTCTAACTTTGTTTATAGAATCAAGAATACCAATAAGTTTGTCTCGGTAGGATTAAAAGATAACTATGATACCACCGAGCTACATGTAGATGTCAATATTGTTAATAACGACAGGCTTGATTTAGAGGCTTTTAAAAAGTGGATGCCTGACTATGCCGATGCTGAATTTATTTTGGAAGAGGGGGAATATATCTGCGGTTTCGGCGTGGAGAAGATGAGTAAGTCGCTCTATAATGTGGTAAATCCCGATAAGATATGTAATGAATATGGGGCTGATACTCTGAGAATGTACGAAATGTTTCTCGGGCCGCTTGAACAGTCGAAACCTTGGGATACCAAAGGGATAGATGGGGTACATAGATTTTTGCGTAAATTCTGGAGGCTCTATTTCAGGGAAGGGGTCTATGTTCCTAAGGAGATTAAAGCCTCAGCAGCAGAGATGAAAGTGCTTCATAAACTTATAAAGAAGGTGGAGACCGATATAGAGAACTTCTCATTTAACACCTCAGTATCTGCCTTTATGATAGCCGTAAATGAACTCTCTGACCTTAAATGTGAAAGCCTCGAAGTTTTAGAGCCACTTGTGATTCTTCTCTCCCCCTTTGCACCACATATAAGCGAGGAGCTTTGGAGTGCGATAGGGCATAATGAGTCTGTGTCAAAAGCCTCTTTCCCTCAATACGTTGAGGCTTTTACCATAGAGAATTTATTTGAGTACCCTGTCTCATTTAATGGGAAATTGAGATTTAAGATAGAACTTCCAAAGTCCCTCTCACCTAAGGAGGTGGAGGAGGCAGTACGTGCCGATTCAAACTGCGAGAAATATCTTGGAGGCTCTCCGATTAAGAAAGTAATAGTAGTACCCTCTAAAATTATTAATATTGTTTTTTAACTATGATGGATAACAAAATTGCAATAACTATTAAAGAGTATTTTATCATTACAGTAGGAATTTTCCTTTATTGTTTTAGCTGGACCTCTTTCCTTATTCCAAATGGAATTGCGGGGGGTGGAGTTACCGGTCTTTCATCAGTTATACACTATGCTACACACGGAACAGTACCTGTTTCAGCTATGTACTTTGCTATTAATACCTGCCTTGTTATTATTGGAACAATAGTACTAGGAAAAGGTTTTGGTTTTAAGACTATTTATTGTATTGTTATTGCCACCCTTTTGCTCCAATTTTTACCAACTATTCTTCCTTGGAGCTCAGATATAAACGAGTCGTTTATTAATGCCTTAATAGGAGGAGCAATAGGAGGGATTGGGATATATATTGTCTTTTCTCAAGGGGGGAGTACCGGAGGGACGGATATTATTGCATTGATTATTGCAAAGTATAGAGAAGTAACTCCCGGTAGAGTTTTCCTATATTGTGACTTGGTTATTATAGGTTCCATTATATTCCTCCCCGATAAATCTCTACAGGATGTGGTATATGGTTATATTCAGATGGTTTCGTTTTCATATACTCTCGATTTGATACTTACAGGGAATAAACAGTCTGTTCAGATTCTCGTTTTTTCCTCTAAGTATAAAGAGATAGCAGATACCATAATTAAAGAGGTCGGGAGGGGAGTGACAGCACTCGAAGCTACCGGATGGTATTCTCAGAATGATACAAAGGTATTGGTAATCGTTGCAAGAAAAAACCAGTTAACTGAGATTAACAGAGAGATTAAAAAGATAGACAATACTGCCTTTATCTCAGTAACACAGGCGATGAGTGTCTATGGAAAAGGGTTTGAACAAATAAAAGGAGGAAATAAAATAGAATGGAAAAAGGGTTTAAAAAAATCTTCGAAGCCTTCAAATCCTATCTCATAATAACCATCGGGTTATTGTGTTATACGGGAGGCTGGGTTATATTCATACTGCCTAATAAATTAGTGGGTGGTGGGGTATCCGGTATAGGTGCCATAATTCAGTATGCAACAGGCTTTCCTGTCAGCTATACTTTTTTGATAGTAAATATCTTTTTACTACTCATCTCTCTTAAAGTGTTAGGTAAATCATTCGGCTTCAAGACAGTTTATGCAGTAATAATTGTCTCTTTCTTCTTTAAATTACTGCCGGAGGTTATCCCTGCTGCTTTTATAGAAGAATTTGTCGTTAATGGTAAATTAATCTGTACCCTTATGGGGGGTGCCCTTTCAGGTCTGGGTATAGGGCTGACATTCTCTCAGGGGGGGAGTACAGGAGGAACAGATATCATTGCATTAATGATAAATAAATATAGAAACATCTCCACAGGTAAGTTAATTCTTATTATGGATATCTTTATTATCTCATCATCTATGTTGCTTCCCTCGGAAGATGGTATAGGATTAAGACTTGCAAATGTGGTTTACGGTTTCTTAATGGTGTTTGTAACAAGCTCTACTATCGATCTATTTATCTCAGGAACCAAACAGTCTGTTCAGATATTCATTTTTTCAAAACAGTATGTCACTGTCGCTGATAAAATAACCTCTGTTATGCATCGTGGGGTGACAGTACTTGATGGGAAAGGGTGGTATTCAAAAGAAGATGGAAAGATATTATTAGTGGTCGTTAGAAAATCTGAAACTAATATGGTTCTTAGATTCATTAAAGAGATAGATAAAACAGCCTTTATTTCGGTTGGTAGTGTTATGGGGGTTTACGGTCAAGGTTTTGATAAAATAAAAAATTAGGTTAAAATTTTAAAAATCAGTTTTTTAATCCCTTCTTATTCCATAATCTATAAAAATAGGTTTCGTTTTGTATTTTTACATTACGATAAAACCTACATTTATGGAAACTGTTTTCTTAAACCATTTTTATGCTATCGGTGCAGTCGTGTTACTGCTGCATGTAGCACTTTTACTCCTCCTCTTCTCTAAGTATTATACTGTGAGGAAATTAAAAGGCGGAGAGCAAGCCACTCCTCATAAGAGGATGGTTCTTTTTTTTTCTCTTTTATTTTTACTCTTCTTGTTTAACTATTTCTTAATACTGAAGAACCCTCATTTTATAGGTCGGGATGGATTTAAAGATATAGTTTTTGCAAAGTGTTGTTTCTTGCTCCTCTCGACTATCTTTTTATATTTTACTAAAAACAATAACTCAACATGGGTTAGAGTCTTACTAAATGGAGCAATTCTATTTACAGCCATTCTTTTAATTTTTGACGATATAGTCTATTTTCTCCTCCCGGAGCCATTTCTAGGGACTCTCTTCAAGTACTATATTAATGTCATATTATATCTGTT
>CAZXOP010000036.1:5946-15868 GCA_964642235.1 uncultured Muribaculaceae bacterium
ATGGGGAGTGAGGTAATCGAAATGTCTGATTCACCCTCTAAAAGTAAGGAGGGGTATGATATAGTAAAGCAGAGATTACTTGACTATTTTGAAAATGAGAAGCCTTACCTCTCCCCGGATCTCAGTATTGGTGAGGTAGCAGTTAGAATCTTTACAAACAAATCTTATCTCTCAAAGACCATAAATATAAAGATGGATAAGAATTTTAGAGAATTTGTTAATTACTACAGGATTAGAGAGGCCATGCGACTCTATTTGGCAGATGAATCTTTATCTCTTGTTGAATTATGTAGTCTGAGTGGGTTTAGAAATAATGCCTCGTTTACGAATGCTTTCAAAATAAATACAGGGTGTACTCCCGCGGAGTGGTGTCGAGCGATTAAAATAAGGAGGAGAAATGGGGAAAATTTTGAAATTGCCCTTTCGTATTAAAATTACCCTGGAGAAGACTTCGAAAAGGAAGAGCTATAAGAACAGGTATAAAGTGAGAGAGCAGATTACAAATGAAGTGATGTATAAGAAATTAGAAAATGTTATGCAGGAGAAAAAGATTTTTTTAGATCCTAATCTCAAACTTTCTGATTTAGCTGCATTAGCAGGTACAAACCGAACCTATATTTCAAGGGCGCTTCAGGCAAAGGAGCTGAACTTCTCCGGTTATGTAAATGGGTATCGGCTTAAACACATGATGTCGATACTCGAAGAGGAGAATCTGTCTGATGAGTATAGAAATGGAAATGAGCTGGCAGAGATGATTGGTTTCAACTGTAAAAGGACGATGGAGAAGGCTATAAAGAAGAAACACGGAGTCTGTTTAAGAGAAATGTTAGAGAGGAGGTGTAAAGAATGAATTTTTAATCTATTTTTGTAAAAATTCTGAAATTATGGCTGACGAAAAGATTATTTTCTCTATGAACGGGGTTGGAAAGATTCTACCCCACAACAATAAAGTTATTCTAAAGGATATTTACCTCTCCTTTTTTTATGGAGCAAAGATAGGAATTATAGGTCTTAACGGTTCCGGAAAATCTACTGTGATGAAGATTATAGCCGGGCTTGAGAAATCTTATCAAGGGGAAGTGGTATGGGCACCCGGTTATACTGTCGGTTATCTCGAACAGGAACCTAATCTTGACGAGAGTAAGACTGCTAAGGAGATAGTTGAAGAGGGGGTAGCAGAAGTGATGACGCTTCTAAAAGAGTATGAGGAGATTAACCTTAAATTCTGCGAGCCCATGGATGATGATCAGATGAATAAATTGATTATCAGACAAGGGGAACTTACAGAGAGGATAGATCAAGTAGGGGGGTGGGATATAGATTCCAAATTAGAGAGAGCTATGGATGCCCTCTCTTGTCCCGAATCAGATGCTTTGGTTAAGACTCTCAGTGGTGGAGAACGCCGTAGAATAGCCCTTTGCAGGCTTCTTCTTCAAGAACCTGACGTGCTACTTTTAGACGAGCCTACCAACCACCTCGACACAGAGAGTGTTCAATGGCTTGAGGCTCATCTACAGCAGTATAAGGGGACTGTAATCGCGGTTACTCACGATAGATATTTTCTAGATAATGTAGCAGGGTGGAAATTGGAATTAGATAGAGGAGAGAGGATCCCTTGGAAGGGGAATTACTCCTCATGGTTAGACCAAAAGAGTCAGAGATTAGCCAAAGAGGAGAAACAGGAGAGTAAGCGAAGAAAGACTCTTGAAAGGGAGTTAGAGTGGGTTAGAATGGCTCCTAAGGCGCGTCAAGCTAAGTCTAAGGCTCGTTTGGGTGCTTATGAAAAGATGTTAAATGAGGATGGACGTCAGAAGGAGGAGAGATTGGAGATATTTATCCCTAATGGGCCACGTTTGGGTAATAAAGTTATAGAGGCTTCAGGAGTCTCAAAAGGTTTTGGGGACAGGCTTCTTTTTGAAAATCTTAACTTTAAACTCCCCCCTGCAGGGATAGTGGGAGTTATAGGTCCCAATGGTGCCGGTAAGACGACTCTTTTCAGGCTTATAATGGGAATAGAGAGTGTGGATAAAGGAGATTTTACAGTAGGCGAAACAGTGAAAATAGCCTACGTGGATCAGCAGCATAAGCAGATAGACCCCGATAGAACTGTATATGAAACTATTGCAGATAATTCTGAGTTTGTAAAGCTTGGGAATCGTGAGGTCAATGCTCGTGCTTATGTTTCGAGATTTAATTTTTCAGGGGCTGATCAGGAGAAACTTTGTGGTATTTTAAGTGGTGGTGAAAGGAATAGACTTCACCTGGCATTAACCTTAAAAGAGGAGGCCAATGTGCTTCTTTTGGACGAGCCTACAAACGATGTCGATGTTAACACCATTCGTGCGTTGGAGGAGGGACTTGAGAATTTTGCAGGGTGTGCGGTTATTATCTCTCATGACAGGTGGTTTTTAGATAGAATAGCTACCCATATCCTTGCTTTTGAGGGGGATTCTAAGGTCTATTTCTTCGAAGGGACTTATTCTGAATATGAGGAGAATAAGAGACAGAGACTTGGTAATGTAGAGCCAAAAAGGTTTAAGTATAAAAAGTTAAAAGACTAATTTTTATATCGATGATTACTCACGCACAGCTTGAGATCAATATCCCAAATCTAAAACACAATTATCTCTATTTCAGGTCTAAACTTAAACCTGAAACCAAACTACTTGTCCTAATAAAGGCAAACTCCTATGGACATGGAGCTCTCCCTTTTGCGAGTACTATGGAGAGTATGGGGGCTAATTATTTTGCTGTGGCGACTTTATCGGAGGGGATAGAGTTGAAAAAAGGGGGGATTAAAAACCCTGTAATTATCCTCTCTGATGGATATTACTCACATCTCGATGTTATTAATGCGGGACTTGAGCCTGCGGTTACTTCAATGGTCTCTATAGAGAGATTTACTGCTGCTCTTAAAAATTCCGGAAAGAAAAATTATCCTATACACTTAAAACTCGATACCGGAATGCATCGTCTTGGGTTTAGAACCAGGGAAATCCCTTGGTTACTCTACTACTTGCAAGATCACCCCGAGATAGAGGTTAAATCCATCTATTCGCACCTTGCCTCTTCGGATGCTCCCGAGGATGACGATTTTACTCGTGGTCAGGTAGCTCTTTTTGACCAGATGAGTAGGGAAATAATGGAGATTCTTCCCAACACCCCTTTCAGGCATATATTAAATTCAGCAGGAGTAGAGAGATTTCCTGAATATCAGTTCGATATGGTACGACTAGGAATCGGTATTTATGGCATAAGTGCGTTGGATGATTCTCTTCTAAAGCCGACAGCTTTTTTTCGTTGTCCTATAATTCAGATAGAGAGACTTTATGAGGATGAGGGAACGGTGGGGTATGGAAGACATGGTATCCTTAATTCAGGGTATTCCGCTATTGCGACCCTACCTGTCGGCTATGCAGATGGAATAGATAGGCGTCTTGGCAGGGGGAATGTCTCTTTTGAGGTCAATGGAAATATGGTAAAAACGATTGGTAATATCTGTATGGATATGTGTATGATAGATATTACAGGAACAAATGCTAAAATGGGGGATATAGTTACCATTTTTGGAGATAAACCCACAGCAAGAGATCTTGCTAATATCCTTGGTACCATCCCTTATGAAATATTTACCTCTGTCTCTCATAGGATAGAGCGAGTGGTAAAGTGGTAACTCTAATTTAAGATTTTTCCGATTAGCTCTACCAGTAGCTCCCCGTCAGTGGCTTCTCCCCGTGCATTGCTTTTACTGCGATAATCACACTCCTTTATGTATGATATTATTTTCAAACTCTTCATAAGGGGGTAATTCTTCACAGCATTTATGTATGGTACAGTATATTTAGAGTAGATTCCTGCTTGAGTGGCCGCGGCAGATGGAGATATATGTTTAGAAGCTAACATTATGGCATGAATATGCTCCACTTTATTAAAGAAAAAGAATAGATAGCCCAATGTCATCTGTATGGGGTAGTTCTTTGGGGACTCTCCAAAATAATAAGCTATTTTAAATGCTTTGACTGAGTCTTTAGAGGCTAATGCATCAGTTAGCTCCGTTGCGTTAAACTCTCTACTGATACCTATGTTTTTTTCGATATCGTCCACAGTGATGCTCTTCTCATTTTCATCTTTAGATTTCAGCAGTTTATCTATTTCGAGGACAATTTTTCTTAATTCAGTTCCTGCGTACTCTGCAAGTAGAATAGAGGCGGTTGGCTCTATTTTTTTACCAAGTGACAGGATGTATGACTCTATCCATTTGGGAACCCCCTCTTGAGAGAGCGGGGTGGACTCAAACACTTCTGCTTTTGCTAAAGCTTTTTTATAAAAAGTAGTCCTTTTATCGAGGCTCTTTCCGGTAAGGCATAATACGAGGATGGTAGTCGGGGTCGGGTTGTCTAAATATATAGCTAAATCATCGATTTTTTTTAATGACTGTGCCTCTTTAATTACCACCAACTCCCTTTCAGCCATCATAGGGTATCTGCTACATATTGAGATAATTTCGGAAGCAGATGTATCGCTTCCGTAGAGAATAATTTGATTGAAATCTCTTTCGTGAGGCTGTAATGCTTTGGAAATAATGAGTTCAGAGAGAGTATCCACGTAATAGGGCTCTTCCCCCATAAGAATATATACAGGGCTAAAAATGCCTGATGATATTTTAGTTCTTAAGGAGTTGAACTGTTGAATGGAGTCTGTCCCTTTCGCCATAACTCTATTATTAGAGCCCGTAAGCTTTAATGAATAAATCCATCTGTTTCTTAGTAAGCCCTTCCGGCTCGAATCCCATAACGAGGGAGTTAAGATAAATCTGTGCCGATTTGGTAAGGGTATCCACTGTATCGAAGGCATCTAAAATATCCCTCCCAACGCAGCAGACTCCGTGTTTCTCCCATATTACCACATCATATTCTTTAAACTGCTCAAGTGTGGCATTTGCCAACTCCGTAGAGCCCGGTGTCTCATAAGGAACTATACCTAAACCGCGAGGACAGAAGAGTCTTGCCTCCGGAATCATTCTCCATAGAAGGTCGGTCAGAACCCCTTTTTTAAGGAACTGAGGGTTATGGCTCATAGAGATTAACTCAGTCGGGTGAGTATGAAGAACTGCTTTATATCCGGTCTTATGCTCTATCAGGTAGTTATGGATGGAGAGGTGTGAAAGGAGTTCGGAGGTAGGCATTATAGGGTTATCTGCAATGATTTCATAGTGTTTACAGTCGTCACTTATTCTAATTAATGACCCGTTATCCATGGGGAGTCTTGCTAAATCTCGCATTCTCTTAAGTGTCCCTTTGCCGAAAAAGTATTGACCTTTAAGGGCGGGGAGGTGCGCCCCTATCGGAAGCGGCTCCATTATTGGTTCAAGCTCTGCAATAGCAGGGGAGATATAATCAGTAACATTTATGGTGATATTGCCACCATTGCGCTCAGCCCACCCTTTTTCCCACAAATAACCGGCTACCTCTGAGGCTTTGTAGATTTCATCTGCTAAAATCTTATGGTCAAGAATTGATCTCATATAAAAATATAGGTTAATAATTAATTACTTGCAAAAATACAAAATATTATCTTTGCAGTATGTATGATTTGTTAAGAAAAAAAGAAGTTCCCGATACACCCGAAGAGGGGGTGAGGCAGCAGATAATTAGATGGTTGAACGAGCAGGTGGGAGTTCCACTCAGTTTAATGGCATCAGAATACTCTTTTAAGTTTAATAAACTTAACTATCGGGCTGATATAGTGGTGTTTGATCGTTCAGCCAAACCCCTTATGTTAGTCGAGTGTAAAGCCCCTTCCATCAAGTTAGATCGTGAGGTTATGGAGCAGGGGATGAGATATAACAGGGTATTGAATGTGCGCTATATGATGTTTACTAATGGAAATAGTTCTTACATTTGTAAATTAGATACTGAAAGTCGCGAGTATCACTTTTTAAGTGAAGTCCCTTCTTATGAGCAGATGTGTAACAGTTAGAGCAATGAATTACTTAGATAAAAAGATTTTCAAAATAGTAGCTGATGAGGCTGAGGCAATGGGGGTAAAAGCTTACGTCATAGGGGGGTATGTTCGTGATTCACTTTTAGGTCGTGAGAGTAAAGATATTGATATCGTGGTAGAAGGGAGTGGAATTGCACTTGCAGAGAGGGTGGCAGAGAGAATGAAGGTGGGGGTCTCTGTTTTTAAGAGTTTCGGCACAGCAATGATAAAGACCTCCGGAGTGGAGGTGGAGTTCGTCGGGGCAAGGAGGGAGTCCTACCGCTCCGATTCCAGAAAACCTATTGTCGAGGATGGCACCCTCCGGGAGGACCAGGAGCGCAGGGACTTTACCATTAATGCAATGTCTTTTTCTCTGCAGAAAGAGGACTTCGGAACTTTGATTGACCCTTTTGGGGGTGAAGAGGATTTGCAAAGGAAGATTATTAGAACTCCGCTCGACCCTGATACCACTTATAGTGATGACCCACTGAGGATGATTAGGGCAATAAGGTTTGCGACCCAACTCTCATTTACCATTGTTCCCGAATCATTGGAATCGATTAAAAGAAATAGGGGAAGGCTTCAAATCCTCTCAATAGAGCGTATTACTGAAGAGCTTAATAAAATAATGCTCTCCCCGAAGCCCTCCATTGGGTTTAGGCTCCTTGATGAGACAGATTTACTCTTTTTAATTCTCCCAGAACTTACGAATTTGAAGGGGGCGGAGACTCTTGAAGGGAGAGGGCACAAGGAGAACTTTTCGCATAGTCTTCAGGTTTTAGATAATCTTTCAGAAAAGTCGGATAATCTATGGCTCCGTTGGGCTGCATTGCTCCACGATGTGGGGAAATCTGCCACTAAAAAATTTGAACCGGGGATAGGGTGGACTTTCCACCATCACGACTTTGTGGGGGGGAAGATGATTCCGGGTATATTTAAGAATCTAAAACTCCCATTAAATGAAAAGATGAAATATGTGCAGAAATTAGTTCAGCTCCATCTCAGACCTATTGCATTGGTAGATGAAGGGGTTACAGATTCTGCTGTTAGGAGGCTTCTTTTCGATGCCGGGGATGACATAGATGATCTTATGCTCCTTTGTGAAGCCGATATTACCTCCAAGAATGAGAAGAGAGTGGCACGTATTCGTGAAAATTTTGCGCTGGTAAGGGGAAAACTAATCGAGGTCGAGGAGAAAGATGCAGTTAGGAATTTTAAGAATCCTATTACCGGCGAGATTATTATGCAGAAATATAATCTCTCCCCCTGTAACACCATCGGAGAGATAAAAGAGCAGATAAAAAATGCCATCCTCGACGGCGAAATAGAAAATAATTTCGAAGCCGCTTACGCCCTTATGGAAAAAATCGCCGCCGAATTAGGGTTGGAATCCTAAGATTACATTCTCTTTGAATTGATTTATAACTTAGCGGAGAAATTCTTGACACAGTTTAATTTACACACAAAAAGCAGCGTAAAGCGGAACTGATTTGATGTTATTTTCGAAGCCAAAGTTCTTTTTAGAGATACGAATGGCGTAGGGTGAATTGTATTTATCCATAAATATCCCCAAACTTTTAGAGCGAACTCTCAATCCACTCTTCACTTCGATGGGAATTATATCCATCTCTTTTTGTATCACAAAATCAACTTCTGCTGTATTATCATTTTTCCAATAATGTAATGGGATTTTGTTTGTCGCAAAAGATTGTGCCACAAAGTTTTCAGCTATTGCCCCTAAAAATTGGTTATCAACAGACAAGGGGGATAAAATAGCTTGTGTAGCTATACCGGACTGCATAGTAAGCATACCTACATCTGACATATAGAGTTTAAAGTCGCTTAAATCGGCATATACTTTTATTGGCATAGCCCCTTGCGATATTTTCTGACATTTTAGAATAATCCCGGCATATTTAAGCCACTCGATTGCCTCGCCAAAAATAGTAGCACTACCTCCTCGTTGTATCACACTATATTGAAATTTACGATTCTCTTTTGCTAACTGCATAGGTATTGACTCATAACAAGCTCTGACTTTAAGACTTGTGGCGGGGGTAGCGTATTTTGCCATATCTGCAATATATTCGTTCAAAATCCTATTTTGAATATCTGCCACCGCTATAAAGCTGTTAGTGCTGATAAATTCTTTAACAGCAGCAGGCATCCCCCCAACTATTAAGTATTGGTTGTGGAAATCAAGTGCCAATGAGTGTATATCTAAAGGTTGGTTTGTAGCGTAATGTTCACGGATAGAACTCGCAAAATTTTCTCTACCTAATGCCCACAAAAACTCCTCAAAGTCCATCGGGAAAAGGGTCATTTCATCCACTTTCCCAACAGGGAAGGAGTATTTCTCACGGTTAATTGCCACGCCAAGTAGTGAACCTGCTGCCACAACATGATACCGAGGTGCTTCTTCGCAGAAATATTTCAATGAAGTTAAAGCTCGCTCACAAGCCTGTACCTCATCAAAAACAATTAATGTTTTTCCCGGAATAATGCGCTGTGAGTGGGCTGATTCAAGATACTTAATAATACTATCGGGGGTAATGCTTTCTTCAAATTTCTCGACTAATGCTTTGTCAACCTCAAGGTTCACGATTATAAAATTATCGAACTCTCGCTTTCCAAATGCTTGCAAAATATAACTTTTGCCCACCTGACGCGCCCCATTAAGAATTAAAGGCATTCTGTTTGGTTTATTTTTCCAATCAAGTAAGTCAGTATAGATTTTTCGTCTCATATCTTATATTTTTGCACAAATATACTTTTATCTATGGAAAAATCAAAATTTAACATACTTTTTCATAGATATAATCAATTTGTAAATCATCGCCTGAAAAAGAAAACTTAATAGTTATAGATGCTGAAGTTGCCATCATATTCATTTCAGCAAGCCCCTTAACAGTTACTACCAGATCTTTTCAAGATTGATAGTCCCAAAATAACTGATTTTGTTAAAGATTATCAAAAGTAACAATATATTTCGGAATATTAAATAAGCGATCAGGACTTAAATATGCGAATGTAGGTTTGCTCCGATTAGGGCAATAAATTCACTACGGGTACGGACATCTTTTAGAAAGGCACCGGTAAAAGCGGAGGTGGTGGTTACGGAGTTCTGTTTCTGGACACCCCTTATCTGCATACACATGTGAGATGCCTCTATTACCACAGCTACTCCAAGTGGATTTAAAGTATTCTGAATACAGTCTCGAATCTGTACTGTTAATCTCTCCTGAACCTGAAGCCTGCGTGCATAACACTCCACCACTCTTGCTACCTTACTTAATCCTGTAATGTAACCGTTAGGAATATAGGCAACATGGGCTTTCCCATAAAAAGGGAGAAGATGGTGTTCACAGAGCGAATAGAGCTCTATGTCTTTAACAATAACCATTTGGCGATAGTCTTCCTTAAACATAGCAGAGCGGATAATTTCAGCTCCATCTTGCTCATAGCCTTGAGTAAGAAACTGCATAGACTTAGCCATGCGTTTAGGGGTTTTAAGTAATCCCTCTCTTTCGGGATCTTCCCCTAAGAGTTTTAAAACCTCACGATAATGTTCGCTAAGTTTCTTAGTGGTCTCTGTATCAAACTCTTCAATTTTTGTAAAACCCATCTTTTAATTATTTGAGACCGCAAAACTACTTAAAATGTTGTTAACTGCCAATAAATTCTTAAATTAGAGCCTTGTAATAAAACTGTGAAGGATGAAAAGAATATTATTTACTGCAGCGATTGAAGAGGAACTGATGTGCGCAAGGATGGCATATCGGGAACTTTTCCAAGGTTATAAAGGTTTAGACGATACAGATTTAACTGTTGATTATCTTATAACCGGTATAGGTTCCACTTCGACCTCTTACCACCTTACCAAAACATTAACATCTTCGGATTTTATCTATGACTTAGTTGTAAACATCGGTATTGCAGG
>CAZXOP010000037.1:0-15837 GCA_964642235.1 uncultured Muribaculaceae bacterium
TGGGGGTTTACGGGCAAGATTATTATCGGGAGTTCAAGGGTATGGACTCCCTCCCGAACATCTCTAAATTAGTCTATAACTCCCCCTCTTCTGTTCAATGGTTAGATAATGAACAGATATCTTATATGGTTTACACCCCATCAGGGAAGGTTTTTTATCGGGCAAATGTGGCCACAGGTGCAATAATTTCCTCTTCAGAGGAGCCTGCCAAAACACCCGACAATAAAAAAGAGGAGAAACCCCTCTCTGTTTTTTCTCCGGATGGTAGAGTTGAGGCATTTATTAAGGATTCTAATGTTTGGGTAAGATTCTCTAATAAGGAGGTTAAGCAGTTAAGTTTTGACGGGAGTGAGAATCTCTGTTATCAAGGTTTATCATGGTCTCCTGACTCTAAGAAAATAGCGGCTATTCAGGCTCAAAAAGCGGGTATGAGGCGTATCCCATTAATAGAGTCTTCGCCAAAGGAGCAGAAACAGCCTATTCTCCAGTGGCGTGATTATTATAAGCCGGGGGATATGATTCCTACTTATAGACCTGTACTCTTTGATGTGGTGAGTATGAAGCAGATAGAGATAGATGCAAAACCTTTTGAAAACCAATATTACCTATATCTTGATAAATGGAGTGGTGATTCCAAAGCATTTTTCTTTCTTTTTAATAAGAGGGGGCATCAGACATTCCAACTCGTTAGGGCAGATGCATCCAATGGTAGTACCACTGTCGTAGCAGATGAGACCTTTCCGACATTTGTTCATTACTATCGCTGTTATTGGAATTTTATTAAAAATGATACAGAGATTATCTGGTCATCTGAACGAGATGGGTGGAGACATCTCTATTTAATGGATGCCGTTACGGGTAAGACACTTAAACAGCTTACAAAAGGGGAGTGGATAGTTCAACAAGTGGTAGATGTAAATGAAAAAGAGGGGTATATACTCTTTATGGGGAATGGGAAGAATAGAGGCGAAGACCCCTATAATAAACACTACTACCGAATGTCGCTTGATGGGAAAGGGTTAATCGATTTAACCCCTGAAGCAGCGAATCATAAGGTTGTTTTTTCCCCTGATAAGAGATATTTTGTGGATACATATTCTCGTCCCGACCTCCCTCCTGCTACTGTTGTCCGTTCTGTGGCAGACGGTAAGGCTCTATTAGATCTCGGCACCTCTGATGTTTCGGCACTAATGCAGACAGGGTGGACTATGCCTGAGGTCTTCTCTGCAAAGGGGAGAGATGGAAAGACAGATATTTGGGGGACTATTTTCCGCCCATCTAAATTTGATCCTTCACGTAAATACCCCGTGGTAGAGTATATCTATGCAGGACCTCATGATGCCCATGTGGTCAAAGATTTCGTAGCATATATCCGTTTCCAAAAACTGCTTGAGTCAGGATTTATTGTTGTAACAATAGACGGAATGGGGACTGCAAATAGGTCTAAGGCGTTCCATGATGTCTGTTGGAGGAATATTAAAGATGCAGGGTTCCCCGATAGGAAACTCTGGATAAAGAGTGCAGCAGAGAAGTACCCTTATATGGATATTAATCGTGGTGTCGGGATTTATGGTTATTCCGCAGGGGGGCAGAATGCAATGGCGGCACTCCTTTTCCACCCCGAATTTTATAAATATGCTGTTGCCCTCTGTGGATGTCACGATAACCGCATGGATAAAATTTGGTGGAATGAACAATGGATGGGGTACCCTTTAGGCCCTTGGTACTCTGAAAGTTCTAATGTGGACAATGCTCACCTTCTTCAAGGTAAACTCCTTTTGATAAATGGAGAACTTGATGACAATGTCGATCCTACCTCCACTCTCCAAGTGGTGAATGCCCTTATTAAAGCCGACAAACCCTTTGAGCAACTCTATCTCCCCGGTCATGGACATAGTCTTGGTAGCGATTATATTACCCACCGTGTCTTTGATTTCTTTGTCAGGAATATGAGATAATATTATAATTGTTATGGAGATATTTTATTCAAAAAAGATAAAAGGGGATAAGATAACCCTCTCGGCTGAGGAGTCTGGGCATTGTGTGAGAGTCTTGAGGTATGCAAAAGGGGATTCGGTAATGGTGAGTGGTGGGGATGGAAATCTTTACAGATGCCTGCTTGAAAAGGATTCCCCTGTTGCTGCAGAGCTTCAAATCGTTAAGATAGAGGGGGAGTTCGGAGGACATAACTATTTTCTTCATGTTGCGGTTGCCCCTACTAAAAACAATGAGAGGTTTGAGTGGTTCCTTGAAAAGGCAACAGAGATAGGGGTAGATGAGATAACTCCCTTACTTTGTGATCACTCAGAGCGAAAAGTGGTCAAAGAGGAGAGGATGGAGCGGGTGGTTCTTGCTGCTGCCAAACAGTCCCTGAAAGGGTTTGTCCCGAAAGTTCACCCTTTAACGGCATTCAAGGAGTTTATTTCCCACACTGCTCAGTTTGAAGGGAAGAAGTTCATAGCTTATTGTGATAGAACGCTTATAAACTCCGAGGGGTTCGCAATACCGAGAGTTCCAATTATGACAGCTCTGAAATCTGGTCTCCCCGGAGAGGGTACTGCCTCTAAAGCAATGATTCTTATAGGACCAGAAGGGGATTTTTCGAGAGAGGAGGTGCAAATTGCTTTTGATGCAGGGTTTATTCCAATCTCTTTTGGAGAGTCACGTCTCCGCACAGAGACTGCTGCACTTTTGGCGGTCTCCTCGCTTTATCTTGCTTCGCAATAGACCCCTATTCCCTAATAACTTTTACTTCGGAGTGGAGCCCTAATTTAATTATGGATGAGGGTTCCCCTGTGGCATCCTCTTCATAAATTGGGTCTGCGACCCACTCTACTGCCTTTAGAATCTCACCGGAAATCTCCTCATAACAGGTAGGGGCTTCCTCCCCAGAAATGTTTGCGGATGTAGAGACAATTGGTCTTTTGAACTTCTTAATTAGCTCGATACAAAACTCGTTTTTCGGTATTCTAATCGCCACTGAACCATCTTCAGCAACCACTTCGGGAGCAAGTCCCACCCCTTGCGGATAGATAATGGTGAGGGGTTTGTCGGCCAACTCAATAAGTGTCAATGCCATTTCAGGTATCTCCTTGACATACTTTGCAATCATATCAATATCAGAGGCAAGGACAATAAGGCTCTTAGAACCGCTTCTTCCCTTAATATTAAAGATCTCTTCAACAGCTTTAGGGTTTGTGGCGTCACACCCTAACCCCCAAATAGTATCAGTTGGATATAAGATTACGCCACCCTCTTTTAGTATTTGACACGCTTCATTAATTTCCGGTTTCATAGCTATATATAAATTTTTGTTACTACAGGATAATGGTCGGAATATGGGATTTTATGTACTTTATGGCTCGCCACCTCGAATGGGGTAGGGACCAAAATATAATCTATTCTAAGCATGGGCCAAAAGGTGGAATAAGTGGCACTAAACCCTTTTCCTGCCTCTAAGAAAGTATCTTTCCGATTCTTGCTCAATCGGTGATAAGTGTAGGACGTCGGTGTGTCATTAAAATCCCCACAGACTATTGAGAGATAGTCACTCTCCCTAATATTTTTTAGCACCTCTTCTACTTGTTCTGCACGTTTTGCATTACTTCCCCGCATCCTTCCATGTACCTCAATCAATTCTGCCGGAAAGTCCTCATGCTTGGAGCGATATTTTTTTACCAAAGAGGTGAAAGAGATATTGTAAGATTCCAAATGACAATTATATACTCGAACAGTTTTCTCTCCGATTTTAATATCGGAATAGATAGAGAGGTTAGTGCTTTTTTTGAAACTTATATTTCCTTTGGAGATAATCGGGTATTTGCTTATGGTTAGGTTCCCGAAAAACTCATTGTTTCGAAGTTTATAAAAATGGTAGTGGATATAAGGATACGCACGGAACATCTTGCGAAGTGAAGCGGTGTCAGGTGTATTAAACTCTTGAAAACAAGCGATAGAGGGGTTCTCCTGAGAGATAAATTTTAGTATATTCTCTTTAGTAATATTCCTAGGAGTCTTTTTCTGATCGGCAGAGAACATTCCGAGATTATATGAAATAAAAACCGCTTCTCTCCCTTGATACTCTTGTGCCTCTTCATTGTTTATCCCGAGGAAGAGGTTTGCGAAGAGGAGGATAGGGAGCATAGAAATTAATGGGACGAAAGCTGATTTAGAGCGGCGGATGGTGGCTACTACGAGAAGTATAAGATTAAGACCCACTATAGGTATAAAATAGAGTCCGAAGAAACTTGGGAACCAAAGCTTAGTAGGATTAATGAAAATAGAGATATAAGCAAGGAACAGAGCAGCCGCCCCAATAATCAGTACTATTCTGAAAATCAGACTAAATACGGAGAATTTCCTTTTCTTGCCCATAAATCTTAACTAATAGTATAGTTTGTTCTTTTTCTTCCAGTAAAGAATAAGCATCAACCCGAAAATCATACCACCAAGGTGTGCAAAATGAGCCACATTGCCCTGAGCTCCTGTTATCCCTAAGGTGAGTTCAATAACACCAAAGATCAATACGAACCACTTTGCTTTCAGAGCAATAGGGGGGAAAATAAGTCTCAGCACATTGTTCGGGAACAACATTCCGTAAGCGAGCAGAAGACCATAAACAGCACCTGAGGCACCCACCGTGGGAGTTCTCATAATACCATTGATAATCATTGGATTGCCACCGAGAGTCTGTAAATACATCACAAATTCATGGGAGAGGGCAGCCCCAATTCCTGTAATAAAATAGTACAATAAGAACTTTTTGGTTCCCCAAATATTTTCAAGCACCATCCCGAAAATCCACAAAGTGTACATATTGAAGAAGAGATGCCAAAACCCACCATGCATAAAAATATGGGTTACGAGTTGGTAAATCCTAAAAAAGGGAGAACCGAAATAAAATAGTGCGCAATATTCGTACATTACATCTCCTAAAAACATCGAAGCAATGTACATTATTACATTGATAATTATGATATTCCCCACAGCAGGGGACATGTTGTTTCTAAAATTCATCTTTATAAAAATCTTTGTATTTCATCCATTGTTAAAATCGTCATACAACTTCTGCCATCTACGGTGTAACCCGGTTCGTTGCATAAAAATAGAGAGTCCACCAATAATTGTGCCTCTAAATTAGTAAACCTCTCATAATTTCCCTCCCTTGCTCCGGATTTAGCAAGTGCTTCCGCTATTTTACTCCTCCCGTCAGCCCTACTAAACGGGTCGGAGCCGGCTTCGGAGAGTGCAGAGACAAGTTCGTCTATACTTAATCTTACAGCCTCAGGATCTGCGCTATAGCCATCTGGCAAACCTGAAACTATAACTGAATTACCTCCAAAAGGTCTGATGTCAAAACCGAGATTTTTTAACCTTTCTGCATCTTCCATAAGGATGGAATATGAAATAGGGTCAAGTTCGATAACCTCCTCAAATAGTGAGCATTGAATTATGGGAGCCTCGTTGTCGAGAGACTTAAGATATCTCTCATAAAAGATGCGCTCTTTAGCCCTCGAAATATGGATTAGTAAAACTCCCGATTTAACAGGTGTCAGTATATATTTATTTTGTAGAACAATAAAAGAACCACCGGTGTGTTTCTCTTCAAAAACCCTTTCAGACCCCTCTGTGAAGTTACTTTCAGTATAGCGGTTCTGAGTCCCTGAAGATTTATAAGGTCTTTCGTATCTCCCCTCACTATTTTGGAAAGGGTTAAAAAGAGGGTCGTAATCTATCTTTGGCGGACGAATATACCCCCCTTTAAGTGGAATGGGAATCTCCGGAACCCCTTCAGTATCAAAGTCTATGCTTGGGGCAAATGAACTTCTCCCTAAAACTTCCCTAACGGAGGCATTTAGTACTTCGAATAGGATCGATTCATTCTCAAACTTGACTTCTATCTTTGCAGGGTGTATGTTTATATCAATGCTTTCCGGTTCGGTCTCGATAAAGATAAAATATGATGGGGTATAACCCTCAGGAATAAGTTTCTCGTAGGCTTTAAGTACAGCTTTATGAAGATAAGGAGATCTGAAAAACCTCCCATTTACGAAAAAATATTGGTTCCCCACACTCTTTCGGGCATCTTCGGGTTTCCCTATAAAACCATATATTTTGGCAAACTCGGTAGTGGTATTCAGATCCACCAACTCTTTTATAAAATCCTTTCCTGCTACCTCTAATATTCTCTGTTTAAGCATATTGGTGGCTCTAAGCGTGAAAAGGTCTTTTTTATTATGAGTAAGTTTTAAGTTTATTTCAGGGTGGCATAATGCAACACGAATAAATTCGGTGGTTATATGTCTAAACTCTGCGTTTTCACTTTTAAGAAATTTCCTTCGTGCAGGAACGTTGTAGAATATGTTTCTTACGGAGATATTAGTTCCATCGCTACAGGTGATTGCCTCTTCTGAAAGGAGCTTAGACTCTGCAAAAACCACTTCGGTACCTACATCGCTCCCACTTTTCTTGGTTTTTAACGAGACATTTGAAACAGCAGCTATAGAGGCGAGGGCTTCACCACGGAAACCATAAGTCATAATCGCTTCGAGATCGGCAGCAGTAGAAATCTTAGAGGTGGCGTGTCTTAAAAAGCAGGTCTTTGCCTCTTCCGGCGTCATACCTCCTCCGTCATCTATTACTTGAATAAGGGTTCTACCTGAATCAGAGATATTTACAGTAATGCTCTTCGCACCGGCATCCACGCTATTTTCCAATAACTCTTTTACCACAGAGGAGGGGCGATTTATCACCTCTCCTGCCGCTATAAGATTAGAAATATGTGTGGGGAGTATTTGCAGCATTAGAGAGAGTACAATATCCAGCTATAATATTGAGCGAAATAATAAATCAATGCAAATAAAACCACAAGAGTAACAAGTGTGATAATTTTCTTGGTAGAAGATTTCATAGCATGTCTCTTATGATCATCAGAAGAGTTACGCAATTTCCCGCGTAGATACTGCCCCGGACGATATTTGTCATTTTCAACAACACGTCCCTCTTTTAGGGCTTTTTCTCTCTCAATATCTTGGAGGAGTAACTCCCTTCTCTCCTTTTTCTCATCATAATAGAGTGGTTCGTAATGAAATACCCTATGTTTAGGTGTGCTGAAAAAGCTAATTTTAAGTGCCATAACAATTGTTTTTATTAACAAGCAAAGATATAAAAAAAATATCTACTTTTGTAATTATGGAATTGCAAGATATAAGAATTGGGAACGGATATGACGTTCATAGGTTAGCAGCAGGGCTCCCATTAGTTTTGGGCGGAGTCGAAATACCTCATACAAAAGGGTGTGTGGCACACTCTGACGGGGATGTTATTATTCACGCACTCTGTGATGCTCTCTTAGGGGCACTTGCACTTGGAGATATTGGAATCCATTTTCCCGACACCTCAGACGAATACTTAAAGATAGATAGTAAAATACTCCTTTCAAAAGTTATGGAGATGATTACCTCTAAAGGGTACCGTGTCGGGAATGTCGATATTACCGTTATTTGTGAAAAACCAAAACTTGCTCCTCATAATGCCAAAATGCGCCAGACTCTTGCCTCGCTCTTAAATATCCATATAGACTCCCTCTCAATAAAGGCGACGACATCTGAAACTATTGGGTTTGTGGGGCGTGAAGAGGGGATCGAGGCTTATGCTTCGGTACTTCTGCTAAGATAAAAGAGATTCGTTTTTCCAAATAGCTATTGCAATTTTATAAAAACTTGTTACCTTTGCACTCCCTTTTTGGGCAGAGTTCATTATCTATTGAGCTATAGTGTAATGGCAGCACGACAGATTCTGGCTCTGTAAATCTAGGTTCGACTCCTAGTAGCTCAACATTTTTGGCGAGATAGCTCAGATGGTTAGAGCGCATGATTCATAATCATGAGGTCCCGAGTTCAATTCTCGGTCTCGCTACATTGAAAACAAAGCACTTACAGTCTCTGTAGGTGCTTTTTTATTTATCGGGCTTTTTAATTTGCACAGAATTTACACAAATCAGGGAGTTATATCCGGTTAATTAGTTTTTACTAATTCTATTTTCAATCCTAAGGCAGTAATAATTCTATGTAATGTTCCTATTTTAGTCTCTATCGCTCCATTTTCCACCCGTGAGATATATGTTTTATTTGTTCCTATTTTTTCAGCCAATTCTGTCTGTGTCATCTTTTCCTCTTTTCTCGTCTGACATATTATCTGTCCAATATAATATGCATAAGCCTCTTCTCTAAATTGCTCTCTTGAAGCTGTTCCGACTTTACCATATTCTTTGTCAAGCATATCATCTATGCTTATTAAATTTTCATTATTATTTGGTTCCATAATATTCTTTTTTTAGTTTAATACTACAAAAATACATGGAGTTTACAAAGTAGGCAACTTTTTAATAGATTTTAGATAATTATATTTTTGAAGAGGCATTTTATATTGCTAATATTCCTTTTTGCTGATTTACAACTTTTTTGTTAAAGATAAGAATACTTTAGGGATGAGGTTGGCTTTCGGATAGTGCCTGCTGATTTTGTCCTTTGTTCAAGAAGTGCTATACTTATAGTCCGTTGTACGATAAGCTACAAAGTTCTAATTTTGTATTCGTGAATATCAAAGAAAAAACAGGTAAAAGGCTCCGAGAATTGCGAACTGTAAAAGGTTTAAGTCAAGAAAAGTTTGCATTTGAATGTGAACTTGATAGAACATATATTGCCAGTATTGAGCAGGGACGACGAAATGTGTCTATTGCAAATATTGAAAAAATTGCTAATGCTTTTGATATGTCAGTTTCAGAGTTTTTTAATTCAGATTTATTCAGAAAATGATACAATTAAATGATTTTGTTATTTTAGCTGAAACAACTAAGGGTTTGCCAATTAATTCTGTTGGCTTTGTTAAAGAGGTAAAACAGAAAAAGGTTAAAGTATTTTTCATCGGTCAGTTGAAAGAATTCGAAGTTGAGTTGTCAAAAATTAAGTTTCTTGACGTTACAAAAACAGGTAAGCCCCACAAGTACAAAATCTGCAATGTCTGTCATATTCTAAAAGAAGATTACAAAGATTTTGACATAAACCAAACTGACGCTTTAGGAAGGAAAACAACCCGCCCTACATGCACCGAATGTAGAAAGCACATTGACGGGACAGCTCTAAAGCTCTCTGAAAAACGCAGAATGGAAGCCGAAAAGCCAACTATCTTTTTTGTTTGTCCGATTTGTAAAAAAGCCTCCATACCAGGTGTTACTGCCAATTTAGTCATTGACCACGACCACGATACAGGTAATGCAAGAGCGTGGATTTGTGATAGTTGCAATACTGGACTTGGAAGGTTTAAAGACAATATTAATTTTCTGAAAGAAGCAATCAAGTATTTGAAAAAGTATCAAAATAATTGAAGTGGCATCATGGCTAACCTTTTGATAGACAAATCTGTATATTCTTTTGAAATTTCCATTCCCAAATAATTGCGCTTGTTGAACTTTGCCATTTTGCAAGTTGTCCCTGACCCACTCATTGGATCGAATACTAAGTCCCCTTCGTTTGTCCACGATAAAATGTGGTCCTGTGCTAATTTTTCAGGAAATATGGCGGTATGCTGAAAAGCGATTTTATCGTTAGTAGAGCCTCCCAATCCAACTGCATAATTCCAAATATTAGTTAAAGTTTTCTCCTCTTTTAACTCTGCAACTACTTTGTTATTTACTCCATCAGCTTTTTTATTTGATACTAATTTTTCAAATCCGCTACGTGCTGTCTTGGTTTTAAGCGGATTGAAAGTAGCGACTTTTTCTTTTGAAAAAACAAACATAAACTCGTAACAATTGGTATAAGCATTGGAACGCATAAACGGTGTGTTTTTCTTTTGATAAATCATCACGTCATGTACATTAAATCCAATATCCTGAAAATAAAGACATTGCTTGAAACTCGTTAATGTTCGGTCGCCATTTTTTATTTTATCGCCTACTACCCATACTACAACGCCTCCTTTTTTCATAACACGAAATATCTCTTTCGCAATATTCTCAAAATCAAAAAAATAGCCATTGTAATTTCGCAAGTCGTCATAAGGTGGTGAAGTCACTACTAAGTCGATACATTCGCTTGGCAACTCACGCATACCAGCTAAACAATCAACATTATAGATATTATTTATTTCAAAACTCCCTAATTTCATACCTGTTTTATATACTACAAATATAATACCTTTTTCTGAATTGTTACTTATAATCGTCGATCGTTTGTAAAAAACATATTATAATCTAACAAATAGTATCCACTTTTCTTAGGACATGTTAATAGTATAAATATCCGAGTGTTTTTTTATCTTTGCTTATATGAAACGGAGCATAATTTTATTTTTTTTAGCTTGTTTGATGACAAGTTGCGTGCAGGAGAGTAGTGACTACACAGATATACTTGTTGTGGGTGGGGGGACGAGTGGGGTGAGTGCAGGGATATCTGCAGCAAGAATGGGTGCCAATACGGTTATAATCGAGGAGAGTGAGTGGTTAGGGGGGATGCTGACTGCGGCAGGGGTTAGTGCAGTGGATGGAAATTATCTCCTTCCAAGTGGGTTTTGGGGTGAGTTTAGAGATTCGCTTGCGAGGCATTATGGAGGTCTCGAAGCTTTAAAAACAGGTTGGGTAAGCAATGTTCTTTTTGAGCCTTCTGTGGGGAATAAGATTCTCAAAACTATTGCTGCAAATGAGAAAAATTTAAGAATCCTATTTAAAAGCAGGCTTAAATCAATAGTAAGAGAGCGGGGGAGGTGGGTAGCAGAGGTGGAGACCTCCACAGGGGTGGTTACTTTTCAGCCAAAAGTAGTTATTGATGCCTCTGAGCTTGGAGATGTTGCGCTGTTATGTGGTGTTAAGTATGATATAGGGATGGAGAGCCGAAAATTAACAGCCGAGGATGTCGCACCTCTTGAGTCTAATGATATTATTCAAGATATTACTTATGTCGCCATTCTAAAAGATTATGGAAAGGATGTGACCATTAATCAGCCTGAGGGGTATAATCCGAATGACTTCGCCTGCTCATGTGAAAATTCTCTCTGTAAAACCCCGACCCACAATAAAACCTTATGGTCAAAAGAGAAGATGTTGACTTATGGTAAACTCCCTAATGGTAAGTATATGATTAACTGGCCTATATCGGGGAATGATTACTTTTTGAATTTAATAGGTAAAAGCAATGAAGAGCGTAATGAGGCATTAAAAAAAGCAAAAAATCACACCCTCTGTTTCCTCTATTTTATTCAGAAAGAGTTAGGGTTTAATAATTTAGGATTAGCAGATGATGAGTTTCCCACTGAGGATCTCTTCCCATTTATTCCATATCATCGCGAATCACTCCGTATTCAGGGTTTGGTGAGGTTTACATTGAATCATATTACCGAACCTTATACACAGAAAGAGAAACTATATAGAACCGCTATTGCCGTAGGGGATTACCCTGTGGATCATCATCATGATAAGTATCCTGAATGGGAAAAATTACCAAATCTCTCTTTTCATCCTGTCCCCTCTTTCGGGCTTCCGTTAGGAGTTATGATTCCCAAAGAGGTAAAAGGGTTGTTGGTGGCAGAAAAATCTATCTCTGTCTCTAATATTGTAAATGGTGCAACACGTCTTCAACCGGTGGTTTTACAAATAGGTCAGGCGGCAGGTATATTGGGTGCAATTAGTGTGAAAAAGGGAATTGAATTAGAGAAAGTCTCTGTACGGGAGGTGCAAAAAGCTCTTTTAGAGTCCGGAGGGTACCTCCTTCCTTACCTTGATGTTCCTAAAGAGAGTCCACTCTTTCTTCCTCTGCAGCGAATAGGTGTTACAGGCATTTTGCAGGGAGTAGGGAAGAATAGCGGGTGGGCTAATCAAACCTGGTTTAGGGTGGATGATAAAGTTTTATGGTCTGAGCTTGGTGGTCTTAAGGATCTCTATCCTTACATAAAGTTTTCAGATAAGGATACCGCATTAAGTATGAGTGATTTACTTGAATTAATTAAGGAGATAGGGGAGAAGGAGAGTATTCCTTCTTCTCAAGATTTAACTCTATTGGCCAATGAGATATATTCTAAATTCTCAATTCCAGATTTTGATTTTAATCGCCCCTTATCACGTTCAGAGTCTGCTTTGTTAATAGACCAACTACTTAACCCTTTTGAAAAAGAGGTTGATATGGAAGGGCGTTATATAAATCTTTACTAACTTTGTCGGCAAATGAAGGTTTTAATATTATCAGACGCTCAATGTATTCATACTAAGAGATGGGTCTCTGCACTTAGTGAAAGGGGATTGGATATTGTCTTATATAGTATTAAACTCCCCATAGATGATTTTTTCGAAAAGAGAGGGATTAAAAGTTACTATTTCGACCTCTTTACTTACAAGGCAAATGGGGGATTTTTAGCCTCTATTAAAAAACACTATGAGGCGGTTAAAGACTTAAAAAGGGTGCTTAAAATAGAGAAACCGGATATTCTTCATGCTCACTATGTTACAAGTTATTCTTTTATTGCGGCTCTTGCTAAATATAAGCCGTTTATAGTCTCTGTGTGGGGGAGCGATATTTATGATTTTCCCAAGGAGTCGGTTGTTAATAAGTTATCTGTAAAATATATTCTGAAAAGAGCCGACTTAATTCTCTCTACAAGTCATATTATGGCTAAACAAGTGGCATTTTATTCTGATAAGGAGGTCTTGGTTACCCCTTTTGGGGTCGATGTGGAGAGATTCAAGAGGGCCGCAGAGATTGCGTGTCAGGCACGCAATGACATTCAGGGTTCCGGGATTGCATGTCAAGCACGCAATGACATTCAAGGGAGTGTCATTGCGGACTCCGATCCGCAATCTCAATTTATTATTGGCACCGTTAAAACTCTTGCCCCTAAATATGGAATAGACTTTTTAATAAAGGCATTTAAGATAGTCCACGATAATAACCCCTCTTTAAACATAACCTTAGAGATAGTCGGAGGAGGGCGTGATGAAGAAAAGTTAAAGAATCTTGCAAAAAATTTAAATCTCTCTGATAAAGTTACATTTTATGGAGTTGTTGACAATGATCGTGTTCCTGAGTTTTTTAATAGATTTTCTGTATCAGTTTTCCTATCGACTTTAAATTCAGAAAGTTTCGGGGTCTCTGCTGTTGAGGCAATGGCTTGTGAGTCACCCGTAGTAGCCTCTGATGCTGATGGTTTTACAGAGGTAATAGAGGAGGGTGTTACCGGCTTTATAGTCCCTAAGTTTGATTCTGAGTCTGCAGCGAATGCCATCCAGAGGTTTATTGACGACCCTTCTCTGAGAGCGAAATTTGGTGCTGCAGGGAGGAAAAGAGTTGAAAAACTTTATAAGTGGGATGATAATGTTTCTACTATGATTTCGATTTATTCAAATATTCTAAAAGGGAAAGAATGACCAAAATGGAATTAGTACATAGGATAAAAGAGGTTTTAATGCTTTTTATCTATTATAGACCCTCTTTCAAACCTATAGAGGAGCGGGCAATAATATCAAGATATGATGGTCGCAGGCATACAGGAGGGTTATTAGATCGTATAAATGGGATAATTTCGATGTATGCCTTAGCTAAAGCTACTGGTGTTCAATACAAGTCCCTTTTTATCCATCCATTTAAACTTTCAGATTACCTTCATCCTGCCTCTTATGATTGGGTTGCAGATGAAAATAAAGTGAGTAATTCGATATGGAATGTCCGAATTAGAACACTTTGGGGTGAAAAGAATCCTCGAAGGGTCCTTTCGGTACTTAATGGTAAGTACCAATACCATATCTATTCCAATAGAAATTATATAGAGTGGATTAACACCCGTTTTGGGTGCAATTATACTTGGAGTGCACTTTTCAATGAACTCTTCAAACCCTCGCCGGAACTTCAAAGAGCAGTGGATTTTCATAAAAAGAGGATAGGAGGGGAGTATATCTGTTGCACTTTTCGTTTTCAATCCCTACTTGGGGACTTTAGAGAGTATAATTTCCCCACTCTCCCAAAGGAAGAACAACAGTTATTGATCTTAAAAAATAGGGAAGCGGTTCTTTCAAAACTGCACGATAGCGGAAAAAAGGTCTTAGTAACCTCGGATAGTGCCTCTTTTCTTGCTGCTCTTGAGGGGATAGAGAATGTCTATACTCTTCCAGGTGAGCTTGTGCATATTGATTGCACTTCTTTAGAGGGGGGTGAGCCTAAAGAGAAGAGAGATGCTTTTATGAAACCTTTTCTCGATTTTTATATGATTTCCAATGCGTCAGCAGCCTATTGTATTGGAACTAAGGAGATGTACACTTCTTCTAATTTTCCAATGTATGCATCTATGTTAAATAATATCCCTTTTGAACGACTTGTTTTATGAGCGACTTAAAACAAAAGACAGCCAAGGGGATGGGGTGGGGCTTCGCAGATAATATTTCGAGCGTAGGGATAGCTGCCATCGTAGGGATTGTACTTGCGAGAGTTTTATCGCCGGCTGAGTTTGGAATAATGGCTAAAACCACCATCTTCATATCTCTTGCCGGAATTTTCATGGATAGTGGTTTCAGTATTGCTCTTACGCGAAAAAAAGATGCCGATGAGGTTGATTTTAATACAGTGTTTCATACTAATCTGATGCTTAGTGCAATACTCTATGTCATTTTATATATATCTTCCCCTTTTATAGCTCAATTTTTTAATACACCTATATTAACAGATATAATAAGGATATTAGGTTTAGTAGTTGTTATTCAAGCCTTTTCAATAGTTCAGAAAGTTGTTTTTACCAGAAAAATTGATTTTAAGACACAAGCCATAGCCTCACTTGTTGCCTCTACTGTGGGAGGGGGGCTTGCGATTCTTATGGCATTTAAAGGGTTTGGTGTATGGAGCTTGGTCGCTCTTCAGATCCTAAAGGTTACTCTCTATACCCTTATGCTTTGGATGCTTTCTCCTTGGAAGCCAACAATGGGTTTTTCATGGGTGCGTTTTAAGGAGTTTTTCTCTTTTAGCAGTAAACTTTTAACAGGCTCTGTCATTACAGTTATCTGGAATGAGATATATTCATTAGTGATAGGGAAGGTCTATACAGATTCAATATTAGGCTTTTATGCTCGTGCAGATAAAATGAAGACGAGTATCACATTCAATGTAAGTACAGTCATGCAGAAGGTTAGTCTTCCTATGTTAAGCACCATACAGGATGAGAAAGAGAGGCAAGTGAGGGCTTATCGAAAAGTTATTAAGACAACCGGTATGATTACATTTACGGCTCTTTTCGGAATGATAGTTATAGCTAAGTCATTTATAGTGGTCTTAATAGGTGAAAAATGGCTTCCCGCCGTCCATCTGTTACAGATACTCTCTCTCTCGGGAATTTTTATCCCACTTATGTCCAATAGTGTAAATGTAATTACAGCCAATGGAAAATCTAATATCAGCCTCAAACTCGATATTATTAAAACTCTACTCTCCGTATTTCCTATTCTACTCGGAATTTTCTATACCATTGAGTGGATGCTATATAGTACGATAGCCACTTTTTTTGTAGCTTATATGTTTCATGTCTATTATGTTAGCAAGGTGATAAAATACCCTATATTAGATCAGTTAAAAGACCTTCTTCCGTACCTTATTATCGCTGTTATTATGGCTTTTCCTACCTGGTTTATTCAATATATCCCGATACCTCAAATATTTATACTCCTTTTACAACTTATAGTCGGGGGTGCTATCATATTTTTCGTATATGAAGTAATCTATAAAAGTGAAGAGTATGGAGACATTAAGGGTATTGCTATAGATACTCTTCGTAAGCTGCGAGGTCGATCAGTCCATGCCCGGAGAGATTAAA
>CAZXOP010000038.1:0-15726 GCA_964642235.1 uncultured Muribaculaceae bacterium
CCGTCCAAAATGCTCGTTTTGAAAAATGTCTGTTTCTTGTAATGTGTTGAAACATGAGATGTTGGGTGTTAAAAATGTCGGTCGAAAATAATTCAAAATATTTTCAAAAAAGTGTAAAAAAAGTTTGTATGTAAAGAATTTTTTATACCTTTGCATCCCGTCTTAAGAGGCATATTATGCTTAATGTTTTGAAAGACAGGGAGTTTGGTAAAATTTGAATTATAGTTAAAACCGAATAGACAATGTTACAACCAAAGAAAACAAAGTTTAGAAGGCAGCAAAAAGGGAAGATGAAAGGGAATGCCCAGAGAGGTAATCAACTTTCTTTCGGATCTTTTGGGATTAAGACTCTTGAGCCATGTTGGCTCACCGGTCAGCAGTTAGAGGCTGCCCGCCAGGCTGTAGTGCGTTATATGAAGCGCGAAGGAAAGATTTGGATTCGCGTATTCCCTGACAAACCGTTCACTAAAAAGCCGGCCGAAGTGCGTATGGGTAAAGGTAAAGGAGCTCCTGAAGGATTTGTTGCTCCAGTTACTCCCGGTCGTATTATTATTGAAGCAGAAGGAGTTCCGATGGATATTGCTAAAGAAGCTCTCCGTCTTGGTGCCCAGAAACTTCCCGTTACTACAAAGTTTGTAGTTCGTAGAGATTATGTTGAATAACAATTAAAGGAGGAGAATTTATGAAAAGTAAAGAGATTCGCGAAATGGCAGTAAAAGATCTGCGTGAGCGCGTGGAAGCTGAAAAAGTTAGCCTCGATCAGCTAAAAATAAACCATGCCATCTCCCCTATAGATGATATGTCAAAGATCAAAAAGGCGAGAAGAAGTATCGCTCGCATGAGAACCGTTTTGGGTGAAATGGATAGAAACAGGAGCTAATAAATAACGTTCATGGAAAGGAATTTACGCAAAGAAAGAACAGGGGTTGTGGTAAGCAATAAGATGGATAAATCCATTGTAGTTGCAGTTAAAAGAAAAGTTAAACACCCCATTTACGGCAAGTTCGTAAACAAAACCACCAGATTCGTTGCACACGATGAGAAAAACGAGTGTGATGAAGGAGATACAGTTCGCATTATGGAGACCCGCCCTTTGAGCAGGACCAAATGCTGGAGATTAGTAGAAATCGTTGAAAAAGTTAAATAGGCTATGATACAACAAGAATCCCGTTTACAAGTAGCTGATAACAGTGGCGCAAAAGAAGTTCTGTGCATTCGTGTGCTGGGTGGAACTCGCCGTCGTTATGCAGGAGTAGGCGACAAAATAGTCGTTACAGTGAAAAGTGCCATTCCCGGCGGAGAAGCCAAGAAAGGTACCGTATCCAAAGCAGTAATTGTTCGCACAAAGAAAGAGATTCGTCGTGCAGACGGTTCTTATATTCGTTTTGATGACAATGCCTGCGTGTTGTTGAACAACCAGGGCGAAGTTCGCGGAACTCGTATTTTTGGCCCAGTTGCCAGAGAGTTACGTGAAAATTATATGAAAATTGTTTCATTGGCACCTGAAGTACTATAATAATAAGGAGTTATGAATAAGAAGTTGCATATTAAAAAAGGAGATACAGTCTTTGTTAACGCAGGGGACGATAAGGGTAAAAGCGGAAAAGTCCTTGAAGTTGTTAAAAGTAAAGACCGTGCTATAGTGGAAGGTGTAAACATGATAAGTAAACACACCAAACCTAATTCCAAACATCCGCAAGGAGGTATTATTAAAAAAGAAGCATCAGTTCATGTTTCTAATCTTCAGGTAGTTGATCCACAGAAAGGTGGTCCTACTAAGATAGGTCGCCGTATTGGCGCTAAAGGAAAACTTGTTCGTTATGCTAAAAAGTCCGGAGAGGAGATTAAGTAATGGCAAAGAAAGAAGTAAAGAAAGAAGAACAAGTTAGCTTGAAAGGATACGTTCCTAATCTTCAGAAGAAATATAAAGATGAAATCGTTGACAAACTTATGAAAGAGTTTGGCTACGAAACCATAATGCAGGTACCTAAGCTCGTTAAGATTACCATAAACCAAGGTGTTGGCGCAGCAACAGGTGATAAAAAACTAATTGAAGTAGCTCAGACCGAGCTTACTAATATTGCAGGACAAAAAGCAATCGCTACCTATTCGAAGAAAGATATCTCTAACTTCAAACTTCGTAAAGGGATGCCAATCGGAGTTAAAGTAACTCTTCGTGCTACCAAAATGTATGAGTTTCTTGAGAGACTTATCGCGGTATCACTCCCTCGTATCAGGGACTTTAATGGTATCAATGAGAAATTTGACGGGAAAGGAAACTATACTCTCGGTATTAAAGAGCAGATTATTTTCCCTGAAATCGATATAGACAAAATCGTTAAGATTTTCGGTATGGAGATAACTTTTGTAACCTCTACAGATAGCGATGAAGAGGCACGTGCTCTTCTTCGTGAATTTGGATTGCCTTTTAAGAATAAAAAATAATATAAGTATATATGGCAAAAGAATCAATGAAAGCTCGCGAAGTAAAACGCGCAAAAATGTGTGCTCAATATGCGGACAAAAGGAAAGCTTTGAAAGAGGCAGGAGATTGGGCAGGTCTTGATAAACTCCCCAAGAACTCTTCTCCTACACGTCTGCATAATCGTTGTTCCATTACAGGACGTCCTAAAGGGTATATGAGAGTATTCGGCATTAGTCGTATTCAGTTCCGTGAAATGGCCAGCAAAGGTCTTATCCCGGGCGTTAGAAAAGCAAGCTGGTAATAAAATTAAAACAGAAAGAAAATGACTGATCCGATTGCAGATTATTTGACAAGAGTAAGAAATGCATATCTCGCTAAACATAAGGTTGTAGAGATACCTGCATCAAAAATGAAAATAGAACTTACCCGTATTTTACACGATAAGGGCTATATATTGAGCTATAAAGTGGTAGAAGGGACTCCCGTATCCACTATTAAAATCGCCCTAAAGTATCATTCTGAAACTAAACAGGCAGCGATTAAGAAAATTACTCGCGTAAGTACCCCCGGTCTTAGACAATATGTGGGCGTTGAAGAACTCCCCCGCGTATTAAACGGTTTGGGAATAGCCATTATCTCTACCTCTAAAGGTGTTATCACCGATAAAGAAGCTAAAGAGATGAAAGTTGGCGGCGAGGTAATATGTTATGTTTACTAATTATAAAAAAGTATAAATAATGTCACGAATTGGAAAATTACCTGTACACCTACCCAAAGGAGTTACTGTAACAGTTGACTCTGGAAATGTGGTAAAGGTTAAAGGACCGCTCGGAGAACTGAGTCAGATGGTGGATCCTGATATCAAAGTCTCTGTAGAAGGGGATAATGTGAAAGTAGAACGCCCCACCGACCAGCCACGTCATCGCTCGATGCATGGACTCTACCGCGCACTGATACATAATATGGTTGTCGGCGTTTCGGAAGGTTTTACCATCAAACAAGAACTTGTTGGGGTAGGATACCGAGTTGAAGCTAAAGGACAGATGCTTGAGTTCTCTCTTGGTTATTCACACGACATTCACTTCCGCCTTCCTAATGAAGTTAAAGGAGAAGCTGAGCCTGTGAAGAAGGGACAGAACCCTATTCTTGTGCTAAAGAGTTATGACAAGCAGTTGCTTGGTCAGGTTGCTGCTAAGATTCGCTCATTCCGTAAACCGGAACCTTATAAGGGTAAGGGTGTTAAGTTTGTTGGAGAACAAGTTCGTCGTAAAGCCGGAAAATCGGCAGGCGCTAAATAATAAGGAGAATATTTATGGCAATAAGTAAAATAGAAAGAAGACAGAGAATTCGTTATCGTATTCGCAAGGTTGTAAGCGGTACTCCCGAACAACCCAGAATGTCTGTATATAGGAGCAATAAACATATTTATGTTCAGTTTATCGATGATGTAAACGGGGTAACACTTGCTTGCGCTTCATCTCATGATAAATCTTTAATAGATTCAGTTAAGGGAAAAAATGCATCAGAGATTGCTAAAATGGTAGGCTCTCTTGCTGCTACCCGCGCTATTGAAAAGAATATCTCTAAAGTCGCTTTTGACCGCGGAGGTTATCTATATCACGGAAGAGTTAAAAATTTGGCTGACGCTGCTCGTGAGGGTGGCTTAATATTCTAAGAACTATGGCAGATATAAATGTAAAGAGAGTAAAAACCACCGATCTTGAATTAAAAGATAGATTGGTTGCAGTTCAGAGAGTTACTAAGGTAACCAAAGGAGGACGTCATTTTAGTTTTGCTGCAATAGTTGTTGTAGGAGACGAGAAGGGTGTTGTAGGCTACGGTCTTGGTAAAGCCAATGAGGTTACTACTGCGATATCAAAAGGTATCGAAGATGCAAAGAAAAATCTTGTAAAGATTCCTTTGAACAAGAGAACTATCCCCCACGAACAAGAAGCAAAGTTCGGTGGTGCGAAGGTATTTATGAAACCTGCGGCTCCCGGAACAGGGGTTAAAGCAGGGGGTGCGATGCGTGCAGTTTTTGAGTCAGTGGGTATCCACGATGTTTTAGCTAAGTCAAAGGGTTCTTCTAACCCTCACAACTTGGTTAAAGCTACCATAGCTGCTTTAGTTGAAATGCGTGATGCTTACACTGTTGCAGGTGTTCGCGGAGTTCCTATGCAGAGAGTATTTAAAGGTTAAGGAGGAGAGACACTAT
Source organism: uncultured Muribaculaceae bacterium (assembly GCA_964642235.1). Taxonomy (GTDB): domain Bacteria; phylum Bacteroidota; class Bacteroidia; order Bacteroidales; family UBA932; genus CAYSND01. The sequence continues at coordinate 4,641 of CAZXOP010000038.1, forward strand.
GGCAAAAGTTAAAATTACTCAAATAAAGAGCAAAAACGGTGCAACCAAAAGACAGATAGCCAATTTAGAATCATTGGGACTTCGTCGTATGCATCAGACTGTAGAAATAGAACTTACTCCCGTAACTCAGGGAATGATTCAGAAAGTGTTACACCTTGTAAAATTAGAGGAAAATGAAACTAAATAATTTAACGCCCGCAAAGGGTTCAACAGGAAGAGATAGACGCTTAGGTAGAGGAGAGGGTTCCGGGCGTGGTGGTCAGTCCACACGTGGTCATAAAGGAGCTCAGTCCCGTTCAGGATACTCCCGTAAACCGGGTTTTGAAGGGGGACAAATGCCGATCCAGAGGAGACTTCCCAAGTTCGGATTTAAGAATCCTACGAGAGTAGAGTATAAGGCAATAAACCTCTCTACACTCCAGACTTTAAGCGAAAAATATAATATTAATGTTATTACCATCGAAACCCTTCTTGAGGCAGGTCTTGTTTCTAAGAATGACAATGTGAAGATTCTTGGAAATGGTGAACTAACTCTTAAACTTGATGTTTCGGCAAATGCTTTTTCAAAATCGGCAATAGCTAAAATTGAAGCTTTGGAAGGTAAGACAACAATAATTTAATACTGATGAAAAGATTTATCCAGACCATTAAGAACATCTTCAAGATAGAAGAGCTAAGAAAAAGGATTGTTTATACCCTCCTATTAGTCTTGGTGTATCGTCTTGGTAGTTATGTGGTGATCCCAGGTATAGACCCTACCCAGCTTGCTAACTTAAAAAGTCAGACAGCCACAGGGCTCCTTGGACTACTCGATATGTTCTCCGGAGGTGCTTTTGGTAATGCTTCAATCTTTGCATTGGGGGTAATGCCTTATATCTCCGCGTCCATCGTTATTCAGCTACTCGGCGTTATGGTTCCTTACTTTCAGAGAATGATGAGAGAGGGAGAGAGTGGAAGAAGAAAGATGAATCAATGGACTCGTTATCTAACCTTAGTAATCTTAGCATTACAAGGTCCCGCTTATATAGCAAATCTACACACCCAGCTCCCAGGCAATGCTTTCTTGGTAACAGGATTCACTTACGGAATCTTTGCGACCATAGTACTTGCAGCAGGAACCATGTTTATAATGTGGCTTGGTGAAAGAATAACAGATAGAGGTATCGGAAACGGTATTTCACTGATCATCATGGTCGGAATTATCGCTCGTCTCCCTTTTGCAATCTTTGCTGAAGGGGCATCGAGAGTTAATCAGACCACCGGTGGTATTCTTATGTTTGTAGTAGAGTTAGTTATTTTATTCTTCATCATTGTTGGTACCATTGCTCTTGTGCAGGCTCAGAGGAAAATTCCCGTACAGTATGCAAAAGTGGTAAGAGGAAACAAACAATATGGTGGTGTACGTCAATACATTCCTTTGAAAATCAATGCAGCAGGGGTAATGCCCATCATCTTCGCTCAGGCTATTATGATGATTCCCCTACTATTCTCCCGTTTTAATCCTACGAGAGGTTTTGCGGCTGCGATGAGTGATTATTCAGGTTTTTGGCACAATATCACATTCTTTACAATGGTGGTTCTGTTTACCTATTTTTATACGGCTATAACAGTTAACCCTACCAATATGGCTGAAGATATGAAGAAAAACGGTGGTTTTATTCCCGGTATCAAACCCGGAAAGAAGACAGCCGATTATTTGGATGCAGTAATGTCCCGTATAACCCTCCCAGGCTCCATTTTCTTGGGACTTATCGCGATATTGCCCGCATTAGCGATGAAGCTCGGAGTAAACAACCAGTTTGCTTCTTTCTTTGGAGGCACCTCGTTGCTTATTCTTGTAGGAGTAGTGTTAGATACGCTTCAGCAGATAGAATCACATCTGCTTATGCGCCACTACGACGGTTTGATGAAAACGGGACGATTGAAAGGTCGTTCATCGTAAACGCGATAAGTTCATTGATATGATCAAAATTAAAACCAAAGAAGAGATAGCTATTCTTGAAGAGAATGCTATATTGGTCTCGAGGACATTAGCGGAGGTCGGAAAGCACATAGCTCCTGGTGTGACTACAATGGAGCTTGATAAGATTGCTGAAAACTTCATTCGCGACAATGGCGCAGAGCCCGGCTTCTTAGGTTACGGAGGATTTCCCTACTCTCTCTGTGTCTCTGTAAACGATGTGGTGGTTCATGGTTTTCCATCTGACTACAAACTTCGTGAAGGAGATATAGTTTCCATAGACTGCGGAACTATTTATAAAGGTTACTATGGGGATTCTGCTTACACTTTCCCTGTTGGAAAAATAAGCGACGAGAATCGCCAACTTTTGGATATTACAAAAGAATCTTTATATCGCGGCATAGCGAAGGCTGTTGTTGGAAACAGAATCGGAGATATAGGGTTTGCAATTCAGTCTTTCGTGGAGAAACATGGATATTCAGTAGTGAGAGAGATGGTGGGGCATGGGATAGGAAAGAATATGCACGAAGCTCCTGAAGTACCGAACTACGGTCTTCCGGGAAAAGGAAAAAGACTCACTGAAGGGATGACCATCTGCATAGAGCCTATGATTAATGCAGGGGGTAAGGCGATTTATCTGCACGACAATGGTTGGGCAATCAGCACAGCTGATAAAAAGAACTCAGCACATTTCGAGCTAACAGTCGCTATCACTAAAGAGGGTCCGAAAATCTTATCCACTTTTGATTTTATCGAAAAACCAAAAATGTAATTTTAAGTAAATTTTAAGGAGACAATTAACAATTATGCCAAAACAATCAGCCATAGAGAAAGAAGGAACAATTATCGAAGCCCTATCCAATGCAATGTTTAGAGTTGAACTGGACAATGGTCATGTAATAATTGCTCACATTTCCGGAAAGATGCGCATGCACTACATCCGCATCCTCCCTGGTGATAGGGTAAGAGTAGAGATGTCCCCTTATGATTTGACAAAAGGAAGAATTTCATTCCGATATAAATAATAAAACTTACAAAAATGAAAGTAAAAGCATCCATAAAAAAGCGTAGCGAGGATTGTAAAATAGTTAAGCGCAAAGGTCGCTTGTATGTTATTTGTAAAAAGAATCCTAAGTTTAAAATGCGCCAGGGATAATTTTTAATTTGTAAAACAATAAAGTAAAAAAAGAATATGGCAAGAATAGCCGGAGTTGATTTACCAAAAAACAAGCGTGGAGAGGTGGGATTAACCTACATCTACGGAATTGGTCGCAGTTCTTCTAAAAAAATCCTTACAGAGTGTAATATTGATTATGACACTAAGGTTAAGGATTGGGATGACGACCAAATTGCAGCAATCAGAAGTAAAATTGCTGAGGAGTATAAAATCGAAGGAGAACTTCGTTCGTCTGTTCAAATGAACATCAAGCGATTAATGGATATCGGCTGCTACAGAGGTATCCGTCATCGTATCGGTCTTCCTGTCCGCGGACAGAGTACTAAGAATAATGCCCGTACTCGTAAGGGTAGAAAGAAAACAGTGGCAAATAAGAAAAAAGCAACTAAATAACGTAAGCTGAATTATGGCAAAGAAAACAGGAACAACAAGTAAAAAGAGAGTTGTAAAAGTGGATGCTTATGGCGAAGCACATATCTCTTCCACATTCAACAATGTTATTGTAACACTGACCAACAGTGTTGGACAGGTTATTAGTTGGTCATCTGCAGGTAAAATGGGTTTTAGGGGTTCCAAAAAGAACACTCCCTACGCAGCTCAAGTAGCCGCAGCAGATGCCGCCAAAGTCGCTTATGACTTAGGGCTAAGGAAAATTAAAGCTTATGTGAAAGGTCCCGGCGCAGGACGTGAGTCTGCCATCCGTACTATTCACGGAGAAGGTATTGAAGTAACTGAGATAGTGGACGTTACTCCTCTTCCTCACAATGGTTGCCGTCCCAAAGGGCGTCGTAGAGTATAATAACATTTAAAGTAATTAATTATGGCAAGATATACAGGGCCTACAACTAAAATTGCCCGAAAATTTGGTGAACCTATTTTTGGTCCCGATAAATACTTTGAAAAAAGGAATTATCCTCCGGGACAGCATGGTCTGGCAAAAAAACGTAAAAAGACCTCAGAGTACGGTACACAGTTAAAGGAAAAACAGAAAGTAAAATATACTTATGGATTGTTAGAGAGACAGTTCCGTAACCTCTATGGCAAAGCAGCCAGAATGAGAGGTCGTACAGGTGAAAACCTTATCATGCTTCTCGAATCACGTCTTGATAACTTAGTATATCGTATGGGAATAGCTCCTACCCGCGCAGCAGCAAGACAGCTTGTAACACACTGTCACATTGTTTTAAACGGAGAGGTTTGCAACGTACCTTCGACTATTGTTAAGCCAGGTGAGACTCTCGGAGTTCGTGAAAGATCAAAGAGCATGGAGGTTATTCAGAACTCTGTAGCCGGAACTTCAAAACATTCTTGGCTTGAGTGGAACGGGACAGCAATGTCCGGCAAGTATCTCAATCTCCCTGAAAGGAGTGAGGTACCTGAAAATATCAACGAGCAATTAATCGTAGAGTTGTACTCTAAATAAAAATTAATACAATGGCAATATTAGCATTTCAAAAACCCGATAAGGTAGTAATGCTCGACTCTACCGAGACTTTTGGTCGTTTCGAGTTCCGCCCTCTTGAGCCGGGATACGGTATAACGGTTGGTAACGCATTACGCCGTATTCTTTTATCGTCCTTAGAAGGATTTGCCATCACCTCCATTAAGATTCAAGGTGTTGACCATGAGTTTGACACTATCCCCGGAGTGATAGAGAGTGTAGTCGATATTGTTCTCAACTTAAAACAAGTACGTTTTAAAAGAGAAGTTAAAGACGAAGAGAGTGAAAATGTAGTAGTTACTGTTACAGGAAAACAGGATTTTACTGCCGAAGATATTTCAAAGTCTCTTTGTAATTTCTCCGTTCTTAACCCAGATCTTCATATTTGTTCTATGGAGCCCTCCGTAAAGTTGGTAATCGACCTAAGGATTGGCAAGGGTAGAGGTTATGTTCCCGCTGAGGAGAACAAGGGTGATATTTCCCCTATTGGAACAATTCCAATTGACTCTATCTATACTCCTATTAAGAATGTGAAGTATTCAGTAGAAAATTTCCGCGTTGAGCAGAAAACTGACTACGAAAAATTGAACTTAGAGATTACTACTGATGGTTCTATCCATCCCAAGGATGCTCTTACCGAGGCAGCAAAGATATTGATTCAGCATTTTATGTTATTCTCAGATGAGAAGATCTCCCTCGAGACCGCACCTGAGAAGAGCAGTACTGAAATTCTTGACGAAGAGGCTCTTCGCATGCGTCATCTACTATTGACAAAACTCTCCGATATGGAGCTTTCAGTTAGAGCATTAAACTGCTTGAAGGCTGCTAATATCGAGACTTTTGCTGACTTAGTTTCACACCAAAGAGCCGAATTGATGAAATTCAGAAACTTTGGAAAGAAATCTCTTAATGAGATAGATGTACTTATGGACAGAGTGAAACTGAATTTCGGAATAGATGTTTCCAAATATAATATTGAAGTAAAAAAGAAATCAGAAGACAACAATGAGGCATAATAAAGGATTCAATCATTTAGGTCGTAAAAGCGGACATCGCAAGGCGATGTTGGCAAACATGGCATCATCATTGATTTTACACAAAAGAATAGAGACTACAGTTGCCAAAGCCAAAGCTTTGAGAGAGTATGTAGAGCCTCTAATTACAAAATCAAAAGAAGACACGACACATTCACGCCGTACAGTATTTGCATATCTTAAACAGAAAGAGGCTGTTACCGAACTTTTCCGTGTAGTAGCACCTAAAGTTATGGATCGTCCCGGCGGATATACACGTATAATCAAAACAGGTTTCAGAGTAGGTGACGCAGCTGATATGGCTCTTATCGAATTGGTTGATTTTAATGAGCATGCACTCGCTTCTACCACTTCTAAGAAAGAGGAGAAGAAAGCAACCACTCGTCGCGGTCGCGCAAAAAAATCAGCAACACCTGCAGCTGAAGCAGAGGTAGCTCCTAAAGCACCCAAGGCAGAAAAGGCACCCAAAGCAGCTAAAAAAGAAGAGGCTCCTGTTGAAGAAGCTCCTGAGACTCCTGCTGAAGTAGCACCCGAGACTCCCGCTGAAACAGCACCTGAAGCTCCTGTGGCAGAATAATTTCGATTATTTATATCTTATACAATATGAGGCCGGGTAGATTATCCGGCCTCTTTGTTTACGGCAAATGCCTGAAATTTTTTCCAAACATATTCTATTGCCTCAAATGAGGGGTGGCGACCATCTTCCGCATAATTTACAGTATTTGCCAGCTCCTCTGTAACTATCTCATAGGCAGGAAAATAGACAGCATTTTTGGACTCCTTGCACAACCTTTTGGCAGCATTGATCAGGGTGGTTTTGGAGCGAATATTCTCCTCTTCCCCCTCCCCTAAATGGCGAACAGGGCTAACAGTAAAAACCCATTGCTTCCCCTCTGCTTGCGCAATAATGGGGCGGAAGAGGTTCACTATCTCCTCTTCGTTAAGACCCTCTCTGCTAAATTCGGAGCCGAGATGTTTATGACAATTAGAGACAATAATTCCCCTCTCCTTATGAAAAAAAAGGTACGGAGTTCCAAAGGTTACGAGGATGGTATCAGAAGCAATAAAATGCTTCTGTGCAGTTCTCAATGCGGTATTTGCCCTTTTTAGGAACAATTCAGGCGTCGCCTCCGTAAATGAACCGTGGTGGTAAAAAGAGGTATATCCGAAAGGGGAGGGGGCAATACTCCGATGAGGAGAACTCTCCTGCTGATAAGAAGGTTTTTTAGGGGTAGAACCCTTTCTTCCTTTTTTGCTACCATAATAAGGGTCTCTCAATATCACATCATCTGAGTTAAACTCCTCCCCCGAAAGGAGCCTTTTAAGAGAATTAGCAATAGATGCGGGGTTAAATTGAACTCCGAAAGGGTTTATACAGATATCATACCCGGCCCCTTTCATTCGTTTTCCGATTTCATCAGAAAAACAGGAGCCTATGGTCATACATTTCCCTATTTGTATTCTTCCTTTCATAATGCAAATATAATTCTCTTATATGATTTGTAAGAAAATAGTGGCAATATCTCCTTTTTTATTACCTTTGTGAACGAAAATTATAACAAAATGAAACGCATTTTAGTTGTTGGTGCCGGAGGACAGATAGGCACAGAGTTAGTTCCTCACCTTCAGAAAATTTACGGACAAGATAATGTTATAGCCGCTGACCTAAAAGATGAGATGGTTAAGAAGTTAGGAGAAGTGGCTATTTCAGAGAAACTCGATATTCTCGATATCGAGGCATATTCGGAGATGGTTAAAAAGTATAAAATTGACACTATTTTTAACCTTGTTGCACTCTTATCCGCCACAGGGGAGAGAAATCCCGAACTTGCATGGTCGATAAATATGGGAGCCCTTCTTAATTCATTAAAACTTGCAAAGGAGTTTAATGCTTCGCTCTTTACCCCAAGTTCTATCGGTGCTTTTGGAGATAACACTCCTAAAAACAAAACTCCACAAGATACCATTATGCGCCCTGACACCATTTACGGTGTATGCAAAGTCTCCGGAGAGATTTTATCCGACTACTATTTTACAAGATTCGGAGTTGATACCAGAAGCGTGAGATTCCCCGGCATTATCTCCAATGGAGCCCTTCCAGGCGGTGGAACCACCGATTATGCAGTGGAGGTTTTTTACGAAGTCCTAAAATCCAAAAAATATACCTGTCAGGTACCTGAAGAGACCTATATGGATATGCTCTATATGCCTGACGCCCTCGATGCTATAGTCCAATTAATGGAGGCAGACCCATCGAAACTTATACATCGTAATAGTTTTAATATTACCTGTATGAGCTTTAATCCAAGGGAGCTCTTTGCTAAAATTAACGAAAGGATTCCTGAGGCGAAATTTGATTACGATATTGACCCTGTTAAAGCTAAAATTTCAGCCTCTTGGCCTAATATGTTAGATGATTCATGCGCAAGAGCCGAATGGGGATGGAACCCAAAATGGCATACAGATGCTATGGTGGATGATATGCTAAGGGCGATAAAGATTAAATTAGGGTTATAAGCAGAGATATTTTATTTTTTAGATGCAGTATTTAACCGGATACTGCATTTTATTTTTATAACTATTACAACCAATTATATGAACAAACGACTTTTAAAATACGGGGCACTTCTCTTAATAAACTTACTCTCCCCGTTAATACTCTTAGGACAATCATATATGCCACAAGGTCAATTTAAAAGAGGGAGTGAAATAAGGCTCTCAATAGGGGCATTCCCGTTAGATGGTACTAAAGATCATTATAGAACGCGTACTTTCATTTTTGATGAACCATTGATAGATTCTAGGATTTTTCCAAATCGGGGTTATGGTAGTTTACCAACATTTACTCAATACTTTAATACTATGACCCATTATTCGGGTCCCACATATATCTCCGGTGCTATATCAGCCGGTTACACCTATCGTCTAGGTCGTAAATTCGAAGTATCCGCTCTCCTTACCTATTCGGGTCTATATAAGAATGTATTTGAGAAAGCTACTCAAACGCTATCTTATCACCAGGGGTATCATCAAGTTACTCTTATGCCTATAGTAAGGTGGGTATGGTTAAATCAAAAAAACGTAAGACTATATAGCAGTTTTGGTTTGGGTATAGGGCTCTCTTTTAATGTTATAAATATGAATGAGGGGGCTTCGGTAATTACAACAAATGTCGTCCCTGCTGTTCAGTGGAACTACTTCGGGATAACTATTGGAGATAAAATATACGGGTTATTTGAACTATCGGCAGCAACAACCGGTTTAATCACAGCCGGATTAGGGTATAAATTTTAATGTTAGGAGGAATAAAAATGAATAATATAGTTAAAAGTATAGCAGCTTTCGTCGTATCTCTCTTTTTCCTATACTCTTGTCAAGTGGAGGAGGGACAACGCTCATTAATGCGGACAGAGATAGGGTTTCTTACCTATGGCATAACTACAGATAAGGTTATCTCACCCCACCTTTCTGCTTTAGATAATGTCCTTAAAATAGATGAATATATCACTGCTCCCACGGAGGCAGAAAAGATTAAAATTGAGGACAAATTTTTCAGACAATATAAGTTTAGGTTTTCAGGGGATACTTGCAGGTTAATTCCTGATTATGCAACAGTGGTAAGGGATGGGAAATCGATTAGAACTATTGGAGCAAAGTGGAGCTGCAGTATGACAGGTTTTAAAGATATTCAAATTACCTGTATTGCTGAAAACAAATGGAGGGTTGTTACAAATTATACAGTATTAGGGGAGCAGATAGTCTCGTCATGTGATCTCGAAGTCTCTGCATCTAAACTTACAGCCTCTTATGCACCGGAACAGGCAACTTATAAATACAGAGTCTCAGGATTGGGGTCTTATACAGAGACTGTTAAAACTGTGGTTGATTATTCAAGAAGAATTTATGAGGAGCAGACCACAGTTTATGCAGTTGATTTTAAGTTGAATAATTCGTTAGACGCTCATTTAAATGGCAACATTGAAAGAAATACCAGCTTTGCCTATTATAATGGAAATTTAGACATGTCCCTATTAAGAAATGGAGAGAAGATTTATGAACCGGTAAAAGCTGCTTTATCTCCCGACCCTGTTACCAGAATAGTACAAATTACATATAATAATATCACCGAAGAATGGAAACTTTAAATTCATTATTTCTTAGCTCTCTTATATCCCTTGTGGTATTGACCTCATGTTCTAAGATGGGTGCTGAGTCAAAGGAGGAAAGAAAAGACATTCCGCTAACCAAAACTCAACAGACATTGGTTGTCAGCAGTAATGCTTTTGCTCTAAATCTTTATAAATCACTCTCGTCTCTCCCCTCTGAAAGTGATAAAAACATCTTCATCTCTCCCCTCTCTGCATCTTTAGCCCTTTCTGCCCTTTCAGTTGGAGCTTCCGGCGAGACTCTTAATGAGATGAAAACAGCTCTTGGTTTCTCTGCTGTTAATATGGAGGAGATGAATCTTTTTTATAAAATACTCGTGCCTGCCTTGAAAGAGGTGGACAAAAAATGTGATGTCAAGATAGCCAATGCACTCTGGTTAAGAAATGGATTTACTCCACTTAAAAGTTTTACCACTACTCTTGCAGAAAACTATTATGCAGATGTAAAGACTCTCGATTTTAATTCTCCTACAGCTGTTTCCACTATTAATAAATGGTGCTCTGATAACACAAAAGGGTTGATAGATAAAATTATAGACAATATAGAACCTAATATGATTTTCTACTATACCAATGCTCTCTACTTCAAGGGAAAATGGGCATCACCCTTTAAAGTTTTAGATAGTAACAAGGGAGACTTCAATAATATCAATGGTTCAAAGAGTAGGATTACATTTATGGCCCAATCTAGCTCCTATTTTTACAAGGGGCTTGAAGGGGTTAGTGTACTAAGTATCCCTTATGGAAATGAGGCGTATAGTATGGTTATCGTATTGCCCGATAAGGGTGTGTCGGTAAAGGATGTGGTTTCAGAACTTACACCTGAAAAATGGGATGAATATACTAAGGAGATGATATCTCAAAGACTTTATTTGAAAATGCCAAAATTCGAAGTGAAATATGAAGCAGAAAATACCATGATTCAAGCTTTGAGAAATATAGGAGTTAAATCGGCATTTGATGCTAATTCCGCTGACTTTAGCGGTATTACAGGGGGTAAAGATATCTTCCTTGCACTCTTTAAGCAAAAGACATATATTAAAACCGATGAAGAGGGGACGGAGGCTGCAGCAGTAACAATTGGTGGTGGGATGTGTACCTCTCCCGGTCCTGCAGATGAGTTTATTATAGACCGCCCATTTATTTACGCTATTCAAGAGAAAAGCACCGGAACTCTACTATTTTTAGGATCTTACCTATCAGCTAAATAGGTTTATAGGGCATAACATAATAGTAAAAACGCAATAAAATCTCTACATTTGTAATAATTAACAGATGTGGAGGTTTTTTATGATAGTTAGAATAGCT
>CAZXOP010000039.1:0-15527 GCA_964642235.1 uncultured Muribaculaceae bacterium
TAATAGCTCCGTGGAACCCTTTCAGGTCAGCCATCATAGAGCCCATCATACCACCTGGGAGGCCACAACCAACTAACAATGAGGACATCCTATAATTATCAGGCTCAATAAAATAACCTAAATAATCATCTATAAAGGATTGGGTAAGCGTTCTTGCCTCCATATAGGCCTCCATATTTATAGGCTTTACCTTAAAACCATCATCAATAAGCATCTCCCTAATGGTAATAACATCGGGATGAATTTTACCCCAAGAGAGTGGCTCCATAGCCACATCAAGATAGTCAGCTCCTGCACGTGCCACCTCAAGCATTGAGGCCACTGAAAAACCGGGGCCGCTATGACCATGATATTGAACTACGATATGAGGGTATTTAACCTTAATGGCCTTAGTAAGTCGGCCAAGGAAAGCAGGCCTTCCGACACCTGCCATATCCTTTAAGCAGATCTCATCACAACCATACTCCACGACCTTATCCACGATACCCATATAATATTCAACCGAATGTACCGGGGAGTGGGTAATACTCAAAGCTATTTGCGAAATCATCCCCCCTTTTTTGGCTAAAACCACAGAGCCTTTAAGGTTACGATGGTCATTTAGCCCACAGAAAGAGCGTGAGATGTTAGTCCCCTGCTTTGCCTTAACTTTATACATAAGCTCTCTAACATCTTCAGGAACGGGATTCATTCTTAAAGCATTGAGACCGCGCTCCAACATGTGTGTCTGGATACCGGCTTTATTAAACGGAGCTGTCCACTCGCGAACAGCTTTATTTGGGTTCTCTCCGAATAGTAAATTTACCTGTTCGAAAGCCCCACCATTGGTTTCAACACGATCAAAGCACCCCATCTCTATAATCACGGGAGCGATCTGTTTTAACTGATGAACCATTGGCACGTACTTCCCTGAAGACTGCCACATATCTCGATATACGAGAGACAATTTAATTTCTTTAGACATAGTGTAGAAAAAGGAACAAAATAGTGATGTATAATTTTAATGCCTGCGAATGTATATAAAATAGAATGAAAAAAAGAAGGTTTTTGGTGAAATTTAAGAAAAGGTTTCTATATTTGCAGTCCGTTGTAAAATCGGAAATTTTGCCGAACATGAAAAAAGGCAAAAAAAAGAACTTTATGGTGGTAGTAGCTCAGTTGGTTAGAGCACTAGTTTGTGGCACTAGGGGTCGTGGGTTCGAATCCCATCTTCCACCCCAATAGAACAGAAAAAGAATAGAGTCTCCGCAGGAGGCTCTATTTCTTTTTGTCCACGACTTAGAGGGAAAGCTTGCTTTCACGAAAAGGAGTGGGCAAAAAAGAATTTCGCGAAGAGAAAATTCTTTTTCTGTTCTATTAAGGACGCCCGCCGCCAGGCGAATGGGAATGCCGGAGGCCAACTCCCATCTTTTCAGATACCCAGGTTTCAAACCACCCTATCCACAGCCCCTTACAAAGCGTATCCTCTGCAACCTGGGTCATCATACACAAACAACCTCCTCCCTTCCACTACCCAGGTTTCACGTCACCCCATCAACAGCCCCTTACAAAGCGTATCCTCTGCAACCTGGGTCAGCTTTCACATCCAATCCCATCATTTCAGATACCCAGGTTTCACGCTACCCTATCCACAGGCCATTCCAAGAGCACCTCTCTGCAACCTGGGTCATCATACACACACGAACCGAGCTATTTCCCTTAAAGATTATTTATTGCTCTTTGAGTTGGCAAGACTACTATCATCGCGGGCAACTTTTTTAAGTACATAATTTTATTTAACTTTGGATGTAGAAACAATAACATCACACTTCTCAAAGATTTAATAGATAACCTATAAGCAACTATGACTATGTTGAAACAAATTATACTTGTTGGACTCGGAGGGGGAATAGGGAGTATATTGAGGTTCTTGACTTCAGTGCTTACCGAAAAATACTACTCACATTCATTTCCACTTGCTACATTTCTCGTAAATATTTTGGGTTGTTTCCTCATAGGAATCATCGTTGGGCTACTTGCCCACTCTGTGAATGTTAATGAAAACATGAAGTACCTCTTTGTGGTGGGATTTTGCGGAGGATTTACCACATTTTCAACATTTGCTTCAGAAAATTGGAACTTAATCAACAATCATAACTATTGGATGTCAGCACTTTATATTGGTTTAAGCGTGGTAGTGGGGATTGTTGCAGTGTGGGTAGGATTGTGGATTACTAAGTAGGAACTTATTGAACAATAAAACTTTAATACTATGGATCAACCTAAAATAGAAAGAATGCTGCGACTGATGCAGCTACTTACAGCCAACAACTCATATACTGTTGCCGACATTGCCTCCCGATTAGATATGTCAGTACGAACCATCTATCGTTATATCGACACATTCAGAGAAGCCGGATTTGTTATAAAAAAGAATGATGACTATATCCGTTTGGATAAATCCTCCCCCTACTTTAAAGACATTAGCGAATTAGTACACTTTACAGAAGAAGAGGCCTATATCTTAAAATCGGCTATTGAAAGTATAGATGAAACTAACCTGCTAAAACAAAATCTTAAAAAGAAACTCTCCACAGTATATAATTATAAAATCCTGGCTGACTGCACTGTTAGCACTAAAAACAATAAGAACATCCAAAATCTTATCTCCTCTATCGAGAATGAACAACAGGCAATATTCAGAAACTACTCATCAGCCCACGGAGATAATATCAGAGATAGATATGTGGAACCTTTTTCCCTTACCACCAACTACATGCAAGTCTGGTGTTATGACCTCGAAGATAATCAGATTAAACTATTCAAAGTCTCAAGAATCTCATCTGTCGAATTATCACCTGAAAAATGGAAATTCAAAGAGTCCCACCAAAAAGGTTATATAGATATTTTCCGTATTCACAGCCCCGACACCACCCTAATAAAAATAAAGCTATCACTTAGAGCATATAGCCTTCTAATCGAAGAGTACCCCCTCTCTGCCCAGTTCATCGAGAAAATCTCCGATAACGAATGGCTACTCACCACAGAAGTCTGCGGCTACGAAGGAGTGGGGCGATTCATTATGGGACTATTAGAAGACATCGAGATAATAGAAAACAACGAACTTAAACAATTCATAAAAAATAAGATAGAGACACAGTGTAAAAACTACAGGCTAACCTAAACATACTACTAGTTATTAAGTCATTATCATAGCTTTTGCACATTATCATAGATGAATGATAATATGCAAACAAAGATATAATATGCTCTTTATAAACACTGTGTCAAAAGTTGTCATTTTGGTGCCATAACTTTGCGTTAGGTTTAACAATTTAACACACAAAGATTATGGAAAAAGACTACATTTACAATCTCGTTATTCTCGACGAGAGTGGCTCAATGGAATCAATCAAGCGCGCAGCAGTAAGTGGCTGCAATGAGACCATCCAGAGCATCCGTTCTATTCAAAAAGAACACTCAGAAACTCAAATACACTTTTTATCGCTTGTATCATTTAATTCGTGTAATAGCACGAAGATCTTATACGATAAAGTTCCAATAGAGAACGCTAAAGAGCTGTCGTCCAAGGAGTACCTACCTGACAACTGTACCCCACTTTATGATGCTATGGGACTTAGTTTTAAGCACTTGCAAAACACCATTAACAAAAAGCAAAAAAACTCTGTGTTTGTTACAGTTATCACAGATGGACTCGAAAACGCCTCCACCATTTTTGATGCCTGGAAATTAAACTCCATGATTAATGAGCTTAAACTAAAAGGGTGGACATTTGCTTATATCGGTGCGAATCAAGATGCTGTATTAGAGGGGGAAAAAATAGGCATTCAAAACACTATTTACTTCGAGGCTGATGAAAAAGGGACAAAAACCATGTTCGAACAGGCAAACACTCTACGCTCTTATTATGCTGACAAAGTTTCGGAAGGGGCATCAAGTGAAGAAATTAATGCAATTTTAGTTAAGGAGGGACTTAAGAAGGAGAAGAAAAACATTAAAAAATAAATATTATGGGACAAATTATGGGAAAATTTAGAGAAACTGAAGTTGAACAGGCTCCGGGACAGCGCCGTCACTATTTAACCACTCACATTGCCGGCTTTAGCTATTGGGATGGGTGTATTGTACTAGAAGAATTAAAAACAGGACTCGAACTCACCCTCGCCAGGGAAAAAGACAATGCCTTCGATCCTTATGCAGTTGCCATCTATTACAATAACAGCAAATTAGGTTTCCTGCCTCGTGGCGACAACCATGAAATTAGTAAATTTATCGAAATGGGGCACTCCGACATTTTCGAGGTGCGCATAAACCGCCTCAGCCCCGACCAACAGCCCGAAAGTCAAGTGGGAATTATCGTGTATATTAAGAGGAAGGATTAGATATTAAAAGTAAATCCCCTCCAAACCAGATAAGGTAAGATGGGGAGGGTAGTTTCCGGAATGGTGCAATTAGGGTAAAATTTATATTGTAGGCAATAACAAAATAAAGAATATGAAAATAGAATCACAAAACACTCTCTCACACCTTTTTCTTTATATTTATTTTAATGACTTAGAAAAAGTGATAGAGTTTAAAAATCAGTTCCCTGATATTTATGCTAAAAAAGAGCATTTTAATCTGGGTGGTAAGTTAGAAATTGATTTGAAAAAGTTGACTCTTTTCAATCAAGTGGTGTGGGATGATAAAAATTGGATAGATGAAGCAATGCCATGGATCCAATTTAATAGACTGAAAACAGAAAAAATGTTAGATTTTTGGCAAACAGATATAGGCTCTCAAATGATAAACAGAGAAGATGAGTATAATAAATATAATCGCTTTTTTTATTGTTCTGATCCTAAGGATAAAAAGGTTATAATACTGGACACTATACCTTATTTTTTAGAAAAAGGATTTCGTGAAATAGATTTAAGACTATACAACCGTGTAGCATGCTTTGATTTTAAAGAAGTAAAACAACTTTTAGAGCAGGGAGCAAAGTGTGATATTCATTTCTACGAGGATGGAGATAGTAGCGCACTCTCTCGAATTGAAGAAGAGTGTTCCTTTTTAGCTTCTTGCGAAGTATTACCGGAATTTAAGGGATTTAATGAATTAGGGTATAGGGAAAAACATTACAACAAAAAAGCTACTATGATATTGTTTGGCAACTTAATTGGTTTGGCTGCCCACTTTTCTATGGCTCACCTATTACGCTCATATGCTTAGTGCGGAATAAAATAATTGTTAGGAATATTAAAATTGTCAAAAGTTGTCAAAAACGTGAGGTAGATTTGCAAATGCCTTTTACACTCGGTATTTAAGTGTTTATTAGGGAGTAAAAAGCTTTGAAAGTTGAGTTATGTTTATTATATTTGGGGCAGTAAAAGAAAGATTGTAAAGTGTAAGAGATATGTAAAAAAATCCAACCTGATCTTCGATTACACTTGGAATGTAAAAATGTATTTTAAAATAATTATCATATGCGAATACATCTTGCTATATCACATCAAGGGAAGATAATTCCGTTTAGTCATCAACATTTGCTTACTGGTGTTATACATAAGTGGCTTGGACAAAATGAGTATCATGGCGATATATCGCTCTATTCATTCTCATTATTGGAAGGGCTTACTACATTAAAACAAGGTTTTAAGCCAGGCAAACAAACTCTATCCATGTTTATAAGTGCATACCATGACGAGTTTATCAAGCAAATTATTACAGGTATTAGGAAAGACAATTCAATGTTTTCAGGTTTGTCTGTTACTGATATCTTTATACAAGAAAATCCTGATTTATCAAATCAAAGTTATTTCTTTTTAGCAAGTCCAATATTGATTAAATTGAAGACCGAAGATAAAATAGAACATATTTTATTTGAGAATCCCATAGCTGATGAGCTACTAACTAGAAGTATATTTAATAAAATGGCATCATGCGGTATAGAAGATGAAAGTTTAAAAATAGAATTCGACAAATCTTATAATGGGGCAAAATCAAAGTTAATTGACTATGATGGTATTGGAAATAGAGCAAGTTTTTGTCCAATTACCATAAATGCTAACCCAACAACAAAAGCATTTATTTGGAACGTAGGAGTAGGTAATAGCACTGGAGTTGGTTTTGGTGCATTAAAATAAATAATTATGAAAGATCAGTTATATGTCGTGAAATATTCTGGACCATTTGGTTTTATTAAACCTTGGACGGCCGTAAGAGACAGCGAAACTTTTAGCCAACAGTTTCTTACGCCTTCTATTATAGAGGGGATTGAAAAGAAATTATTTCCGGAACTACTTTCAGAGAATGGTAGTATTAAAAAAATTGTTCGGCATAAATTAAATTATAATAATGTCAGTCTACAGCAAGAACAGACTCAAACTAGAGGTTGGGAATATAAAAAAAGAGAAGGATTAATGATTAGAAGCAAAGCTATATTAACTCGTGGGGTAATAATAGAACCTATTTTATTACTTGCTTTTAATTCACAAGAAGATGCTGAAATAGCAGCTAAACAACATATTTGTTTGTGTAGAAATGAAGATGTCCTTACGCCAAACAAGCTTATTCAAGAGATTTCTACCATTGAGTTTGATAAAATGCCAGGATTTGAACTTCGTTTTGGTAAAACAGAGGAATCATTTTTAGTTGGATACAACCGATTTGATAATAATAAACCAATGTACGGCTGGATTGAAATTGAGGGTAAATGTTTAATAATGCAGTGAATGAATTAAATTATATATTAGCCAAAAGTGAAAGTAATTGTAAAATTCCTTTAACACAACACCTTGAAGATGTTGCTAAAATAGCTGTAATCATTGCAAAAAACATGGGTATGGATGAAGACATTGCGTGGAAAGGAGCCGTTCTTCATGACATTGGCAAAGTAAGCCCATTATTTCAGAACACATTAAAACAAGATTACATTTATCAACCAGGGTTTGTGTTTAGACACGAAATTGCATCTTTATTCTTTCTATCGCTTGTGGAAAATGAACAAGAGCGACTTGCAATAACAAATATGATTGTGGCACACCATAAGTCAATATTCAACGATGTGAGAGGAAAAGGACTATTAGATTTAAATGACAACATGGATAGTTTCTCAATTCATGTTGAGGGATTTGAGATTTGGCAAAAAGATGCACTAAAAATATTAGAGTCTTTTGGATTTTGTGTTCACCCCATCTCAATTGATGAGGCTAAAGAAAACTATGAGGAAGTTGTTAGCTATTGTGAGAAAATGCGTCTGAATTATTCACGATGGAAGGGGGTTTTAATGGCTGCTGACCATCTTGCATCAGCTTTAGAGGAAAAAACGGAATCATTAGTGGACAAATTATATATTACTCCTGATTTATCTTTTTATAGTCGTACACACGAATTATATCCTTTATCCATAGTTACTTCCGATAATATAAAAAAACACACAATAGTTAAAGCCCCTACTGGAGCAGGTAAGACAGATTTTTTACTTAGGCGTTGTAAAGGACGTGTGTTTTACACTTTACCTTTTCAAGCATCTATCAACGCGATGTATGATAGGATTAAAGCAGATTTAAGCAATACAAATGCCCAAGTCCATTTGTTACATGGAAGCTCTAACTTGAAAATTGAGGAGGGAAAGGTTGAGGAACGAATATTACAACGCCACATTGGAGCATCAGTTAAAGTGTTAACTCCTCACCAAATGGCATCAATCGTCTTTGGAATTAAGGGATATGAAACAATGGTTATCGATTTGAAGGGCTGTGATGTAATTTTAGATGAGATACATACTTATTCAAGCACGACACAGGCCATTGTATTGAAAATAGTTGAGATACTAGTCTCACTTAATTGCAGGGTGCACATTGGTACTGCCACCATGCCAACAGTCCTATATGACCGCATTCTTGAGATAATGGGCGGCAAAGATAATGTATACGAAGTTTCACTCCCCAACAATATATTGACAACTTTTAATAGACACATTGTTTATAAAATTAATAGTATCAAAGAAGCCAAAGATGTAATTACTGACTTCCTTTGCATAAGAAATCCAAATAAAAAAATTCTAATTGTCTGTAATCAAGTAAAACGAGCACAACTAATATTTGAAGAGATCTGTGAGCTATATCCAAACATAAACAAAATGTTAATACATAGTCGCTATAAAAGAGAAAAACGCGCTTTACTTGAACAAAAACTAAAAAATGATTTTAACAATTTAGAAAAAGCCTGCATTGTCGTCTCTACACAAGTAGTTGAGGTGAGTTTGGATATTAGTTTTGATGTTATGATAACCGAATGTGCCCCTATAGACGCTCTTATTCAACGTTTTGGAAGGATAAACAGAATACGTAATATTAACACTATCGGACTATATAAACCTATATACGTAATTGCTCCTACAGACGATGAAAATAATGAGAAGCCATATGACATTAATGTTTTAAAAAGAAGTTTTGACACCCTGCCAAATGGCGAATTACTACAAGAAACTGAGATACAAACAAAAATCGATGAGGTATATCCAGTAATATCATTCATTAATATTGACATAAGCGCTGTTTATGCAAATGGCAATTGGCAAATAAAGGAGTTATGCCACTATCCAAAATCTGCTCTATTGGATACTCTTGATATTAATTCAGCTGTTTGTATTACAGAAAATGATAAACAGAAATACATGGAAAATAACACAACGGTGAAATCATTATTAGAGATTCCTGTAAGTTACAAATCAATAGCATACAGAGGACTTGAAAAATTAAATTATGGAATGAGGCCCTTTGTTATCCCTGATAGGGCATACGATGATAATATTGGATTATTAATTGATTTTGTAAAGCCAGAATATTATAAAACATTTGAAATTATATAAAAGCCATCATGATAACATCTACATTTGGAAAAATATTCTTAGATGCCTATAATGAACACTTTTGCACAAAATACGATGCAAAAAGTTTCTTTATAGAAAAATACTATCCTCTTTTTTTCGACGACGAAAAATATATGATGACAGCCGGCAATTCTCCATTGGAAAACCCAAAATTGAGTTGGGATAAGATGATTAAGGGAGACGTCCCTTTTGAAACCACTATGCAGAGAAAAGAGCGTTTTGATAAATTTATTGAGAAAGTAGAAAGTAATGAAGCTGATGCTAGTATTGCTATTGGATATCCTTCAATTGACGTATTGGCTACCACTTCCGGGCAAGTTTCAAACCAAGATTTTAATACCACAAAAGAGGATGTTTATCTCTCTTGGATTGGTGGTGGGTTAGGTGTTGGAGTCCAAGGAGGAATGTCTATTTTACTTAATAATAAACAAATTCTATTAGATATTTTTGAAGGATGGGCGTTCTATCGTAGAATACTGACATCTATCCCTGAATTACGTGGAAATCAAATTGGTACATGGAATGGGCAGTGGCTGGCTCATAGATATTCAAGAATGTATGTTGCAGATAACCCCTTAGCCAACTTAAAGCCTTTTAAGACCAATAATGATGGTATAATGAATATTGAAGTTCAAACTTGGACAAAAGTGCTAATCGGCATTACTCGTAACTTTTCAAATCCACAAATAATTGGATATGTTTATAACTATGGACAAACCAACACAACGATAGCTTTTATCCCGTTTTTTTTAGAACAAATACGTCGTCCCTTAGATTTATATCAAAAACTTTTTGGGATAGATGATGGTAGTAAAGCTGAAAGACTATGGGGTACCGCTTATGGTTTTGCCATAAGTTGCCAAGCTGGATCCATTGGATTACAGGCTTTGGAACCAAAGGGATTAAAAGAGTTTATGGAGCAAGGGAAAACACCTAAATACAATAACGATGATGAAGAAATAAAAATAAGTATTAATACATATAAAATTTGGATAATGGCTATGTTAAATAATCAAGACCTATGGGATAAGTCCCAAGAATTTGCAGTAGAACTGCACAAGTTTGCCCAGAGTGGGGAAAAAAGTAAAACTTCTAACTCCCGTAAAGTTGATGCAATTACAGCATCTACAAACAAAAAAATGTTTATTGAATCGCTCGTCGATCTTGTATCAGATGCTGAAAATAAAGATAAAGTAGAAGAAATCGCCAAGATTATAAATACGATGCCAACGGATAATGTGCCTTATTTCTTGACTTTAGTACGATTTAATTATGCTGCAATTAATAACATTAAAAAATAATAGATATGAAACCTTACATTTACTTACGAACCCTAAAACATGCAGAGCACACAGTTTTCTGTGTTCAGGATGGTCAAAAAACCTACTATGATTCTCAATTTGGATTTTCTGTCCCTTTTTCAAGTGGACAACAAGTAAAACGCTCGGTGCTTCAGACATTGACAGACATTCTAAATGTTCCAGTAGCACCTGTTACCTTTAATTACAATATTACGGCAAAGCAAGAATTGGAAAATAAAGAGCCTTGGTCACCATGCGATCCCAACTATGTTGACCAACTTATAGGAGGTTGGATGCGTGCTGGCGATGGAGTTACTAAGAAAAGGAGAAGCCCATTATCAATATCTGCTATGCGCCCACTACATCCATTATTAGCTGGAATATATAAAGAAAATTTGACTTTTGACAGAAGTGATAGACCAGATTATCACCCAGTTAATGTTAGAATAGCAGGGAGCGACAAACCCTTAACAGAAATTGAAATAGAAAGGTTCTTAGAAAAAAACGAGCGAACATTACCACGTAGAAATTGGATTCCCGATAATAAAAGAGCAACAGGATTATTTGTTTGTGATATAGCAATAGACCTTCGTACTTTATTTTGCGTATCTACCAACCAACACGAGCCAGAAATTTCAAAGGATATGATAGAAACATTAAAGGCAAACGGATGGAAAGAGTCTAATAATATATTTGGTAGATGCTTAGTACTACCCAAGGAAAAAAGAGATTATATAATTCCCGCCTTAGCTAGTGCTTTGATTAACTGGAGGATAACCTCAAATCAAGCCAGAACATTTAGTTTAATGGAAACATTAGCTATAGCCATTAGCGACAATGCTAATACTCTACCAGCTGCTATTCGATCTAAATTAATAGAGGATAGTGAAAGACCAAAAGCTAAACCTATTATTGATGAAACCATAGGTGCTGATTTATTTATAACTTTACCTTGCTCAGGTTATGTATTAACAGAGAGCGAAAGTATTGATGCTCTAAAAAAGGCTGAAGAAAAGCTAATTGAATTAATGTCGGCTTTCGATTACGAGAATCAGGATTAAAAGGGAATATTGGTATTACAGCCTAAATATAGGACACACGGTTAAAAATAAAGTAAATTAAGTTAAGAATAGAATAATATAAAAAACAAAAGATATGAAAGTTTCTTTATAACGAAACTTTTGTATCTTTGCATTAATAAATAATGAGGGAGAATGGAGCGGCTTTTTGACATAATATTTTTAGATGAGGCCTTTGAATTTCTCAAAGGACTTGAAAAAAAACATTACAAAAAAATTATTTATAACATTCGTAAATCACAATTAGAAATTGATCCTGAACTTTTTAAAAAAATTACAGACGAAATTTGGGAGTTTAGGACATTGTATAGAGGCCTACACTACCGATTATTTGCATTTTGGGATAAAACTTTACCTACTAAAACTTTAGTGGTTGCTACACATGGGTTTATCAAAAAGAGGAGCAAAGTTACAGAGGCTGATATTTCAAAAGCAAAAGCTCTTCGAAACCAATATTTTAATAAGAAGCTATAAGTAAATAATTAAACACAATAAGAAATGAAAACATACACTTTAGATCAAGTTCAAGACGAACTCATCGGAAAACAAGGAACCATGGAGAGGGATCTGTTTGAATATGAGCTTCAAATGGATATAATGGGAAAAGCCATTAGAAACACAAGAAAAGAACGAAATTTAACACAAGAAGAGTTAGGAAAACTTATTGGTGTTCAAAAATCACAAATTTCAAGACTTGAAAGAAATGCAAATAACGCAAGTATCGACACAGTCCTAAAGGTTTTTACAGCGCTCAAGGCAAAGGTCGTATTTAAGGTAGAGCTACCTAACTTAAACTATAGTAATAAAAATTGATGCCGATATTATGAACTTCTATATTATCATGACCGGCACTCACTTTAATTATTTTCATGTATGCCACCGTAAGCTTTGGCTCTTTTCCAATAGTATAGCTATGGAGCATAATTCCGACTTGGTTTACGATGGAAAGTTGATTCATGAAACTTCATACCCTCAGCGCCCTGAGAGGTACGAAGAGATTGAAGTGGATGGATGTAAGATTGATTTTTATGATGCTAAGAATAAGATTGTTCATGAAATAAAAAGGTCTGATAAAGTTGAGAAAGCTCATGAGTGGCAGGTAAAGTATTATATATATGTATTGAAAAAAAATGGTATAGAGGGAGTAAAAGGGATTCTGGAGTACCCAACCCTGCGACACACTGCCCATGTAGAACTTTCAGAATCTGATGAACAATATATTATAAAAACTTGTGAAGATATAGAGCAAATAATTAAAAAAAAAAGAGTGTCCCGCAACCATCAGCTCTAAAATCTGCAAAAGTTGTAGCTATTATGAGTTTTGTTATGTGAAGGAGGAAGTATGAAGAAAACCTACTATCTATTTAACCCAGGCACCTTGCAACGCAAGGATAACACTCTAAAATTCACTCCTATAGAAGAGGATGAGAATGGAGAAGAAAGGAGTGGACAACCTCGTTATTTACCAGTGGAGGATATTAGTGAGTTTTATGTTTTTGGAGCATTAAATGCAAATAGTGCTCTTTATAACTTCTTGGGGCAGAGTGATATTGCGGTACATTTTTTTGATTACTATGAAAACTACACGGGTTCTTTTATGCCAAAGGACTATCTTCTTTCCGGGAAGATGCTACTGGCGCAAACTGCTGCATATAACAATAAAAAAGAGAGGTTGATTATTGCGAAGAAAATCGTGGATGGCGCTGCATATAATCTCCATAAGAATCTTCAATACTATGACCGCAGAGGGAGAGATGTAGAACCTATAATGAAACTAATCGAGCAGCAGCGAAGCAGCTTGGACTATGCTAACTCCATTGAGGAGTTAATGGGTATGGAGGGGAATATAAGACAATACTATTATGAAGCATTTGATCTTATACTTAATGACTTCCAATTGGAGTGTCGTTCGAAACAACCACCTAAAAATGAGGTTAATGCACTCATCTCTTTTGGAAACATGATGTGCTATTCAATGTGTCTGAAAGCAATTCACCAGACTCAACTTAACCCTACTATTAGTTACCTTCACACTCCTGGTGAGAGAAGGTACTCACTTGCTTTAGATATAGCGGAGATTTTTAAACCTATTATTATCGATAGGACTATTTTTAGAGTGTTGAATAAAAAGGAAATCCAAGAAAAACACTTTGAAAGACATTTGAATAAATGTTTATTGAATAACAATGGGAAGAAGATTTTCGTTAAAGCTATAGAAGATAGGTTGCAGGAAACTTTTAAGCATAGGAGTTTAGGGCGCAATGTTAGTTACCGCCATCTGATGAAATTAGAGTGTTATAAACTTTCTAAGCACTTATTAAAAATGGAAGAATATAAACCTTTTAAGATGTATTGGTAGTATGTATGTTATATTAGTTTATGATTGTGGAGAAAAAAGAGTAGGGAAAATGCTGAAATTATGCAGGAAATACCTAAATTGGATCCAAAACTCAGTCTTTGAAGGGGAAATATCGGAGGTTAAATTGAAAGAATTAGTGATACTTGCAAAAAAGATAATAAATGAGGAAGATGATAGTATAATTATTTTTAAGGGGAGAGACTCTAATTTTATGGAGAAACAAATTGTTGGAAAAGAGAGGAGTAGCTTAGATAATATCATATAAAGTAGTTGTCGAATTGGTATAAAAGTGGGGATGGAAAGGATACGAAGGGGGAAAAAGTGGGACGGGTGTTCTTTGACATGCTGAAAATGAAAGAAATAGGACATAGGATAATATGTGTCGATTGTCAGTACTTTTCATAGTATTGATAATCGACACAATATATCATAAAAATTAGTATCTTTGTATAATCTATATGCCTGAATAACAGAGGTGTGAATTTTTTGTTTTTCAGGCTTTTAATCGAACCTATTGGAATTGAAATTACAAAAAAGAGTGTATGGTGTATTGTGTTGAAGTTCTTTTAATCGAACCTATTGGAATTGAAATTGAGGAGTTTATAAAGTTCGGCAGCCTCCTCGGTGCTTTTAATCGAACCTATTGGAATTGAAATAACTATCATTTTTTGAGAATATTATCCCCCTCTCTCTTTTAATCGAACCTATTGGAATTGAAATCCCTCTACTTCGAGGGCTATCTTATGCTCTGGGATACTTTTAATCGAACCTATTGGAATTGAAATCACAGGGTACGAAGAAAGAGGCTACCGAGGAGGGCGGACTTTTAATCGAACCTATTGGAATTGAAATCATTCTTTGTTGTGGCTTATGCAAACAGAATCTACTTTTAATCGAACCTATTGGAATTGAAATGCAGAAGAGATAATTAATTGCGCTTGTACTTGTATCTTTTAATCGAACCTATTGGAATTGAAATAAGGAACGGTAAAGAAGAAACCATTACCACCGACACTTTTAATCGAACCTATTGGAATTGAAATTCTTGATCAAGTTCATTGCTTATATTTATTCCTTTTCCTTTTAATCGAACCTATTGGAATTGAAATAACTTGCGTCTGTACCCTTATTAACCGCCTTTTCCTTTTAATCGAACCTATTGGAATTGAAATGTGAGCATCTCTTTCTCGTATAATAGCCCCTTGAGGCTTTTAATCGAACCTATTGGAATTGAAATAAAATGATATAAGTAATTGTTTCATAATGCTTCTGTCTTTTAATCGAACCTATTGGAATTGAAATATTTATGCTTCAATGTGCCGCTGGGGACTGTTCGGACTTTTAATCGAACCTATTGGAATTGAAATATAAAATCTACATTATAATAAGGTACTTTATCCCCTTTTAATCGAACCTATTGGAATTGAAATATCTATGTCTATGGCTCTGGCTCTGGCGATGGCTCCTTTTAATCGAACCTATTGGAATTGAAATAAGAACTGCCCTACCTTCTGCCAAAATGTAGTTTCTTTTAATCGAACCTATTGGAATTGAAATTCGTGAGAGGTAACCACCTCCGCAAGAACGATATTACTTTTAATCGAACCTATTGGAATTGAAATTAGTCATTATTAAATCGTATTTATCGCATAGGTATCTTTTAATCGAACCTATTGGAATTGAAATCTTTCTGTTGCCCCTCATTATCCGCTTCGGGCTTGCTTTTAATCGAACCTATTGGAATTGAAATTTGGAAAAGCTCCGGGTTTTCGCTTGCAATCGTAACTTTTAATCGAACCTATTGGAATTGAAATGAGAGATATTTGGGGTCAAATAACAGGTCTTGTGCTTTTAATCGAACCTATTGGAATTGAAATTTTCTTCCTCGTATTTGTGGCGGGTAAGACCCCAGC
>CAZXOP010000040.1:0-15018 GCA_964642235.1 uncultured Muribaculaceae bacterium
CCGAGAGTATACATTGGAATTAGAGGGGTCATCCCCATTGAGTCCCCAAAGTCGTATTCGAATTTTCCTTTGGTAAGTTTTGGACAGCTACTGCTTTCAGCAGCAATAAAATCAAAATGTCTCCTCCCTGCAAGTTGGTGTCTGTAAAAAGGAAGCGATATTCCACCAAAATTAGACCCCCCTCCGAAAGCTCCTATTATAATATCAGGGTAATCATTAGCCATTTCGAACTGTTTTTCTGCCTCAAGTCCTATTACTGTTTGGTGTAGCATAACGAAATTAAGAACACTTCCGAGAGTATATTTAGTGTCAGGTTGGGTTAAAGCCTTTTCACAAGCCTCCGAAATGGCCATTCCAAGTGTGCCGGGGGTGCTTGGGTTCTTTGCAAGTATCTCCCTTCCAACTTTTGTGGTCATACTTGGAGATGGGATTACCCTCCCACCATAAGTTTTCATAACAGTTTTTCTTAAAGGCTTCTGTTGGTAACTTACTTTGACCATAAACACCTCTGTGTCGAGTCCGAAGTGAGTTCCTGCGATAGTTATAGCCGATCCCCATTGACCTGCCCCTGTCTCAGTGGTAAGGTGTTTAACCCCCTCTATTTTATTATAATATGCTTGAGGGATAGCAGAGTTAAGCTTATGAGAGCCTACCGGAGAGACACTTTCGTTTTTAAAATATATTCTTGCAGGTGTATCTAATGCCTTTTCAAGTCCACTTGCCCTTATTAAAGGGGATGGGCGATAAATCTGATATAAGGTTCTTACCTCTTCAGGAATCTCTATCCATCGCTCCTTTGAGAACTCCTGTTCTATTAGCCCTTTTGCAAAAAGCGGCTCCATATCTTGAGGCTCAAGGGGGAGTTTAGTGCGAGGGTTTAACATTGGTTGTAATGGTTTCATATCGGCAAGGACATTATACCAAGCTGTTGGGATTTCTTCATCCGGAAGGAAGAATTTTTTAGTGGTTTTCATAAAGCAACATATTAATTTTTAATCGTCTATCATTTTTAAATCAAAAAAGCCCTTCGTGCGAACACAAAGGGCTGAATATACTTTTATACTATAAGTTTACAACAGGTTTGCGCCGCGGGAATTATTATTCACGTGCCACCACCAACTGTTAACTATGATATTGTTTCGTTTCATTCGATGACAAAGGTAGTAATAAGTATAAAATCACCAAAAAAAAATTATTCTTCACATTCAAATATAGAGACCATTCCGTCATCCCCTATTATATAATAGTAGTCATAACAGATTAATTTAAGGGAATTTCGCTTATTAATATTCTCCTCTATTGAGGTCATATAATCAAAATTAAAACCCATTTCAAAGAGGGTTTTACAGGGGCACTTTTCCTTTCCCGATAAAATAATAGATTCGAGAATAGCGTGATTCTTTTTTAAGATTCTATTTATTTTAAGTATATGTGAATACTTCATTCGGTAGAGATCGTTGTTATATGAAGCACGACACCCTTCATCACAGAACTTTTTATCACTTCTTCCTAATAACTTCTTTCCGCACTCTAAACATTTTTTTTCGCTATTTTCCATATTTTAAGCTCTTTGTCTCCAAAAATAATGGAATTTTCACCCCATTACAAGTTATAATGTAAACTTTTTCTCTTTATAAAAATGAACCCTTTTTTTATAAATTTTAGAGGCTTATTAGACGGATATAAACGTTTTTAAGCGGATAAAGTGAAGATTAAAGAGAAAATGGGAGCTTGCTTTGTATCGTTATTAATTATTAAAAAAACAAATTATGGACAGATCAATTAACAGAATCGAGTTGAGAGGGAATGTGGGGCAGGAACCTCGCATTAACGAAGTGGGCGAAAGCTCCGTGATTAAATTTACCTTAGCTACTAACGAAAGATTTAAGGACAGAAACGGAACCTTGAAAGAGGAGACGACCTGGCATAATATAGTTGCTTGGGCAGGGAAAGGGATTGTGGACTTTAAAGAGATTAAAAAGGGGAGATGCGTCTCAGTTACAGGGAGGGTACGAAATAATAAATATACCACTCCGGAAGGGGATGAACGTCAGTATAATGATGTCCTTGCCAACAGACTGGCTGTAGAGACCGAAGGTTTGTAAATGAAGCCCCCTTGTCAAATGGTTTTATTTAGTAGAATTTTTTTAGTGAATTCAAAAAAAGTAGTACCTTTGCATACAATAGTACCAGCCACGCTTCACATAAGAACAGCGCACCCGGGCTGGTTTTCGATTTTATAGCATCATGAAATACTTAAAACAACCTCTAAGTATCTCTGATCAGGTGCTAAAGCTTAAACAGAGGGGGCTGATTATTGAGAACGAAAAGAAAGCACATGAAATTCTTTCCAATATCAGTTATTATCGCTTGAGAGCATATACCTACCCATTTCAGGATAACGATAACTTAGAGCATCCATTCATTGGCAGTATTAGATTTGAACAAATTAAATCACTCTATGACTTTGACACACAGTTAAGACTTATTATATTCCAAGCTACCGAAACGATTGAAATAGCTCTACGAACTCAAATCATACATCAATTTGCAATGACCTATGGTAGTCATTGGTATAATAACCCTGCTCTTTATAGGGATTCTGTAAGATTTGCTAATCATATTGGTAGTCTGCAAAATGAAATACAACGCAGTAGTGAAGTTTTTATAGACCATTACAAAAATAAATACTCACATCCAACGCAACCACCTGCTTGGATGAGTTTAGAAGTAGCTAGTATGGGTTTATTATCGAAGATATTTGAGAACTTAAATATGAGCAAAGAGAAAAAGGCGATACTTCAACACTTTGGTCTAAAAAAAATAGATATTTTGGAAAATTGGATACACTCTTTTACAACATTACGTAATATTTGTGCGCATCATGGTAGAACTTGGAATAGAAGACTGCAACCTATAAAGATACCTACTAATACTGAATATGTTTTTTTGCTAAAGAGAGATGTCTATCCTAACAAACTTTATATTTACCTTTCATGTATACAATATGTTCTCGATATTATTGATAATCATAGTACCTTCAAAGTGCTATTAAAACGCCTTATTTTAGATTATTCGTATAAACATATAATAAAAGATATGGGTTTTCACGAAGAATGGGAAAAAGAACCACTATGGCAATAAAACTCCTTGATGATTTGTAAGGAGTAAAAAAAAAGGTAACTTTGTCATTTAAATGTAACTATATGGCAAAGGATATCTTTATTTACAATACGCTGACAAGAAAGAAGGAGTTGTTTACTCCGCTTCACACCGATATGGTAGGACTTTATGTTTGTGGACCTACTGTATATGGAGAACCACACCTTGGGCATGCAAGACCGGGAGTTACTTATGATGTGCTTGTAAGGATGTTTAAGTACTTTGGTTATAAAGTCAGGTATGTCAGGAATATTACAGATGTGGGACACCTTGAAAATGATGCCGATGAGGGGGATGATAAGATAGAGAAAAAGGCAAGATTAGAGTTCTTAGAGCCAATGGAGATAGCCCAGACATATACTCTAATGTATCAAGAGGCTATGAAAAGGCTTAATACTCTTCCACCGAGTATAGAGCCAAGGGCTTCAGGGCATATATTAGAGCAGATAGCTCTGATTAAAGAGATTTTTAATGCCGGATTTGCTTATGAGAGTAATGGTTCGGTCTATTTCGATGTGGAGGCATATAATAAAAAGCACCGTTATGGAATACTTTCAGGTCGTTCTCTTGATGATATGATTGCTAATACGCGGGTATTAGATGGGCAGGATGATAAACGCTCCCCTTTTGACTTTGCCCTTTGGA
The DNA here is from genome assembly GCA_964642235.1 of uncultured Muribaculaceae bacterium. Lineage (GTDB taxonomy): Bacteria > Bacteroidota > Bacteroidia > Bacteroidales > UBA932 > CAYSND01. The sequence goes on from CAZXOP010000040.1 coordinate 3,808, forward strand.
AAAAAGCCTCTCCGGAGCATATAATGAAATGGGACTCCCCTTGGAGTTTAGGTTTCCCAGGATGGCATCTTGAATGTTCTGCAATGAGTGCTAAATATCTTGGTGAAGAGTTTGATATACACGGAGGCGGGATGGATTTACTATTTCCTCATCATGAATGCGAATTGGCACAGAATCAAGCTTCAAGAGGTACATCAGGGGTAAGATATTGGATGCATAATAATATGATTACTATCAATGGGCAGAAGATGGGTAAGTCGCTGGGTAACTTTATTACTCTAAATGAACTCTTTAACGGTACTCATAAAATGCTTGAGCAGTCATATTCTCCTATGACCATAAGGCTTTTTATTTTACAAGCACATTATCGCAGCACTTTAGATTTTAGTAATGCTGCTTTACAGGGGGCAGAAAAGGGGCTAAAAAGGGTTTTACAAGCTGCAAAAGATGTCAAATCTCTATCAGTTAAAGAGGGAGTACAGGAGAATGAAGAGGTTTTAACTCTTTACAAAGGGGTTTTGGATGCACTATGTGATGATATGAATACCCCTATAGCCCTCTCTCATATTTTTGATGCAGTTCGTATAGTTAATTCAACTAAAGAGGGACAAATATCTCTAAATGGGGAGGATAAAACTCGTCTTGACCATCTATTTAATGTCGTGCTACCTGATGTGTTGGGGATAGTAGATGAGCGTACTGAATCAGGAAATGAGACACTAATTTCAGGACTTATGGAGATGGTATTGGAGATGCGAAAAACTGCTAAATCCAATAAAGACTTTGCAACAAGCGATAAGATAAGGGATAATCTAAAGGAGCTTGGCGTTCAGATAAAAGATACTAAGGATGGCGCTGAATGGTCGCTCTCCTAATAATTGAAAACAATAGTTTTTATAATATCAGGGTGAAGGCTGTTTGCGACAGGACAGGTTCTTGCAGCAGATTCAATAAGCCTTTTCTCTTTGTCTGAGTAATTATTCCCCTTAGGAAAATTGAACTCGACCTTTATTTCCGCCACTCTGCGAGGGTTTGATGCCATTATTTTCTCTATTTCGATAGTAGTGCCCTCTAATGAGAATCCATAAGAATTAGCTGACATCCCCATGATAGTAAGCATACAAGAGGCAAGGGATGCTGAAAAGATATCTGTAGGAGAGAAAAATTCCCCTTTTCCATTATTATCGAGTGGGGCATCAGTAATAATTTTATTCCCTGATTGGATATGCTCCATCTCAGTGCGTAAATTACCGAGATAGATGGTCCTCATTTTAGTCATGGCGATGAAATATTTTATAGTGATTGTGATCTTCTTTTACTATGGATGCAAGTAGTGTTGCAGAGGTACATTTCTCCACTTTAACTATTACATACTCTCCCGGTTTATGATTTTCAGCAGGAAAAACACAAACTTTATTTCCTGAAGTTCTTCCGAAAAGTTCTTCCTTACTCTTCTTAGAGGGGCCCTCAATCAAAACTTCAAAAGTTTGTCCGATATCACGTTTATTACTTGCAAGTGAGAGTTCATTCTGCAAAGCAATTATCTCATTCAGCCTCCTTGTTTTGGTCTCAAGAGGAACATCGTCAGGGAAAGAACGGGCAGCTTTAGTGTCAGGTCTTTCAGAGTATTGGAACATAAATGCCCCATCAAATCCTACTATCTCCATAAGTGAGAGGGTCTGTTGATGATCTTCTTCAGTTTCAGAGCAGAATCCTGCTATTATATCTGTTGTTATACAGGCTTCAGGAACAAACTCCCTAATTTTACGTATTCTTTCCAAATATGATTCACGACTATATTTCCTATTCATTTTTTCAAGGATTCTATTGCTTCCCGACTGAACAGGGAGATGAATATGAGCACATATATTACGATACATAGCCATAGAGTAGAGGACACTATTTCCCATATCTTTTGGATGAGAGGTGGAGAAACGGACTCTTAACAGAGGGTTTATTAGAGCAACCATCTCTAACAACTGAGCAAAATTAACAGTTTCAGTCGGGTTATCGGGTTCACGCCAGAGATATGAATCGACATTCTGCCCTAATAGATTTACCTCTCGATACCCCATGTCGAATAGAGATTTCGCCTCTTTGACTATAGTCTGTGGATCTCGACTTCTCTCTCTCCCCCTTACAAATGGGACTATACAGTAGGTACACATATTATCACACCCTCTCATTATGGAGATAAAAGAGGTAACTCCGTTTTCGTCCATTCTTACAGGGTCAATGTCATCATAAGTCTCTTTTTTAGAAAGAGTTACATTTATCTGTTTTGGTTCTCCTTGTAGAGCGGTTAAAAGTGAGGGGAGCTCCCTATAAGAGTCAGGTCCTATTACAATATCCACAGCAGGGTGTTCAAGAAGGGACTCTTTTAGTCTCTGTGCCATACACCCCAATACCCCAATCATAACCCCCCTTCTTCGCTTTTTTTCTTGTAAAAACCTTTCAAGCCTCCCAAATACCCTCTGCTCTGCATTCTCTCTTATGGAACAGGTATTAATAAGAAGTAATTCTGCCTCTTCAATACTATCACAGAGATTATAACCCTCCTTTAAAAGAATGGATAAGACAAGTTCTGTGTCATATACATTCATCTGGCACCCATAAGTTTCTATAAATACCCTCTTTTTATTCATACAGCAAAGATAAGTTTTTTATATCTTTGTAGAATCAAAATTATTTATTTATGAAACGAATATCTATTTTAATCTCTTTATGCTTATTGGTTCTAACGAGTTGCACTGATTATAATGCAGTATCAATTCATTCGGTAGGGCTTGAAAGTTTCAAGTTGGAGAGTACTACCAAGGCAAAAGTAATCGTTTCTGCTGTTGTCAATAACCCTACATCTAAAGTTCTAATTTTAGAAGGGGTAGAGGGGATATTATATAGAGACACTGTGAAGTTTGCTAATATTAATCTGTTAGAGCCGACCTCAGTTGGCTCAAAAATTGAAGAGAAAGTAAATATTACTACGGAGCTCTTTTTAATAGATCCTATAGCACTACTCTCAACAGGTCTTAATTTTAGAAATATGAGGTCAGATGAGTTTAAGGTAGATGGGGTAGTGACGGTAAGACCTGAGGGGGGATGTAAAAAGAAGTTTCGTATAAAAGGAGTACCGGTAACCCAGTTATTTGAATATTTTAAGTAGATGAAAAGATTAATATTATTATTTTCAATTTTGTTTATTGCTCTGAATCTCAATGCTCAGAACAGAGAGATCTCCGAGCAGAATGTTGAGGTGGCACAAGATACTATTCCTAAGAGAGATACCCTCTCTTTTGATAAATTAATCTATTCATTGGGCGGTTCTATCATATGTTCAGACTCCTTGAAAGTAATGATGGGGAAGCAGCTTATTAAGAATAAAAAAAGAACTTTTACAGGGTATAGAATTAGAATATTTTTCGACAATAAACAGAATGCAAGGGTGGTTTCTGAACAGATTTCTGCTGTTTTCTCTGAGCAATACCCCTCTATCCCTGTCTATAGGGAACATGCAAACCCCTATTTTAAGGTCTCAGTGGGGAACTTTAGGACTAAATCAGACGCTATGAAGTTCTTAAATGAAATTAAGGATGTTTACCCCTCTGCATTTCTAGTTAGAGAGGCTTTTTCCACCATTTAGGTCGGACTTTATTTGCCATTGCTTGGAGCAGGAACTGCATAGGTTTAATATGTCTATCTAATTTTTCGGGATATATATCAGCCATTCTAATAAGAATCCCTGTCTCTTCCACTCCACCAAACTCCTCATTTATGGCAGTTCCGAATACATTCATGGAAGGGGAGAGGTTTATATAGGAGTTAATGAGGGGGGGGATGTGTTCCCCATATATTTTTAATTCATTAATAAGAACTTTATATGCCTCATTATATTCAAGGTTCTTAAATAACTCTTTATAGTATGTATTATTAATATCGAAATCAATAGGGTTAATAGGAGTTACTAATCCCTCTTTATCAGGGAAATAGTTGTTAAGAAAATTAAGCAGGGTATTTCTTGCCTTATAGTTGTAAGAGGTGTACATAGTGGCTTTGCCGAAAAAATACCTGTAGTTATCATATTTAACCATCAATGCACCAAGTCCATCCCATAGATTATCAAGGGAAAAAATAGATTTTTTCCGTCTGCTTACCTCCGAAAAATAAGAGTTGACAAATGAGCGTCCAAGTTCTATAGTAAATGGGAGGTACTCATCTTCGAATTTTTTTGAAAAGCTAAAGAGCTCCCTTGTGGCTAATTTCTCAGGCTCTATCCCTCCGCATAAGATATAGCGGTACCCTCCTAATATATCTTTATCTTTTGGATCCCATACTATAAGCTGTTTGTATGGGTAGTGTGGATCTGTGTCGAAACTATCCACATCAATAGATTTACCCGTGCCACCGCCTGACATTCTAAATGCGATTTCCCTTAATCTCCCGATCTCTCTCATGGTGTGGGGTGAGTCAAATGCAGTAATTTCATATAACTCATTTCCCCCTCTACGGGTATGACTTATAAACTTATCTTGAGTTAGTTCCTCAATAATTAAATTTCTTTCAACAGGCTGAATTATCGGTTCCATAAACTTTATTTCTAATAATCTCTGTCCATTGTTTCGGAGATCCTCCCGCTTTGAGAGTCTCTATCGTGATAGGTTCTCGTATATAAAACTCAAAGTTACGTTTTTTTTGCTTAAACATCTCACTTGGTAAGAGGAATGTCTCTATATTGAATTTGATTTTTAATAATTTCCTTAGTTTTGCGACCCTATAAAAACGCATGGAATTTCTCCCCTCAAAATAGATGGGTACTATATCCCTATCATGTTCAATAGCTTTGGTAACAAAGGCCTTTTTCCATTCCAAATCAGTTACTTTACCCTTTATTAGTCTTGAACAAAGACCGGCAGGAAAATAGACAATCGGAGCATCAGAGGCGAATGTTTCATTAAATGCATAAGCGTAACTATGTCCCATTTTTCCATATTTATCAACCGGGACAAATAGCGACTGCAGGGGTTTTACGTTCATTAACAGGTCATTGGTAAATGTTTTCACGTTACCGAAGAGCGAGCCTATATATGATATGTAAATAAGTCCGTCAAGTCCCCCGAGTGGATGATTTGAGACGAAAACGTACTTCCTGCTACTATCAAAAGTGTATCTGTTATGTGGTGTATATGTTACCCCATATAGTTCTAATGCCTTATTCACAAATTCGACCCCTTGGTACTCTTTTCCGAGAGAGAGTACATTATTTATATCATCTTGATGGATGATTTTTTTTACTAAGTTTATGATAAATTTAGGAATTTTCTTTTTAGTTTTCTGAGCAAACACCTTCTCTACATCGATTAGGAAAGTATTATTATTTTCTTCCATATCAAATTTATTAATAATGAGCAAAGTTAATGAAATAAAAAGTAAATTTGCTGAAATATTATATTGTCATGAAAGTAATAAACCTCGGAGAAACCAACTCAATTCTTAATCATTTTATTAATGAAATTCGTGATCAGTCTATCCAGAAAGATCAGATGAGATTTAGGAGAAACCTTGAAAGAATAGGTGAAATCTTTGCTTATGAGATTAGTAAGAAGTTAAAGTTTAAGCCACATCAGGTTCATACCCCCCTTGGAATAGCTGAAAGTAATATTATGGATAACGAGATAGTGCTTGCCACAATTCTTCGTGCAGGACTACCTCTCCATGAAGGTTTGCTACATTACTTTGATAAGGCTCAAAATGCATTCGTAGCCGCATACAGAAAATATGGTAAAGACAATAAATTTGATATCCAAATCGAATATGCCTCTTCACCTTCCATAGAAGGGAAGATTCTGATACTTGCTGACCCAATGCTCGCCACAGGGTCCTCTGTAGTATTGACATACCATAGATTAGCAGCAGAGGGGGAACCTCTGCACACTCATATTGTTTGTCCTATTGCAAGTGCTTACGGTGTTGAATATCTCTCAAAGCACCTTTCACATAAAAAAACCACCCTTTGGGTAGCTGCTATAGATGAGGAACTTACTAATAAGTCTTATATCGTTCCGGGATTAGGGGATGCAGGGGATCTTGCTTACGGAAGCAAGCTATAACTCCTTACGAAGTCTGGCTATAGGGATATTAAGCTGTTCTCTATATTTTGCCACTGTGCGGCGAGCGACCTTATACCCTTTATCTGACAATACAGAGACTAACTCTTCATCTGTAAGAGGTTTCTGTTTATTTTCAACCTCCACACTCTCCATTAGAACTTTTTTAATCTCTCTTGTGGAGACCTCTTCCCCTGAATCGGTCATTAATCCTTCAGAGAAGAAATATTTCAAAGGGTAAATACCGAAGTGTGTCTGAATATATTTACAGTTTACCACTCTCGAAATAGTGGAGATGTCAAGCCCGGTCTTCTCTGCTATGTTTTTTAGAACCATAGGTTTGAGTTTAGTCTCATCCCCCTCCATAAAGAACTCCCTTTGGAACTCTATTATGGCATTCATTGTATTATTAAGAGTATTGTGTCGCTGTTTTATTGCCTCTACAAACCATTTTGCAGAGTCAAGTTTTTGTTTGACGAAAGTTGCAGCCTCTTTTCCTGCACGAGACGAAGAGTTTGCGGAGCTAATTAAAAGATCTGCATATCTCCTATTGACACGAAGTTCAGGGATGGAAAATTTAGGCATTGTCATAAGAAACTCACCATCTTTTATCTCAAGAATAAAGTCAGGGACCACCTGCTGTGCCTGCTCAATATATGAATCATCAATCTGCCCACCGGGGCGGGGGTTAAGATGAACTATCTCATCAATGGCATCTTTCAACTCATTTTCAGAGATATTAAGTTTGGTCATTATTTTAGAATAGTGTTTTTTGGAGAATTCCGTAAAACAATTAGCTAAAATCCTCTCGGCATTTTCCTTGGCAGGAGTGCTAAGATTTGTTCTTATCTGTAACAACAGACACTCCTGGAGGTTTCTTGCTCCTATTCCGACAGGTTCAAACTGTTGAATAATCTTAAGAATCTCTTCTGTCTCTTCCGGAGTCGTCTCGATTCCTTGGCGGAATGCGATATCGTCAGATAGGGACTCAATATCCCTTCTTAAATACCCATCATCATCGAGGCTTCCAATAATAAACTGAGCAATAGTCCTTTTGCGCTCATCAAGATGATGATATCCTAATTGCATAATGAGAGATTGGTGAAAGCTCTCTTTTACGGAGAAAGTATTATACTGTGGCTGTAACTCTTTCCCCTGATTATTTACATAAAGTTTGTAAGAAGGGGTGGGGTCATCAGAAGAATATTCACTGAGAGAGACAGTTTTGGGAGAATCGTCAAGGTCAGAGTCTCCATCGGAAACTTCGTCCAATACAGGATTCTCCTCAAGCTCTTTCTTAATGCGTTGCTCAAGCTCAAGTGTGGGGAGCTCCAATAGCTTAATGGTCTGTATTTGAAGAGGGGAGAGCCCCTGCTGTAGTTTCTGATGTAACCCTTGCTTTAACATACTGCAAAGATAGGATTTTTATTTATAATAAAGTTCTCTGATACAACCATCTACTAATGCCTCGAGGGAGGAGATTAGCATATCATCTGGCAAATCAGCACATTTATATGCAATAGGTATTTCTGTACAGGCACCCACTATCGGGAGTTTTTCTATTTTCCAAAGCTCCTCTACCACTACCCTAAATCTTTCTCCTGCCTCCTCTCTCTTCCCCCACTTCACAAGGTCTGTTATATGGTGTATTTCGGCTTGCATTTCTTTAGAGGGGATTCTAAAGGAATATCCTGAAGAGGCGGCATGTCGCTGATAAAGCCCTGTATTCATTGTTCCGAGTGTCGCCGTTAACCACGAGCCTTGGGGCGAAATGGTAGCTGAGGCGCGGATAGTCTCCTCTATAATATGGATTATCGGCTTGGAGATCTCATCTTTAAAACCATCTATAAAGTAATGTGCTGTATTACATATTACACAAAGTCTCTCTGCTCCCCATCCGATGAGAGTATTAAGACCATCTTTTATATAATTAGTGGGATCGGGACCCTTACCAAGTAAAAAAGTAGTCCGGTCAGGAGTTATGGTGTTTGAATAAACTATCATTCGAGGGTGCTCTTGGTCGCACTCAGCCGGAGCTTTCTCAGCTAAAATCCTTAGAAATTCAGCAGTTGCTGCCGGTCCCATACCTCCGAGGACACCTAATGTTTTATCAGTTCGCATCTCTGTTATTATTACGGTGCGAAAGTAATAAAAAGAGAGCAATTACACACACGCTTCGTCCGAAAAACTAAAATGCTTATTTCCGGCAATTATAATATGGTCAAGCAGGGCAATGTCAAACAATGCTGCTGCCTCTCTCAAAAGACGTGTCTGCTTCTTATCCTGCTCCCCGGGATAGGGGTTCCCCGATGGGTGGTTATGGACAATAACAATAGCACTTGCAAGTTTTTCAACAGCCTTCTTTATAATAAGTCTTGTATCCATAATAGTCGCACTAACCCCTCCCACACTTATCCTCTCCCTTCCGATGAGCTTGTTTGCTCTATTGAGATAGAGTACCCAGCACTCTTCGTGTGGTAAGTTTTTAAGGAGTGGTGCAATTATTTTCACCACAGAGTCGGAGGAGACTATCTGTGGTTTTGCGTCAGGGATTTCTGAGGAGAATCTCGCCATTAATTCGAAGAGTGCAATAATGGTAGTAGCTTTAGTCATCCCTATCCCTTCGATTTCACATAACTGGTCAAGAGAGAGTTTCGAGAGGGTATTGAGTGAGTTTTCCGCTCTGGCAAGTAGCTTCCTCGCTAAATCGACGGCTGTGTCATTTTTGCTTCCAGTTCTAAGTAAAATCGCAATCAGTTCCGAGTCTTTTAATGATTTAGCACCATCTAACATCATTTTTTCCCTCGGTCTCTCCTCTTCCTTCCAATCTTTAATTCTAATAATTTTTGCCATTATGTTATAAAAAAACTCCCCAAATATTGGAGAGTTTTTTTATCTTATTGCGTCAAAAAGTAAAAAGATTTACAATTTATTTACATAAACTGAAATACCTGATTTTAAATTTGAAGCCTTATTAGCATGGATAACATTAATCTTAGCTAATTTGTCAATCATAGCTGAAACCTTAGGGAGCATTGCTGTTGCAGCCTCTTTATCTGTAGTATTACGAAGCGCACGGATGGCGTTTCTTGTAGTTTTTGCATAATACTTGTTATGCAATCTGCGTGTCTCGTTTTGACGATTACGCTTTTCTGCTGATGCGTGATTTGCCATTACAATTTTTTCTTTATTATGGTAGTGGGTAGGGGAATCGAACCCCTATTGCAAGAATGAAAATCTTGAGTCCTAACCGTTAGACGAACCCACCTCATTATTTTGGGAGTGCAAAGGTATAAATTATTTCTTAGCTTGCAAATTAATTTTTACAAAAGACTCTTAATTTGCCCATTCAAATGAGTACAATATAGCCTCTACATGCCTGAGGTAGTTACGTTTAGGAAACTTTGGAGCATAAACAAAACCTTCGAGCACTATAATGTTTTCTTGATTCTTGTCGAGAAAAGTATGAGAAACAAAAGGTCCACCCATATAGTCGTTTCGAAGTTCCCAAAGCCCGCGAACCTCTGCAAACTCCCTATTTTTATATTTTATCCATTTGAGAGAAGGGTCTAACAAATCACTGGTTATCATATAACTTTTATCTCTTGTTCCGGGTACATTTACCTCGAGAATTTCATTTCTCTTAGCTATGATAGTCGCAAGTTCAAAGTCTTTAGGTGATTTGTAGGGGTATCTATAAGCAAAGAAACCTTGATTTATATAAGTGGTTTCATAAGAGATCCAGATAAAATCTTTGCTCTGTTTTTTAATTGAATACCCTTTAGGAAACCATAATGATCCACCAAATTGATCCATTACGGCATCTCTCGACTTAAATTCGGGGTATGTCTTGGCATTCCCTATTATTCTGTTTCGCTCAGCTTGGTCGATGGCATTTCTCATCTTATCACTCTCCATTAAGATCTGATTTGATGCCTCTTCCTTCGTAGGTGCTGAGATGGTAATAACTAATTGTGGGGTTGCCCAGATGTCCTCTTGATAAACTACTCTTGTAGAGTCAAGTGAAGGGCTGATATTTACCACTACGACATTGCGTTGTACTAAAAACCCACCGGTAAACGAGCTCTTTGGAGCAGTGTAAAGTGTAAATAGAGGCTCTCTTTGAGGAAGAAATGGAAATTCTGATGCGAGTGTCTCCCGTAGTGCTATACCGGGTTCGCTTTCCCAATATTCTCTATCGATTACAATAAGAACATCTCCTGCTTTTCCGCTAATGCTTGGGAGGAAAATTTTCTTATTTTTAGCTTCGTTGCCACACCCGGCAACGACCAAAACAGATAGGAGAATCAGGGCAATTTTTTTTAATTTTTTCATTTGTTTCATAATGAGCAAATTTACTTAAATAATCTTAAAATATCATTACCGAAGGCGAGAATAATAATAGCAAACAATAAAATCATCCCCACTATTTGAGCATACTCAAGGAATTTATCAGAAGGTTTCTTTCTTGTGATTATTTCATAGAGCGTGAATAATATGTGACCTCCGTCAAGTGCCGGTATAGGGAGAATATTAAGAACCGCGAGCATTATGGAGAGCCATGCAGTTATCCTCCAGAAAATTTCCCAATTCCATACAGCAGGAAAAATCTTCCCTATGGCTATGAAACTCCCCACAGATTTATATGCTTCTGTTTTAGGAGAGAATATCAGCCCTAATTCTCTTACATAATTAGTGAGAGTACTGATAGTTTTGGAAAAGCCTGCAGGGATACAATTTAATAGATTGTAATTCTTTTTTGTAATATTAAAATCAGAGATATCGCTCTGGAGTACTACTTGAATTTTCCCATTATCATCTACCAAAAGAGGTACTGTTACGATCTCTCCATCACGTTTAAGCTCTACAGAAACCTCCTTCCCTTTATTCTCTTTTAAGATATTTTGAATTTCTGGAAGCGTTTTTACGCTTTGGGAATTGACAGCTATAAAGACGTCTCCCTTAATGAGTTGGGAGCTATTGTTTATGGAAGTGTCAGGGATCTCAGAGATTGCCACAGGTGCGGAGAGTCCAAACATCCCCGGGGTTTTGAGTATTGCAGGCATATATGCCTCATCTATCTCTATTGTAACTGTGTCAGAACCACGGA
>CAZXOP010000041.1:0-14865 GCA_964642235.1 uncultured Muribaculaceae bacterium
TTCTCGGCAATATTCTCTGCTGTAATCCCCATGTGGTATTGATTAAAAGCATCGGTAAGACCATCATTTACCATATGATCAACAGCCTGAATATTCCCCATTTTATTCCCTTGACGAAGAGCGCCTGACATAATAAAACCTGCATTGGACATCGATTCTGTTCCCCCGGCAATAACGAGTGAACTATTTCCATGAAGGATATTAAGGTAAGCAATATTAACAGCTTTCATACCGCTACCACAAACCATATTAATACTATAAGCCGGAACTTCAACAGGGATTCCAGCTTTAATAGAAACCTGTCTTCCAACACCCTGCATCTGCCCTGCTGACAGAATATTACCAACTATTACTTCATCTATAAGTTTAGGGTCAATTTTGGTCTCTTCCAAAATGTTTTTTACTACTATGGCCCCTAATTCTCCCGGTTGAAAAGAATTAAGACTCCCCATAAATTTCCCTATGGCAGTTCTTTTTGCAGCAACTATATAAACTTTTTTCATACTATTTATTTTTAATTTATTGTTTCATATCTATAAGATTTGGAGAGATTATAAGGGTTGCACCTGTGGCAGCCTGAACCTCTTCAATAGTAAACTCAGGGTGTTTCTCCAATAATAGAATCCCCTTAGGGGTAATCTCCATAACACCCATTTCGGTTATAATCATATTTACTTGCGCAGCAGCAGTAAGAGGAAGATTACACTCTTTAAGTATCTTATGATTCCCCTTTGCTGTATGCTCCATGGTTAGGATAACCTTTTTGGCCCCCACCACTAAATCCATTGCACCACCCATTCCGGGGGTCTTTTTTCCTGGAATCATCCAGTTTGCAAGGTTCCCTTTCTCATCCACTTCAAGTGCACCAAGGAATGTAACATCGACATGCCCTCCGCGAATAATGGCGAAAGAGGTAGCAGTGTCAAAAGTAGAGGCATAAGGGGCATAAGTAATATACCCTCCCCCTGCATTAATATAATTTGGATCTTCACTCCCCTCTGCAGGAGTAGGTCCCATCCCTATTAGTCCATTCTCGGAATGAACGATAAGTTGAATACCCTCAGGAAGAAAATCCTGAATTAATGTTGGTAAACCGATTCCAAGATTTACCACATCACCATCTTTAATCTCTAAAGCAGCCCTTCTGGCAATCACTTCTCTAACTTGATTCTTATCCATAATATTCTATTTTTAATTATTATTTCATATTTCTATTAACGAACTCCTGCACCACGTATGAGGCCACTGTATCAGCATAAGTATTCATACCGAAACCGGCATCATAACCTAACTCTTTTGCAAGTTCATGAGTAAGTCTCGGCCCCCCGCAAGTAAGAATCATCTTATCTCTAAGTCCCTCTGCCTCCATAAGCTCTACGAGGTTTATCAAATTTTTAATGTGAACATCCTTTTGAGTCACTGTCTGTGAAACAAGTAACGCATCTGCTTTAAGTTCGATAGCTTTCGCAATAAACTCCTCATTAGGTACTTGGCTACCGAGATTATATGCCTCAATCATCTCATATCTTTCGAGACCATAGTGCCCTGCATACCCCTTCATATTCATAATAGCATCTATACCGACAGTATGTGCATCGCTCCCCGTGCTTGCCCCTACAAATATAAGTTTTCTTCCGATTCTCTCTTTAATAAACTCATCTGTCTGATGCATATCCATAACCGTGGACTCAACTTTTGGAACCACAATAGAGGTAAAATCGACAGAGTGTCCGGTGGAACCATAACAGTTGAAAAATGTAAAACCGGGGGTTAATTCCTTATAAAAAACGACTAAAGGGTTCTCAAATCCCATTTTTCTAATAAGCTGTTTAGCAGCCTCTATAGCCTCGTCACCTATAGGAACAGGTAAAGTAAAACTAAGTTGTACTTTGCCATCATTCATGGTATCGCCATAAGGCTTGGTTTTGGTCAAATCGAGAGTTTTGTCGAAATCTTTTGACTGAGTTGAATAAAGTCCTCCACTCATAATTATTTCCCTCCTTTCATTAAATTAATAACCGGGTTCATATAATGACTCCCTTTAAGAGAGACACCATCAAGTCCTTTCCCTCCATTCTTTGGACGTTTCACATCTCCGAATATCCCCTTTTCAAGCGCATTAAACAGTCCCTCCTTATCAATGCTTTCCAAAAGTTCAATGGCTTTATCCAAGACCTCTTGAGCTCTGGTACGGATAATCCCCCCCTCCTTAAACTCCACTTCATCCCCTATATTTTTCATATTACCAAAAATATATTTTGCATTCTCAATGGAGAGATACCTATCAGACATAAAAGGGGTGTGAATAGCCTCTGTAGGCATTCCGAGGAGCTGAATCCCTTGGTGTGTCCATATCCCGACAATATTAAAAAGCGCATCTTGGATATGCCCCTTAAAAATATTTCCTGTCATAAACTTTGTTGGAGGCATATATTTCAATGGAGCCTCCGGAAAAATCTCACGTGTCATTTGTGCTTGGGCAAGTTCCAATAAAAATCCGTTTTCAAGCTCCGGATCCATCTCAAAAGCGTGTCCCAAACCCATCTGCTTGGGGGGAAGGCCTGCCATAACAGCAAGCTGCTCATTAATCAAATCTGATGCTAAAACAGTATGTGCTGCCTCCACAGCATCAGCAGTGGTAAGATAATTATCCTCTCCGGTATTTATTATTATCCCTGCAAACCCATTGATAACCCTTGAAAAATATTGGTCAATAAGGGTTCTTTGCATATTAATATCTCTGAAGAGAATACCATAAAGTGCATCGTTAAGCATTACATCAAGCCCTTCTAATGCCCCCATAATAGCTATTTCAGGCATGCAGAGTCCGGAACAATAATTACAAAGTCTTATATATCTCCCTACCTCTTCACCCACCTTGTCGAGTGCGGAACGCATTATCCTAAAGTTCTCTTGAGTAGCAAAAGTTCCTCCGAACCCCTCAGTGGTAGCACCAAAAGGGACATAGTCGAGTAATGACTGCCCTGTGGTTCTGATAACTGCAATAATATCTGCCCCTTGACGCGCTGCAGCTTCGGCCTGTACCACATCTTCGTAAATATTCCCTGTGGCAACTATCACATAGATGTAAGGTTTTGCCCCTTCTCCGATGGTTTTTATATACTCCTCCCTCCTCTCTCTGCGCATCTTAATTTTCGAAATACTACTTTCGATAACAGGCTGTAATACGCTTTCTATATGTTTTTTATCAGCTATTTCAAGTTTAGTGATATCGATACTTCCCGATGCTATTTTCTCTGCAATCTCCTGTGGGGAGAGAGAGGTTTTAACCATCGCATTCCCCATATAGAAAAGCACCCCTTCTGAAAGTACTCCGCGGTTTTTAAGAGAATCGACCACCACATTAGGGAGGGGAACCATATTCTCATCCACCCCATCTATCCCCAAAATCCTACATAATGTCCTCTCAACAGCCACTGTGGTATATCCCTCCACAAAATGCTGTACACCATCCGCTATAGAGCCCGCAACTCCCTTTGCGTATTCGATTTTTTTAGAATCAAGTCCTAATTTACTTTCCATATCTTATTCGAAATTTAATATCTTATCTGCTTCATCTATCCACTCCCTATCTATCTCTAACATCTTGGCTACCTCAAGAGCCTCATGCGGGACTATACCGGATGGGGCTTCTGAGAGTGAGTAGTTCATTTTTCCATTTTCTAATCCTGTAACTTTTAATCTATTACACCCTCTTACTTCAATATTATAATGAGTGGTAATAACCGAGGAAACAGCACCTCTTTCAAGAATCCTTATCAAGGCAGTAACCAGCGCACTCCCTTCAATGGGGTTTGTACTCCTTGCCGGTTCATCTATAAGTGCCAATATATTCTCCCCTTTACGCACCTTTGCCAAGAATGAATCGACTCTCTTTATTTCTGATGCAAATGAGGAGAAACCGCTTTCGATACTCTGTCCGTCCCCCATAAGGAGGAAAACATCCGATTTAATGGCGATTTTAGCCGATTTAACAGGGATTGGCACCCCCATCCTAAATGCATACTGGCAGAACGCTAAGGTCTTTAAAACGACCGTTTTTCCACCCATATTAGCCCCTATTATTATGGTGGGGTTATTACCTATAGAGATATCGATACTTTGGAACTCCCCCCCACTCTCTTCAAGCAAAGCTTTCACTTGAGGATGAAACATCCCGATAAATGAAGAAGTTCCGTCAGAAGATAGATCCGGGATAGTTAGCCCCATCTCCTTCATAAGAACCCCTTTTGCTATAGTTATATCAAGCTCAACTAATATGGCTAAAGCCTCTTTTAAGAGTTCGGCATAAGGGATAAGGTCAGCAGAGAGTCCTCTCCTTATTTCGTTTTCTATCTCAAATGACTCCCTGAGAAGCATCTCCCTCTCCCCCTCATCTATTTTCCCTGACACTCTGGTTCTTATAGAAGCAAGTCGTTCAGAATAAGAGGAATAGATATAAAAAGAAGAGATTCTTAACCCATCCGGATCAAGTATCTCTATCACCTCTTTCAAGGAGGGGGGAATAAGGTATTTTATAGCACTCTTTCTAAGTAAATCGGCAATATCATCAGAGATGAGTGCTAATCTTTTTATCTCGAATAACTCTATATCATCTAGTATTCCCCTATTAAAAAGCTTTTCTATCGTTCCATGTATCCCTTTTACCTCTTGAAGCTTAGATAACACCATTTCAAGCGAGGATTTATTATCGGGATTCTCTATTAAAAGATTATAGAAAGAGTCCGTATGAAGATATGCCTCTAAGATATTCGCTTCTGAATCCATCAAATCCCTATCCAAAAGGGCATACCTCGAATACCCCGACATAAGTGGGAGCGATTCGATTAAAAAACGAATACCACAAGGTGAATCAATAATAGACTTAATCTTCATATCTATTTTTTACTATATCATAGACAGGGAGGTTAACGGCTTTTGAAAGCCTTTCACATAACCTGTCTGAATCTAAAACAAAACCTGTCGGCGCAGTAGGGTTAACAGAGATAGCAATTAGTTTGCTTTTCTGCTCCACTGTCAAACTACCTCCAATCGAAATAAAAGAACGATAGACCTGCGGAGAGATAAAAATCCTAGTGAAATCCTTTACTACCACCTCTGCCCCTTTTTCACTATTAAGAATCAACCTCCTTAAAAAACCATCAGTCAAAGCCCCTGTAATCATATATTTCCCCCCTTTCAGCTCCAAAGAAGAGCTATTATGTGAAAGTGACGAAACTTTAATAAACTCGTTTGGGTCTGCTGTGAAGAGAGGCAAATTAATCATCTCCACGACAAAAGCAGTTTGATTTACCAAAGTAGAGATATTAGAAGAGAGTGCCGCTCCTGTCGATAAAATCATTGCCTGGGTAATAGCCGGAGAGGCAAGGCTCATTCTTGAAAGAGCACCATCCACTATAGTCAAATCTACTCCAAATCTATCGAGAGAGTCCATCCATCTTTTAAGAGATGCCGTAGAAGAGGGGCCTGAAAGGAGTACCTTCCCCTCAGTAACTACTCTTGCCGTAACAACCCTTCCAAGGGAAGTACTCTCCTCAGAGATATCAAGGAGCTCAGAAACAAGCTTACGACTCTTATAATGTTTCTCACTAGTAGCAAAAAGAACTCCTTTTGGCAACCTTATTTCAGGTTTAGCGCTCCCGACCACTTGGTCCACTCTCTCACCATCCAAGCCTATCGATGTAACACAAACACACTTAACATCGATAGGCAGTCGTCGCAATATAAAATTCAATGACTCTGTCTTGCCGCTATTTTTTTCAAGACCGACAATAGACAAACTTTTGTAATCCAATATCGCATCGATGAATGGCATATCCGGTTTTATTTGTGTAACCGCTCCTTCCTAAGGAAATTAGAGGGTTCCAAAGCTAATTTTTGTCCCTCGAGTAGAGCTGAAACACCCTCTATTGGCTCATTTCTTTTACACCCCTCACAATTACACTCTTGGTGATACTCTGAGGGTTCAGTATATGTGGTAATAACTCCTTCAAAATTTCTTAATACGATTTTGTGCGGCGCCTGTGAGATTATATACTGAGGCATTACAGGGATTTTTCCCCCTCCTCCCGGTGCATCTACAACGAAAGTAGGAACAGCATAACCTGAGGTATGACCACGCAACCCCTCTATTATCTCTATCCCTTTTGACACAGGGGTACGAAAATGTTCCAACCCCATTGAAAGGTCGCATTGATAGATATAGTAAGGTCTGACCCTAATCATAACAAGCTTGTGAACTAAATTCTTCATAATATTCACACAGTCGTTAATCCCTCTTAATAATACTGATTGGTTTCCAAGAGGGATACCTGCATCAGCAAGTCTTGCACATGCAGCAGATGATTCAGGTGTGATTTCGTCAGGGTGGTTAAAATGGGTATTCAGCCAAATAGGGTGATATTTTCTAAGCATCTCCACTAATTCCGGAGTAATCCTTTGAGGACAAACCACAGGGGTACGTGAACCAATTCTAATAATCTCAACATGTGGGATAGCCCTAAGTTTCTTGATGATATACTCTAATTTGGCATCACTTACCATAAGAGCGTCCCCTCCGGAGAGGAGAACATCTCTTACTTGTGGTGTTTTTGCCACATATTCTATACACTTATCTATTCTTGCTCCCGGAGATTCATCATCTTTCTGACCGGCAAAACGTCTTCGGGTACAGTGCCTACAATACATAGAGCACATATCTGTTATCAACATGAGTACCCTGTCAGGGTATCTATGAGTTAGTCCCGGTACAGGAGAGTCTTCATCTTCGCTAAGTGGGTCAAGAAGATCCTCTAAAGCACGATGTGTCTCTGCAGCAGTAGGAATAGCCTGTTTTCTTATTGGACAATTAGGATTTGAAGGGTCAATAAGGCTTAAGTAATAGGGAGTAATAGCCATTCTTAAAGTGGTAAGACATGTTTTTACCCCCTCCTCCTCTTCAGGTGTCAAGTCAACGAATCTCTTCAGATCTTCAAGAGTTTCAACTCTATTTCTGACCTGCCATTTCCAGTCGTTCCACTGTTCGTCAGGGATCTCCGGATAAAGGATTTTCCGCCTATTCGTTGCCATAACTTTTATGCGTATAATTCTGTAAAGATCTTCCTTAATTTTTCGCTCTCTCTTAATGTCTGAAGGGTTATTTCAGCGTGTCCTTTGGTATAACCATTACCTACTATCATGGTAACATCGCTTCCAACTCCTTCTGCCCCCAAAGCTGCTTTGGTAAAACTTGTAGCCATGGAGAAGAAATAGACCAGACCTGTGTTTTTAGTACAGAGAATAGAGGTCATTTCAGTATCGGTAATATTCACATTATTAATGGTAACATCACACATCTCCCCTTTAGTGATTTCTTCTATTTTCTCAAGAATAGCAACAGGTTGAGTGGCATCTCCTGAAAATACATAGTCGCAGAAATCGAGATCCATAAGTCTCTTGGTACTCTTCTCACTGTGACAAAGTCCAATAACTTTTCCTGTAACTCCTGCCCTCTTTTTAGCCTCATAGCAGCAGAGCATACCTGATTTTCCACCTGCTCCGATAATAAGAACAGTATCACCGGGTTTAACGAGTTTAGCTGTCTGTGCAGGTGCACCGGCCACGTCGAGAGCTGAAAGAGCTAACTTTTCAGGGAGGTCTGTAGGGATTTTAGCATAGATACCTGATTCGAAAAGGATAGCTTTTCCATCAATATCCACTTGGTCAACATCCGGACGAATCTCTTTAATCTTATCGATTCTTAGAGGGGTCAGAGAGAGAGAGACGAGAGTGGCGATTTTATCTCCAACTTTCAAGTCGGTCTTTCCTATAAGAGCATCCCCTATTTTCTCCACTGTTCCGAGAAGCATTCCGCCTGAACCTGTTACAGGATTACGATGTTTCCCCTGCTTGGCAACGATGTCCAACATTATTTCGGCTATTTTAGCCTTATCGCCCCCTGCTTGTTCCTCTATCTGAGTAAAACTTGCCGAGTCAATATTAAGTGTCTGCACATCGATGAGAATCTCATTGTCGTAGATCTCATCCATGTTATTATCAATTTTTTTTGCAGGTTGTGGTAGCACACCTTTGGGTTCTATTACGCGGTGAACGCCATATTTATTCCCTTTTTTCATTGTATTATTAAAATTTAATTGTTTTTAAAGATTCTCATTTTTTAGGAGGGAGACCGAGAATTTCACGAGCCTCTGCCGGAGTTGCAATTTCACGTCCAAACTCCTTTGCAAGGCGAACCACTTTCTCCACTAACTCTCCGTTAGATTTTGCAAGGACCCCTTTGGAGATAAAGACATTGTCCTCAAAACCTACACGAACATGACCTCCATCAATGATAGCTGCCACTGCAAGTGGAAATTCAAATCTCCCTATCCCTGCGACAGTGTAGGTAGCATCTGAGGGGATACTTTCGCGCAAAAAGACGAAATCTCTAAGCTCACCGGTAATTCCCCCATTAACTCCCATTACGAAGTCAAAATGCATTGGTTTATTGATAAAACCCTTTTTATGGAGTCTGAGGGCCATATCGATCATACTCTTGTCAAAAACTTCAAGTTCGGGTTTAATCCCTCTCTCGATCATTCTCTCTCCAAAATATTTAATGGTATTTTCAGTGTTTTCAAAAATTTCATCCCCTCCGAAGTTTAATGTTCCGCAGTCGAGAGTTGCCATTTCAGGATGAAGCTCGGTAGGCTGAAGCCTCTCGTCGTTACTCATCCCTACCGCACCTCCGGTAGAGGGTTGGATAATTACATCAGGACAGACTTTATAAATAGCATCCATAACTGCTTTAAATCTCTCCTTACTTTGGGTAGGAGTTCCATCGTCCTCACGAACATGAAGGTGAATAATACTTGCTCCAGCATCGTAGGCAGATTTTGCCTCTCTAACGCACTCCTCTACTGTATAGGGAACGGCTGGGTTGTGCTCTTTTAGCACCTCTGCTCCGCAAATAGCAGCGGTAATAATCAATTTTGCCATATCTCGAATAGTATTAGTTATTTCCTCTGACACGATTTGGGAACCACACAAGTTCCACTCGCTTTGCAGACAATTATTGGCTCTTCGAGAACATCGGCAGCTGAACCGGAGATATCCGGTCTGGGTACAATAACTTTCCGTGCCTCAAAAACCATTTTTCTTGAAGAATTGCCTGCGGAGACGATCTCACCAACAGCTTCTATAAAATCGCCTGCATAGACAGGTGCAAAGAATTCAACGCTATCGTAAGCCTTGAAGAGCCCTTCATCACCATCATTTCGGATTAATAATTCAGTGGCGACATCGCCAAAGAGTTGGAGCATTTTAGCCCCATCAACAAGGTTTCCCCCGTAGTGAGCATCATTGCAGCTCATACGCATTCTAATAATAGACTTTGCCATAAAGATTTATGATTTACTGTAAATAAAATTCACAAAAATACCGGGTGTGTGAACTGTCTCAGGAGAGAGTTCCCCGATTTTAACAACATTTTCAGCCTCGACTATAACCAAATCAGCAGCCGTAGCCATTAAAGGGTTAAAGTTCTTGGAAGTACCTTTGAAAATAAGATTGCCAAATTCATCAGAGATGGAGGCTCCAATAAGTGCTATATCAGCACCAATCGGTTTTTCCAAAAGAAACTCTTTACCATCGACCATGACAATCGGTTTTCCTTCAGCAATAATGGTCCCAAGTCCTGTGGGAGTAAGTACCCCTCCAAGGCCTGCCCCTTTTGCTCTAACTCGCTCTGCAAGTGTTCCTTGTGGCGAAAACTCAACCTCTATCTCCCCGAGATTCATCTGATCGATGGTCGCGGGATTAGTGCCGATGTGAGAAACTATAACCTTTCTAACCTGTTTGTTTACAATGAGTTTCCCAATGCTTTTATCAGGAAAAACTGAATCGTTACAGATAATCGTTAAATCCTTAACTCCGGATTCAGCTAATGCGTCAACAATCTGAATCGGAGCGCCGACGCCTAAAAAGCCGCCGACCATAACAGTCATACCGTCTTTTATTTTAGAGACGGCATCAAGTAGAGTAATTCTTTTCATCAAAGTAGTGTTTAATTATATTAAAACAGTCTGCAAATATAATAAAAAAATAACTATTTTTGTAGAGATAATTAATAAATATCATAAAAATGATGAAACTAATAACAATTCTTCAGGTTAAGGATAGTTTATCCTTAGCTATATCAGAGAAAGTTTCTGAACTATCAAGTATGTCAGGTTCAGAGTTACTAAACAAGATTTGGGGTGATTTAACCCAATTAGGAATGAAGATAATCGCCGCCATTTTAATATATGTCATCGGTGCATGGCTAATCAGATGGGTACGTAGATTTCTAATTAAGGTTTTCAATAAAAGGAGTCTTGAACCCTCCCTATCAGGATTTGTAATAAGTTTTGTGAATATAACACTTACCGTACTCCTTTTTGTAATAGTAGTGACCACCCTCGGAGTCCCAACAAGTACATTTACAGCCCTTCTTGCCGCAGGTGGACTTGCTATAGGTATGGCGTTGAGCGGGACACTTCAGAACTTTGCAGGAGGGGTTATGATATTGCTTTTCAAACCTTTTAAAGTAGGTGATATAATCGATACCGGGAGCTATTCAGGTACTGTAAACAGTATCAGGATTACCAATACCCACCTCTCCACTTTTGACAACAAGCTTGTTATACTCCCTAATGGAGAACTCTCCTCTAATAGTATAATGAACTTTTCTATAACCGATACAAGACGGGCAGAGTGGAGCATCTCTATCCCTTATGGCTCTGATGTAGATAAAACCAAAGAGCTACTTTTAGGACTTTTAAATAAAGATCAAAGGGTATTAAAAGAACCTGCAGAGCCCTTTGTTGCACTAAGTGAATTAGGAAAAGGCTCCATTGTAATAATGCTAAGAGCATGGAGTAGCACAAGTGACTTCTGGCAACTTTACTACGATATTAATGAGGCTATCTATAAAGAATTGCCTAAAAATGGGATTGAATTCTTCTCACCCAAAATGGATGTGGTAGTTAAGAACGAACAGGGGCAGCGTAAATAGAGAGGAATATCTCTTTAAGTTCTGAATAATCTATTTCAGGGGCTTTCTCAACGATTTTAGAGAGCCCTTTTTCAAAATAAGCGATAAACTCCTGCTTTTCATCTTCAGTGTAATGCATAGCATTTTTACTATCATTATTAAGCAAATCGTAAGCGATATAATTATTATTCCATAGCTTATAATTGGAATTAATCTTATTATCCATTAAAGAACAGAGAGCCTTAAACCTTTCGTTCTTATCAAAATTCATACACCCCTCTATCTCCTCTTCTGATAATTTAGAGCAAAAATGGAGATGTATCCCCCCTTTATATTGTGTGACACCTGTTATAATGCTATTTAGATCTTCTCCGGGAGCTTTAACATACTTTTGCCTTCTGCTTATATATAACTCCTTCGCTTTTAAAAAATCGCATGGTTCAAATTGGTAAGAGATGGTAAGGGGTACGATAGAGAGTTCAGCAAAGTTTTTTACAAAATCCTTCCCCCCACTCATATCTAACATCTTAAGGAGTCCTTGTTCGGTGCGATCTTCACCATTCTTCGCCCTTCCGTTACGTTGAGCTATCCAAATGGAACACTCCCCTCCTACAATCTTCTTTCGCATATAACTTGATAATAGTAGAGATGAGGAGTATATCTCTCTGGGCGAACCACCTCTGACTACTTTTATCATTCGATTAGAGCGAATTATATCTTCTACAAACTGAGATGAGATAAGATTATCTCCAACGGCTATTTCTGTGGTAGGAACGCTATTTCGATAGAATATAATCTGAACTATAGCGGGGTCAAGAATAATATCCCTATGATTAGAAATAAGGAGATTTTTTTGGAAATCTTGAGTTAAATCTAAACCGGAATAAGTAAGTGAGGAAGATGTCTTTTCCAATATAGTACCAACAACCTTTGTCATTAGTTTAATCTGGTAATCATTAACCCCTTTTAAAGAAGCAATTAACCCTTCCAGATTACTTAACGGCATACCTGGGTAGAGAAAAGCGGAAATATCAGCCAGACGGCTATCTTTTGCCATTCTTCGGAATGCTTCAACTGCTTCCGAATCATTATATGGCCTTATATCATCAAAATTCAAGCTATTATGGGACATTATCTTGATTGGTTAAGGTAACACTCAAAAAGACCAACGATGATTACAATACTATAAAAACCTATAAAAAGCACTATTCCTAAGGAACCGATAGTTAGAGCAGTAATTAAATTATATAAAAACGAAAACTGCAACAAAGCAATCATCAATGCAGAGAAAAGGGTTATTATCCTGAAATAAACAAAATTGTAAAAAATAATCCCGATGCTCCCTAAAAGTAGTGGGACGAGGAAAAAGAAATTCTCTTCAATGAAAAAGAGTAGAGATGCTGAAAATAATATTAGCACCAAAGAGGCACCCATCACACTCTCTCCTGCAAAATAATGAGATTTCTTCTTTTTCTTTAAGAAGAAGAGAATATACCCAACAAATAACAATACAAAAGAGATAATGGTTATTAACCAATCATATCTTATAAATCTTACCCAAGTGGGTGAAAACTTAACACCTGAAATCAGAGCCGCCAAATACCCTATCCCCTCTCCGACAAGTAAAATACCAAGTGATGCCAAAAATACCCATAGTGCAGAGATAAACATCTTTTTAGGTCTTATCTTATTGGCTAATATATTGAGGACTAATGCTATGCAAAAGAGAGCAAATACCACTGAATTAAAGAGATAATTCTGCCCCTTCGACATTCTAAACATTTTAAAGCCGGGGATAGTGAAGAAAACATCATCCGTATCAGATTTAAGATAATTAGCATCTGAGTAAATCTCATCAGTCAGATATTTATTAACCATAGGCTCAAGCTGCGAGCCATAATGCTGTATCGATTTAAGATTAATGTTAGAATAGTTGTCAAGGTCTGTATGATAAAAATGAAGATTATCAATAACAGAGAAATTAACTCCCGGGTATGTCTCCTTAAGCACGGTGAAGTCTGTAAAATTAGGGAGGAAGCGATAAACGACTGTGGTTAAAGAATAAGTATAAGGGTGTTTAGCCTCCTTATATAGCTCCATAACCTTGGAATTACCGACAGATGTTTCAAATAGCAATGCCGGTCCTTTTACCCCACGTGCCTCAAGATTAACCACAAAACCGACACTATCAAAGAGCTCTCTATTTAGTGATAGGGCTTTTTTAATACCATCAAGATCATTCTCTTCCGAATCGGTAAAGAGGATTTTAATCCCCTGTTTCCACTCTTGTCTATATTTCAAAGCCTGTCCAAGAAGTTCTAAAGTTACTCCCACACCATATCCGTCATCAGCAGCACCATAAGAAATGACTGTGTCTTTGAGTTTCTTCTCAGGAAACCTCGAATCAAGATGTGCAATGAACAAAATATAGGAAGAAGAGGTGTTATTAATGGGGTCAAACTGACAATAGACATTTCCAATATCGAAATAATGATCAGTTTTTCTAAACTTTATGGAGTCGTATGAGTAAACTGTGGGCGAACCACCCATTTGGGTCAATCTTGAAACTAAATAATCCCTTACTCTCCCCCTCTCCACAGGGTGCAAAACTGAGTGATGCTCTTTCGAAATATACTCTAAATCTTTTGCAACCCGCTCGGCGGAAAATTTATCGGAATCAACACCATTTACTTTGGGCATGGTAAAGAGCCCGAAAGCAACAAAACCAACAAAGATAAAAAGTACTATACCTATTACTAACTTAATTTTCTTCTTCATATAATTAAATTGAATTAGTTAATTGCCTTTAAGTTATATTCATTACAATAATCCTTACCTTCGGCAGTAAAGGCATACTCAATTCTATTTTTGTAAGCCTCTTCCACCTTTGAACGGACTACCTTCATCGTACTATTAATCATCCTGTTTTTCTCAGAGAAAGGCTCATCTGCTACTATAAAAGTAGTGGGAATCCATCTTTCAGGGAACATCCCTGCAAACTCTCCCCCTGTTCTAAACTTATCAATCCCCTCTTTAATCTTATCAAGTCCCTCTCTCCCTTTTGGAAGTTTACCTCTATCTATATCTAAGATACAGATGGTATAAGGGGACTGATTGTTATAGAGAACAGCATTTTGAACACCGGGTACTCTCATTACCAAGGTCTCTTCTATCCCTTCAGGTGCATATTTCTCTCCATCGGATGCTATTAAAAGGCTCTTAAATCTCCCCAAAACATATAAAAATTCAGCATCACGCATATACCCCATATCACCTGTATAAAGCCACCCGTCTTTCACTGTTTCAGCAGTTGCCTTTGGATTTTTCCAGTAACCTGCCATAACATTTTCCCCTCTGATAACTATCTCACCAGGAACCCCATAAGGACATTCATTTCCATCAGAATCTAAGATCTTTAGATCCATGGGTTTTACAAGAACACCCGAAGAGCCTAATATATGTTTATCGTATGAATTTGCCGAAATTACCGGGGTAGCCTCTGAAAGGCCATAACCTTGGAACATCGGAATACCGAGGGCATAGTAGAATTTTTGGAGGTCTATATCCAAAAGTGCCCCTCCCCCAATAAAGTACTCCAATTCACCCCCCATTCCCTGACGAACTTTCTTAAATAGTGTTTTATCGAAGAACCAAACTATCGGTTTTAAGATAAAAGTCCCATTAGTACCCTTGTTGTACCCCTCTTTATTATATTTAATAGAGGTTTTTAGACCGAAATTAAATAGAGCCTCTGCAAATTTGCCACTTGCTTTAACCGATTGTTCTATATTTTTCTTAAAATTCTTGGCTAAAGCAGGAACGGAGAGTAAAAT
>CAZXOP010000042.1:0-14515 GCA_964642235.1 uncultured Muribaculaceae bacterium
GTTTATGATGCTCTTAAAAAAGATCTTAAATGTGATTACTTGGCTGCCAATGCTATCGATTCCATTACTCATAAACCCTATTTTAAACCCTACTCTATTATAAATAAAGGGGGGATTAAAATAGCAGTAATAGGGATGACTAACCCTAAAAATAGTGTTTGGGTAGTTAAGGATATAGTCAAAGGGCTACATTTTAAGGAACTTTATCCTATGTGTGACTCTATTGTTCAGGCAGTTAATAAAAAAGAGCGACCGGATTTGACAGTTCTTGCAGTTCATGCAGGTATTGCTATGGATGGAAGTTATGTGAGCGAAAATTCCGCAAAGTATCTTGCAGAACATATCAAAGGGGTGGATATAGTTATTTCTGCTCATGACCATCAAGCAAGAAACATGAAGGTTTATAATGGTCAGGACTCTGTATTGCTAATTAATTCAGGTCCTTATGCCTCGTATGTCTCAGATATAAATGTTAAACTTACCTTTAAGGGGGGTAAAGTAATAAAGAAAGAGATCGATGCTGAGAATGTAAGTATGACAGGCGTTCCATCTGATAAGGCGTATAATGATTTCTTTAGAGAAGATTTTTTAAGAGTAAAAACCCATGCTAATAAAAATATGGGGTATTTGACAAGAGATATCATACTATCTGATGCCCTTAAAGGGAGTGCAGAGTATGTAAGTACTATTCATTTAATTCATCTAAAATCCTCAGGGGCAGAAGTATCATTTGCATCACCTTTCAATATTAAGGATACAATTCGTACCGGGGTACTCCATTTTCATGATTTATATAAAATCTATCCCTATAAAAATTATTTATATACTTTAAAAATGACCGGGAAGGAGATAAAAGATTATCTTGAAGTTTCATACGACTATTGGGTTAATAATAGTGGCATATATTACTATTATGACTCTGCCGGTGGAATTAATTATGATGTTAAGGTTTCAGCACCAAAAGGGAAAAGGATTATCATTAAATCTATGGCAAACGGTTCTGATTTCTCGGAGAGTAAGGAGTATATTGTGGCAATGACCTCTTATAGGGCTTGTGGAGCAGGGGGATTACTTGAAGCTATCGGAATTACCTCTGATCAGGCAAACAAAAGGTTAGTAAATAAATTTCCCGAAGTTCGTACCATGCTCTTTGATTTTATCTCATCCAAAAAAGAGTTAAATTTAGATTGTATTTCATATAAGACCCTTGTTGGCACTTGGAGTTTCATAAAATAAGTTTTTAATTATTGAAAACTCTTTCTTACCTTTGTAGAGTTGTATGTATTAAATAATATGGAAGAGAGTTACGAAAAAATAATAAGCAGACTTAAGAAGAGGATAGAATATATCATCTCCAAATTTGAGATAGTCAATGCTGAAAATAAGGAACTTACCTCCCAATTACAGAGTTGCAAACAACAGTTGGAAATTAGTAATAACAAGATTAAAGATTTAGAACAAAGATTAGATAAGTTACAGTTGATGGAAGCATTCAAGACATCCGCAGGGGATGTTAAGGAAGCTAAGCAGAATATAGGGAAAATTGTGAGGGAGATAGACAAATGTATTGCATTATTAAATGACTGATAAATGGAGGAGAACAAGCAATCAATAAAAGTTAACATTGCAGATAGACAATACCCTTTTTCCATTTCCCCAATGGATGAAGAGGAGGTTCGTATGGCAGTGAAGATGATTAATGAAAGACTAGAGAACTCCAAGAAGAGATTTCAAATCCAAGATAATCAAGATGCGTTGGCTATAACAGCCTTCCAGTTTGTTGTTCAGTTACTTAGAGAGAAAAGAAATGATAATTCAGGTATAATATTGTCTGAAATATCCACTCTTGATGCTCAGTTAAAAGAATATATTGACAATAATTTGAGTTAATTTTCTCTTATTTATTTTAGCCGTTAAAGCACTCTTTGCTAAAATCAACAGAATTAAAATACCGAGCCAACTCGATGGATGAAGGCAGGCCTTGGTGACCTTTCGGGGGATTACGCTTTGCGTGACGATGGAAGTTTGATTCCAAAATCGGAGCTCAAATCTTATTTATTAAGATTTTATGAAAACAGTGCTTTAACGGCTTTTTATATGGATGAACATAAAACTATATATATATGGAACTAATTATAACAGCGGTAATTTCGGCAGCAGGGGCGATAGGTCTCTACATAGTTGTACGAAACATTATATTAAAAAGGAGAGGGAGTGAAATCATTAAGAACGCAGAGACTGAGGGGGAGAACATAAAAAAAGAGAAGATTCTGCAGGCTAAAGAGAAATTTCTTCAATTAAAAAGCGAACATGAGCAACATATCAACGAAAGAAATGCTCAAATTCAACAGACTGAAAACAAACTTAAACAGCGAGAACTTGTAATCAATCAACAGACAGCAGATTTACAGAGAAAAATAAAAGAATCCGACACCATCAGAGAGAACCTTAAAACTCAGATGGAGATAGTTAATAAGAAGAGTGAAGAGTATGATAAACTGCATCAAGAGTCTATTGAAAAGATAGAAGCGATAGCCGGTATGTCCGCAGTAGATGCTAAAAACCAGTTGATAGAGACCATGAAAGCGGAGGCTAAAACAGAGGCTATGTCTTTTATCAGTGATGTAATGGACGAAGCTCGTTTAACAGCAAGCAAGGAGGCTAAAAGGGTTGTAATTAATACTATACAGAGAGTAGCCCCTGAGACTGCCATAGAAAATGCTGTTACAGTTTTCAATATAGAGAGTGATGAGATAAAGGGGAGAATTATTGGTAGAGAGGGGAGAAATATTAGAGCCCTCGAAGCAGCCACAGGAGTGGAAATAGTGGTGGACG
Organism: uncultured Muribaculaceae bacterium; assembly: GCA_964642235.1. Taxonomy (GTDB): domain Bacteria; phylum Bacteroidota; class Bacteroidia; order Bacteroidales; family UBA932; genus CAYSND01. The sequence continues at coordinate 2,836 of CAZXOP010000042.1, forward strand.
ACACACCTGAAGCCATTTTGCTTTCAGCATTCGATCCTGTAAGGAGAGAAGTTGCCCGACTTGCTCTGCATCAGTTGGTGACGGATGGTCGTATTCACCCCGCACGTATAGAAGAGGTGGTTACTAAGGTTCAGAAACAGCTCGAGGATGAGATAATGGAGACAGGAAAGCGCACCTGTATAGATTTAGGTGTTCATGGCCTCCATGCTGAACTTATTCGCCTAATAGGAAGAATGAAGTACCGCTCCTCTTATGGACAAAACCTTCTTCAGCACTCAAGAGAAGTGGCAAATATATGTGCCACAATGGCTGCTGAAATAGGTCTTAATCCTAAAACAGCTAAAAGGGCAGGGCTGCTACACGATATAGGGAAAGTTTCTGATGAAGACTCTGAACTTCCTCACGCTATCCTTGGGATGAAATTAGCAGAAAAATATAAAGAGAAACCAGAAATTTGCAACGCAATAGGGGCACACCATGAGGAGGTGGAGATGACCTCACTTATCTCCCCCATAGTGCTTGTAGGGGATGCTATTTCAGGTGCCCGTCCAGGTGCTCGTCGTGAAGTAATTGAGTCTTATATTAAGAGGTTAAAAGATATGGAAGGGATTGCTTTAGCACATCCCGGAGTCACCAAGACCTACGCTATTCAGGCAGGTAGGGAGCTAAGAGTAATTGTTGGAGCAGATCAAGTTACAGATGCTGACGCTGAACTCCTCTCATCAGATATAGCTAAAAAGATCCAGGAAGAGATGGTTTATCCGGGTCAAGTAAAAATTACAGTTATAAGGGAGACCCGATCTGTGGCATTTGCAAAATAAAAAAGGTGGCTGATTTAGCCACCTTTTTATTTATAATTTAGAGAGGAATCGGTCGATATTTACAATGAAACGCTCGTGGTTTCCTTCTCCGATTAGATTACCTGCTGAATCTGTTGCGGTAAGTGAAAAAGTTAATTTCCTCTCCTCTACTGCTGTGAGTATCGATTTTGCCTCTATTCGCTCTCCGATTTTGGAGGCTCTAAGGTGACTTACGGAGATTTTGGTGCCTACTGTCGTGAACCCCTCATCAAGTTCGGACTGGACAGAATCAAATGCGGCTCTCTCCATTACTCCTACTAATGAGGGAGTCGAGAAGACATCAAGTCCTCCCGACCCCACTGATGAAGCACAATTAGATTTCTCTACTATTACGGAGCAGGTAGTTGTTATTCCTAATCTCATAGAACTTTAACAGCTTCCATTCCGACTTTAATTGCCTCTTCGTTCATTGGTATAAGATTATGATGACGAGGAGGGAGGGATTTCTTCAATCCGTTTAGGACATTTTCCATGGTAACGATAGGTTTCATCTTTAAGAAAGCACCTAAAATTACCATATTGTATGCCTTTGCATTCCCTAATTTAGCTGACTCATCTACTGCATCTATTTTACAGATAGTAATATCTTTCCTATTTGGGTGACGAGTAATTCCATTGGGATCATAAATAAGTAATCCGCCAGGTTTTACTTGTGGTTCGAATTTGTCCAAGGATTGTTGATTAAGAATAATGGCAGTGTCAAATCTACTAAGAATGGGTGAACTAATCTTTTTGTCACTTACTATAACGCTAACATTACAGGTACCACCACGCATTTCAGGACCATAAGAGGGCATCCATGTAACTTCTTGGTCTTGCATAATTCCACCGTAAGCAAGTATTTTACCCATTGAGAGGACTCCTTGTCCGCCGAATCCGGCTATTATAATTTCTTCTTTCATAATCGTATTTTTTATCTGTCTTTAATATCTCCAAGAGGATAGGCAGGAAACATATTCTCTTCCATCCATTTATTTGCTTGAACCGGTGTAAGTTTCCATCCGGAGTTGCAAGAACTTACTATTTCAACAAATGAAGTCCCTTTATTAAGGGCTGAATTTTCAAATGCTTTGCGAATCGCTCTTTTAGCTTTACGAGCTGCTATAGGGTTCTGAACAGACTGGCGTGTAACATAACAAGTCCCATCAAGTTGAGCTATAAGTTCAGTTATTTTTAAGGGGTATCCGTTAAGCTCAGCAGTTCTACCATAAGGGGTGGTCGAAGTAACCATTCCGAGTAGGGTAGTAGGTGCCATTTGTCCTCCGGTCATACCGTAAATAGCATTGTTTATAAATATTACAACAATATTCTCTCCTCTGTTACAAGCGTGCATTATTTCAGCAGTTCCAATAGAAGCAAGGTCACCATCTCCTTGGTATGCAAAAACATATTTGTCAGGCATTAACCTTTTAGTGGCAGTTGCAAGTGCGGGAGCTCTTCCGTGGGCAGCTTGTTGAAAGTCAATGTTAAAATAATTGTATGCGAAAACGGAACACCCTACCGGTGAAACACCGATGGTCTTATCCTGAATCCCCATTTCATCGATAACCTCTGCAATTAGTTTATGTACTGTACCATGAGAACACCCTGGGCAGTAGTGCAATACTGTATCTGTTAATACAGGAGTCTTTCCGTAAACCTTATTTTCGGGTTTTATTATATCTTTTATATCCATAGCATCTGATTATTTAATTGTTTTTTCAAAAGCATTAAAAACTTCTTCAGGAGATGGAACAATACCACCTTGACGACCAAAAAAGTTAACCGGTACTCTTCCGTTAGTAACGAGCCTTATATCTTCTACCATCTGTCCTGCACTAAGCTCAACAGACATTATGGATTTAAGGTTAGGTATTAATCTGTCAATCTCTTTATTAGGGAATGGGAAGAGGGTTATAGGACGAAGAAGTCCAAGTTTTATCCCTTTTTCTCTTGCTATTTCCACTACGTTTTCAGAAATTCTCGACATACAGCCGTAGGCAATTATAAGATGTTCTGCATCTTCACACTGGAATGATTCAAACATAACATCTTCTTCCATGCTTTTATATTTAGCACTGAACTTTAAGTTGAGTTTTTCTTGAACTGCTGCCTCAAGAGCGAGGGAGGTTACGAAATTAGCTTTTCTATCGGAGCCTTTCCCTGTTGTAGCCCATGAAGATGACATCTTCTTAATCTCTTCATCTGTCCAACGAGGTTTTGAAGGTCTGAGTTCTACTTTTTCCATCATTTGACCAATAACTCCATCTGCAAGTATCATAGTAGGGTTACGGTATTTAAATGCAAGTTCGAAAGCTTTGTCAACAAAGTCGTACATATCTTGTGCTGATGAAGGGGCAAGAACTATCATACGATAATCTCCATGTCCACCCCCTTTGGTAGCCTGGAAATAGTCCCCTTGACTTGGTTGAATGGTTCCGAGACCCGGGCCTCCGCGAACAACATTGACAACAAGACATGGTAACTCTGCACCGGCGAGGTAACTTAAACCTTCACACATAAGGGATACTCCGGGGCTGCTGGATGAGGTCATAACCTTTTTACCACAACATGCTCCGCCATAAACCATATTGATAGAAGAAGTTTCACTTTCTGCCTGAAGAACCACCATTCCGGTAGTTTCCCAAGGTTTTTCTTTCATTAGCGTCTCCATCACTTCGGATTGGGGGGTGATAGGATAGCCGAAGTAGCCGTCACAGCCACAGTCTATTGCGGCAAATGCGATGGCTTCATTTCCTTTCATTAAAATCTTTTCTGCCATATTGTTCTTTTTTAAATTTTTACACGATAAACAGTTATTACTGCATCAGGACATACTGTTGCACAATTTGTACAACCGGTACAATTCTCTGGATTAGCCATGTGCATATAATTGTACCCTTTGCTATTGACCTCTTTAGCCAATGCGATGGTGTCAGTGGGACAGCTTACTATACAAACGCCACAGCCTTTGCATTTTTCAGTGTCCACCACTATTGCTCCTTTAAGTGCCATATCATTATTGTTTTTAAGTTATTATTTTGTGTTTAAAAAATTAAATCCTTTTGCGACTCCCTCTATTACATATTGCCACCTTATAATTATTCCTATAATCAAGATTATAACAACCCAAATAAGTCCTTGTGTCGTGGTACTCTGTCTCTTATACCAAGCAGCTATCTTCTTAAACATAGCAGGAATCTATTTCTCAATTCTTATCCTCGCATCTACTGCGATTACCTGTTTAGAGTTTCCGAGGAGAGGATTTATATCCATCTCGAAAATTTCAGGTGCCGCAGAACAGAGTGCGGAGGTACGTCTTATTATGTCAGCAAACAGTGAGATATTTACCCCTTCCTGTCCCCTCATACCTTTGATTAGTTTATAACTTCTCAGAGAGGTAATCATCTCTTCTGCCTCTATCTTAGAGACAGGGGAGAGTGCATAATTAATATCATTGAATGCCTCGACATATATTCCGCCAAGTCCGCATAAAATAAGGTGTCCAAATTTATCCTCTCTTTTAGCCCCAACAAAAATCTGTGTCCCTGAAAGCATAGGTTGGAATAATACTCCAATGGTATCGGGGATTCTCATCATTCTCTTGAACTCCGTGGTAAGTGTTTCATCGTCATTGACATTAAGGGAAACTCCACCAACATCTGACTTATGAACAGGACCTACCACTTTCATAACCAAAGGGTAGCCTATCTCTCTTGCTGCTTCAAGTGCCTCTCCAATAGTAAATGTAACTATCTCTTTCGCCCTTAGTATCCCAGCTGCGTCTAGTAATAATTGAACCTGTTCAGGCTGTAAATATCCATTGGAGTTAGTATCAATTACTTTTCTAATTAGTTTCATATCCACAGGAGGGGTGGTGGTATCTGTTATCACCTGAGGCATATTCAGGATATTAGCAATGGCTGCACCGAGAGATACTTCATCCGGGAAACTTATATTTCCCTTAGCTTGGAACTGATTAATCTCCCCTTCAGCATTAATTACAGAGGGGATAACCGGATAGATCGGTTTCTTAGCTGTTTTCATCTTTTCGCTAAGCAAGTCGAAAACATCATAGACAGTATTTAATCCTGGGTTTCCGAATATAACTGTCATAGCATCCACATCAAAATCATTTTGACAGGCGTCTATTATTTCACCAAGTTGAGCGGCAGTCCCTGTCGCAAGAAAATCAATAGGGTTAGCCACGGAAGAGCCTGGGTAGAGTTTAGATAATAATTGCTCTGCCTTTGGTCCACTAATATGTGGTATCTCAATACCATTAGAGGAGAGAACATCCGTCTGCATAACAGCAGGTCCACCTGCATGAGTTATTACTGCTAATCTTTTCCCTTTTGGTTCGGGGAAAGTAAGGGCAGCAGCCACTGTAACGAGTTCTGTTCTGCTATAACATCTGATGATACCTGTTTTTCTAAAAAGGGCAGTTACTGCCTTATCGGGGGAGGCTAGGGCACCTGTGTGAGAGGTGGCCGCACGACTTCCAGCTTCGCTATATCCTGCCTTGATGGCTGCTATCTTAGCCCCTTTCTTTATTAGTGATGAAGCATGTTTAAAGAGTTTTTGAGGGTTATTTATACTCTCAATGTATAACATCTTAACCATAGAGCTAACTCCATGCACATAAGTCTCGTCTAAATATTCCAATACATCTTCTACCCCTATTTGAGCGCAGTTTCCTACTGAGAAGACAGAACCAAATGAGATACCGAGTTTAATACCTGTTTCAAGTATAAATACAATAGTGGCCCCTGAACCGGAAATAAGATCGACACCACCTTGTTTTAACTTTGGAATAGGTTGGGTAAAGACCCCTGTGTAATTTGGAGTCATTACTCCAATACAGTTAGGTCCAATAAGACTAGTATTAGTACTATTACATATTTGAGTTATCTTGTTCTCTAAAATGGCTCCCTCTTCACTATCTTCATGGAATCCGGCAGAGAGAATTATGATAGCTTTACAAGACTTCTTTTTACAAAGAACCTCGACAGCATTAAGGCACATCTGAGCCGGAATGGCTAAGATGGCTAAGTCAACAAATGGGATCTCCTCGATGTTTCTATATGACTTTACCCCTTGGGTGGAGTCTGTTTTGGGATTAACAACGAAAAGTTCGCCACTATAATTAGTCGTTAATAAGTTGCGCAGGGTAGCTCCTCCTGGTTTATGAACATCATCGGAACCGCCTACTACTACTATGCTTTTGGGTGATATTAGTTGTTTTGTAATCATCTCTTCGCAATATTTCGGCAAATATAATAAAAAGTCAATAAATTAGCCATAATATCTTATAATAATTAACAAATAGTCGATAAATTCTTATTAATTCCAATTTTTAAGAATAAATTTCTTATTCTACATACAAATTTGTACTTTTGTTAAAATAAACTTTTTGGTAGTATGAGTTCCATTTTAGTTAAGAACATTATTCATAATGGTGAGTTAAAGGATATTCTAATTCTTGAAAATTTAATAATAAAAATAGAGAAAGATATTCTTTATGATGCTGATAATATTATTGATGGGAATAGGATGACCGTTATCCCCGGTCTCATTAATATGCATACTCACTCTGCAATGACTTTATTGAGGGGGTTTCAAGAAGACCTCCCCCTATTTGAGTGGTTGCAAAAAGTGTGGGAAGTAGAGGCTAAGTTAGATGAGGAGATGATATATTGGGGGACGAAGCTGGCTTGCCTGGAGATGATTAAAAATGGCATTACCTGTTTTAATGATATGTATTGGCATATTCCTTATGCAGAAAAGGCTATAAATGAGTCAGGTATGAGGTCAGTGCTCTCTTATGTACTCCTCGATAATGGGGATTTAGCCAAAGCAGAACGTCAGAAAAGAGAGTGTGAAGAGGCTTATCATCTCTCCAAAAGTTGGAATTCGAGAAATCGTTTTGCTGTGGCAGTCCATGGCGGATATACTGTGACAGAGGAGAATATGCTCTGGGCTACTAATTTCGCTTATGATAATAATCTCCTTCTCCATATACACCTCTCAGAGACTCAAAAAGAGTTAATCAGCTCTATGGAGCGTTACGGAATGTCACCCGTTAAAAGGATGAAATGTCTCGGGATGTTGAATGACAATGTTATAGCTGCTCACTGTGTCTGGATTGATGAGGAGGATATAGATATATTGGGGAGCAGGAGGGTTAATGTTGTCCATAATGTCAATTCTAATTTGAAACTTGCTTCCGGTTATAAATTTAAGTATAGAGAGTTAAAGAAGGCGGGTGCTAACCTTACCCTTGGTACAGATGGTGCGGCCTCTTCAAATAATTTGGACCTTCTTGAAGCTATGAAGACTACTGCCATTATGCAGAAAGCTTGGAGGAATGATCCGAGAGCTATGCCATTAAATGAGTTAATGGATATGGCTACTATTAACGCAGCCAAAGCGTTGAGAATAAATGCTGGTAGAGTGGAAGTGGGTGCCTTGGCAGACTTGGCTCTAATAAATACGGACTCTGCTGCCTTTACCCCTAATTTTAATTTCGAGGCAAATCTTATCTATTCTGCAAATAGCTCTTGTGTGGATACTCTTATATGTGATGGTAAAATTCTTATGAAATCGAGAGTTGTCCCGGGAGAGTCTGATATTTTAAGAAAGGCTAATGAAGTGGCCTCTAACCTTATTTCGAAATCAAAAAATCAATGAATATGAACGAAAAATTAATTGCAATCCAAGAAGCTTCCGAATATATAAAAGTTCGCCTTGGAGGGAGATACCCCCAAATAGGGATAGTGCTTGGGAGTGGGCTTGGGAAATTGGCTGATAAAATTAGTAACCCGATAGTGATAAAATATGGTGATATCCCTCATTTTGCCAAATCTACTGCAATAGGGCACAAAGGGAATTTTATTGCCGGAGAACTTGGTGGGAAATTTGTTTTAGCCATGCAGGGGAGGTTCCATTTTTACGAAGGGTACCCGATGGAGAAAGTGACACTTCCAATAAGGGTTATGAAATCATTGGGGATTAAGTACCTCTTTGTATCAAATGCTGCCGGGGGTGTTAACTACGACTTTAAGGTTGGGGACCTTATGATTATTCGTGACCATATTAATCTCCTCCCTAATCCGCTAATTGGTCCTAATCTTGATGAGTTTGGTCCTCGTTTTCCCGATATGACACGCCCTTATGACATTAATCTTATGAAAAAAGCAGAGGAGATAGGGGGTGAACTTGGAATTAACCTGAAGAAAGGGGTCTATCTTGCAGGTACAGGACCCTCTTACGAAACCCCTTCGGAGTATAAGTATTTTAGAATGATAGGGGCTGATGCTGTAGGAATGTCCACTACACCTGAAGTTATAGTAGCTCGTCACTCTAATATCCCTGTTTTCGGTATGTCAGTTATTACAAACGAGGCACATGATGATTATGCAGAGGACTTCTATAATGATGGAGATGATGTGGTTAAAGCTGCTGATGCTGCTGCAGATAGGATGACCGCTCTCTTTACAAAATTAATTGAGGAGCTCTAAGGAGATAAAAATGGAGAGAGTTTTAGATTTTGACTCTGTGGAGATTAATAGAACCGGTGACGGGTTGGTGATATTAGATCAGACGAGGTTACCATCTGAAGAGTCTTTCTTAACTTTAAAAACTCTTGAAGAGGTTTATGATGCCATATACCATCTAAAAGTTAGAGGTGCCCCTGCTATAGGTATTGCAGCAGCTTATGGGATTTATCTCTCTATGATACCCTTTGTTAATGAGGAACGAGAAACTTTTTTATTGAATTTTAATAAAAATAAGGAGTTCTTGCTTGGTGCAAGACCCACTGCGGTGAATCTTGGATTTGCCCTTCGGAGGATGGAGAATTGTCTTGAGAAGAGTCCCTCACTCTCTTCCAATGAGCTACTTAACCTCCTTCGTAGGGAGGCAGATGCCATCAAAGAGGAGGATAAAGAGTGCTGTCTGAGAATTTCAAAGCACGGACTCTCATTGCTCCGTCCGGGATTCGGAGTTTTAACTCATTGCAATGCAGGTCATCTCGCAGTTTCAAGGTATGGAACCGCACTTGGTCCTATTCACCTTGCATTGCAGAGCGGAATGCCACTGAAACTCTACGTGGACGAGACAAGACCCTTGCTGCAAGGTGCGAGACTGACTGCATACGAACTTAAAAAGGGAGGGGGTGATGTTACCCTGATATGCGACAATATGGCAGGAGTGGTGATGAAAGAGGGGAAGGTGGATATTGTCATGGTGGGGTGCGACCGAGTGGCAGCAAATGGGGATGTCGCAAATAAAGTGGGAACCTCTTCACTTGCGATAATTGCGAAGTACTACGGGATTCCATTTTATGTCCTTGGACCCTCGTCTTCCATTGATACTGAGACCCCGACAGGGGAGGGCATTGTTATAGAAGAGCGTCCCTCTTACGAAGTGACGGATCTTTATTTTTCAAAACCCATTGCCCCTAATGGAGTTAATGTGTATAATCCTGCATTTGATGTAACTCCTGCATCTTTAATTACAGGAATTATAACAGAGAATGGTATCTTTACTGCCCCATATAATTTTAAAAAGAATGATTAAGAATCTTGTTTTCGATCTTGGAGGTGTTATAGTCCCTCTTAATAGAATAGCTTGCCTTAGAGCTTTCGATGAGATAGTTGGGTATAAGGACTTTGGAGAGATACTAAGCTCTTATAGACAGATGGGGTTTTTCGATAAATTTGAGTGTGGAAATATAAGTGCCAAGGAGTTTCGCTCCATCATACGCCTGAATGCTCTCCCTATGAAAAATGGCAAACCACATATAGTAACTGACAGAGAGATAGATTATTCTCTTAATAGATTTCTATTAGACATTCCTCAAGATAAAATAGAGACACTCCTTTTCTATAGAGGGGATTATAGAATGTTCCTTTTAAGCAATACAAACCCTATTGGTTTTGCCAAATGTAAAGAATTGTTCCTCGACAAAGGGTACAAGATGGAGTACTTTTTTGAGGAGCTTTTTCTCTCGTATAAGATGAAAGTTGCAAAACCTTCACCTGAAATATTTATTAAGATGCTTGCAAAGGCTGATATTAAAGCAGAAGAGACCCTCTTTATCGATGATGGTCCTGCTAATATCGAAGCAGCTAATGCTCTTAATTTCAAAACATTGTTATATAATCCTAAAGATGATTTATATGTTAAAGTTTCTGAGTCTCTCGAGCGGGAGCAATGCTAATTGCTATTATATAGGCAATAATGATTTAGGGTTACTAATAGATGCCGGATTAAGTGGTAGAACCATAAAGAAAAGACTTGCAGAGTGTGGTATAGATATGGAATCCATACAGATGATATTGGTAACTCACGAACATATTGACCATATCAGACACTTGGGGGCACTTGCCGATAAACTTAGTGTTCCTGTATTTACCACTGCAAAGGTTCATAAGGCACTGGAAACTCATCCTCTTACTGCCGGTTATATTTCAGGATGCAAAAGGGTAATAAAGGAAATGACCCCCTCCGAACATCGTGGGGTTAAATTTCTTGCTTTTACTGTCCCCCATGATGCAAGTGAAACTGTAGGGTATTTTATAGATTTTTCCGGACATAAATTCGTCTTTATGACTGACTTAGGTGATGTCCCTGATCATGCCTTAGAGTATGCACGTCAGGCAGATTATGTAATATTGGAGTCTAATTATGATAAAGAGATGTTGCTGGATGGGCCATATACAATGGAGCTGAAAATGAGAATCTTACAAGGTAATGGACACCTTAGCAATGAACAGTGTGGTAATGCTTTGCAGAAAATATACAATGGAAATCAGAAGGCGATATTTCTTTGCCATTTAAGTGAGAACAATAACTCTCCTGAGAAAGCTTATAACTCTGCACGATTTGCACTCTCTTCAATAGGGGTGGAGGTCGGACGTGATGTAAGGTTATATTGCCTCCCGCGTAAGGAATCCTCCCCGGTGTTTTCTATCCCCTCCTGAGTCCTCCCCAGAGGGAAAGAGTTTGGAGCAATAAAAAAAGAGCCGACAGGGATGTCGGCTCTTTTTTGAATAGTTGTAATAATTAAATTTGAGGACCTGAAGCAACTAAGGATTTACCTTCTGGATTGGAGGTAAATTTGGTAAAGTTCTTCACGAAACGTCCTGCAAGATCTTTTGCCTTAACTTCCCAATCTTCTCTGTTTGTGTATGTATTGCGAGGGTCTAAGATATTGGTGTCAACCTCTTTAAGCGAAGTAGGAACTGCAAGGTTAAAGTAAGGAATGGTGGTGGTCTCTGCTCTGTCTATGGACCCATCTAAGATTCTGTCGATTATAGCACGTGTATCTTTAATAGAGATACGCTTTCCTGTACCATTCCAACCGGTGTTTACTAAATAAGCAGTAGCTCCGACTTTTTCCATTCTCTTAACAAGTTCTTCTCCATATTTTGTGGGGTGAAGTGAAAGGAATGCTGCTCCAAAACAGGCTGAGAATGTAGGAGTAGGTTCAGTAATACCTCTTTCAGTACCGGCAAGTTTAGCTGTAAAACCAGATAGGAAATAGTATTTGGTCTGATCCGGGGTAAGTTTTGAAACGGGAGGAAGCACTCCGAATGCATCAGCGGTAAGGAAAATAACCTTTGTTGCATGCCCTGCTTTGGAAATAGGCTTAACAATATTGTCAATATGATAAATAGGGTAAGAGACACGTGTGTTTTCAGTTACACTCTTATCTTTAAAATCTATCACACCTTTCTCATCAACAGTTACATTCTCAAGAAGAGCATCTCTTCTTATAGCGTTATAAATATCAGGCTCATTCTCTTTTGAAAGGTCAATAACTTTCGCATAGCACC
>CAZXOP010000043.1:0-14142 GCA_964642235.1 uncultured Muribaculaceae bacterium
CGTATTTTGGTGGTAATGGGGTTCTTTAGTTTTTCAAAGAAATCCATACGAAAAGAGGAGCTATATCTGTCGGTACTTCCGGGATAACCAAGTATCATCGTGAAATCCCCTTTTTTAACACCCTCTGTAGAGACAGGGAGGACTCTTCGTGGAACTATAGGGATATTCTCACTCGAATATGCAGCAGGTTTTCCATCTTTGTCTCCATAAACTCTATAAAGGGCAAAGTCCCCTTTATGTTGAGGCCATTCCCAGTTATCAGTGTCGCCACCATAAGCTGCTATAGAGACAGGAGGGGCAGCAACAAGCCTCACATCTTTATATACCTCATAAAGAAATATATAGTGTTTCTCTCCACGCCACATCCCCACAAATCCTGCCTCATATCCCGATGATTCAGAATATTTTTTCTCCATTATGGAAATTAACTTCCTGGAGCCAAGGAACTGGTTATCACTCTCATACTGAACCCTAAGTGCAGCCACCTCATCAGTTACATCTATCACTTTCCTTAAAAAATAGACCCCTTTACCCGGGATAGGGACCTCTTCTTTTTTAGTGAATGCCCAAAAGCCATCTTCGAGATAGTTGTTCTCCGGAGTACTGATAGAGTGAACATCACCATAAGCACAATGATGGTTTGTAATCAATAACCCTTGTGATGAGATCATACTCCCTGTGCATCCAAAATCGAGAGAAACCACCGCATCGCTAATAGCAACAGCATTTTCGTCATAAATGACATTTGCCGGGAGTTTTAGTCCTGCTTTCTTCATTTTTTGAATAAGACCTTTTTCAAGAAGATTTACCATCCACATTCCCTCGTCTGCCTTTAGGGATGATGGTAAGAGGATTAGGGCACATAGAAGCGCCAAAAGAGATGTTTTTTTCATTATTGTAGTAAATTAAATAGTGTTTTGTTTTATATCTAAAATGAACTTTTCTGTTATTGAAGGGTAAACTTTTTCGAGAAGGTGAATTTTCTCGGCAAGTGTCTCTGATGTCTCATTCTCCACTATTTCACATTTAGACTGGTAAAGAATCTCTCCATGATCATAAATATCATCAACTAAGTGGATAGTAATTCCAGACTCCTTCTCTGCTGCCGCAATCACTGCTTTATGTACATTCTCACCATACATCCCCTTTCCCCCATATTTAGGAAGGAGTGCAGGGTGGATATTAAGGATTCTTTCGTGGTACCTTTTTAAAAGTGTAGCAGGAATTTTCAAAAGAAACCCTGCTAATACAATAAAATCAATCTTATAGTTCTCCAATATTTGAACCACTTCACCCCCATCTTCTTGAAAAACCCTTGTGGGGATAACTACAGAGGGGACTTCGAACCTTTTCGCTCTTTGTAGGACGTATGCATCTTTTTTATTCGATACAATAAGTGAAATACAAGCAATTTCAGAGTCACTGAAAAATTCCATAAAATTTTCAGCGTTACTTCCTGACCCGGAAGCGAATATGGCTATTCTTATTCTCTGTTTCATACTCCAAAAATAGTATAAAAAAAGAGAAACACACAAATCAAATTTTTATTTTCCAAAAATATTACCTTAATTTGCAAGTTCAAAATTGAAAAAAATTATTTATTAACTAAAATTTTAAACCATGGCAGAAGACATTAGTTCAAAAGTTACAGCCATCATAGTTGACAAGCTTGGCGTTGACGAAAGCGAGGTTACACCTACCGCAAGTTTTACAAATGATTTGGGAGCTGATTCTCTCGACACTGTAGAGCTTATTATGGAATTTGAAAAAGAATTTGACATCAACATTCCTGATGATGCAGCAGAAAAGATCTCAACAGTAGGAGACGCTGTAGCATATATTCGTGAGAAAAAAGCTTAATTCTTTTTTGACATAGCGATGGAGCTCAAAAGAGTAGTTGTTACAGGTATTGGAACAATTAACCCTCTTGGCAACAATATAGAGGAATACTTTTCCAACCTTAATGCAGGAGTTAGTGGCGCCTCACTTATAGAGCGCTTCGATACGACTCTTTTCAAAACTAAATTTGCTTGTCAGGTAAAAAATTTCATCCCTTCCAATTTCGGAATCGATAAAAAGGAGGAGCGGAAACTCGACAAATTCTCACACTTTGCCCTTGCTGCTACAGAAGAGGCGATAAAGGATAGTGGAATTAATCTTGAAACTGCAAATCTTGCAAGAATCGGTGTCATACTTGGTTCAGGGATAGGAGGCATAGAGAGCCTCGCAAAAGAGATAATGGACTATAGCGAGGGTGGAAAAATACCTCGCTTTAGTCCTTTTCTTATTATTAAGATGATATCAGATATTGCCGCAGGTCATGTTTCTATGAGATATGGTTTTACAGGTCCGAACTATGCTACTACTTCGGCTTGTGCCTCATCATCGCATGCTATCGGGGATTGTCTGAATCTTATTCGTCTTGGAAAAGCAGATATTATGATTTCCGGAGGAGCTGAAGCTCCGATTACTGAACCCTCTATAGGAGGATTTAACTCATCTCAAGCCCTCTCCACGAATAATGAAAACTACCATAAAGCTTCGCGTCCTTTCGATAAGAATCGCGATGGTTTTGTAATGGGGGAAGGGGCAGGTATTCTTGTTCTTGAGGAGTATGAACATGCAAAGAAGAGAGGAGCGAAAATCTATGCTGAAATAGCTGGTTTCGGAATGACCGCAGATGCTTATCATATCACCGCACCGCGCCCTGATGGGGCAGGGGCAAGAGCTGTTATCGGTCTTGCACTTGAAGATGCCGGAGTTACGACAGATTCTGTTGATTATATCAATGTTCACGGAACTGCTACCCCTCTTGGGGATATTGCTGAACTTAAGGCCATTAAAGACACATTTGGTGAACACGCTTATAAACTAGCCATTAGCTCTACCAAGTCCATGACGGGACACCTCTTGGGTGCTGCAGGGGCTATAGAAGCATTGGCTTGTATTAATACTATCAATTCGGGTATAGTTCCCCCTACCATTAATTTCGAAGAGGAGGATCCCGAGATAGATTATAAGCTTAATCTTACTCTGAATAAATCACAGAAGAGAGAAGTCTCAGTTGCCATCAATAATACATTTGGCTTCGGAGGACATAATACTTGTATGGTGCTAAAGAAGGTTTAGTGATTCATCACGGCATAAACCATTACCAAAGTTGGTTTCCTATTGGCAGTCATTCCGTTTAATACTACTTTTGAATATCGGACATTATCGAAATTGTAATATACATTTCCATAACTGTCCGAATATTTTACAATCGGCATCAGCCATAGATTATTAGATGTCTCAGAGATATTTTTACTCTTTAGTAATCCCTGCATATAACGAGTTATATCGCATGTATATGTACTCAAAGATCTGTTAATCGCTCCAATATTTGTTGCTTTATAGACCTCTCCTAAAGGATAGAAGTATTGGATGGAGTCTTTTGATGACTTTTGATAGCAAGGGTATAACATTTTAGGGAAAGACTTCATATCGTCAATATCAGTTGGAACTTCATAAGGGAACTCAAGGTATGCCCTTGAAAGTATTATTTTGGAGACATCATTTATCCCTTTTGCTTCTGCCCATGTTCCTATCATGGTCATTAAGTCTGTCCCTTTTACATATGGCTTAACCCCTGCGAGTCCATCTAAACAGAGATCATTGGAAGGACGATCATTTGCGAGAGGCTTAGAGCCCGGCTTAAAGTAATTAAGGGCGTAATCGAATCCGACAATAAAAGTCTTAGAGGAGTCTCTATTTCCTTTCGTTGGGTGCTTATGTATATAATCTACAGTTATATAGGAAGATGCAATAGATATGTAATTAAGTCTCCCGCCGCTTGTTATCATATCATTAGATGAAGAGGTAATATAGAACCCTTTAATCTTCTTCTTAAAGAGCTTAAATGTGTCTATTTCGCTTTTAGTAACTGATAGGAGTTCTTTACCAAAAGATTCAGATAACTCCATTCTTAGGGAGTCACCACCGAAAAAGGTGTTTGTCCCAACAGTAATGGGAACGGGGTCATAGTCGGCAGCAGAGAATGAGGTATTGAAATACTTTGTAGAATCAAGATCTTTAATAAGCTTATATACATATATATTCTGTGCTATCCCCTCTTGATCTCTCTTGGTGGTATAAGTAGAATCGAAATTAAATGTGATATATGCCCTCTTGAAAACAGGGTTTTCACCAAAATCTGTGGTGTCGGTCATCGTCTTAATAAAAGAGGCAGAGCCCACGGATGATTTACCGAAACGGGGATCATTAAGATAACCGAAAATCAAAGAGGAGCCGGAATAGGCCTGAATACTATCGGGCATCTTAGCGGTAACAGGGAGGTTGAAAATCTGTTTTTCCACTTTCAGGTCGTAATCCTCAGTCAAAAACCCTCCGCCAACAGTTTTATTGGCATCTATACACGAAGTAAAAAGGGTGAATGGAGCTAATAGAAAGAGTAGTGTTATCTTCTTAATCGACATTGATGTTTAAAATTTTGTCATAAAAATTATTATACTGCTGTATATACCCGGTATCCTCGGTCTCTATTTTTACATGTTTCAAAAGAGGCACTTTGAGTTCTTCGATATACTCCTTTAGTGTAGGATTTAAATCTTCAACTCCTTCGATTACTCCGTCTGCATACTGAATAGCCAATTTTGCAAGATTTATGCCATTAGGTTCTGACAGCAGTTCAAGGTCTTTATTCTTTATTCCGGGGAGAGCAAGTTTTTCTTTCATTTCCGGACTAAATTTCTCCTCAAGATACTCATTGTAAAGAGATAAAACCACTTTTCCATCCGTAAAAACGGGGTCGTCTCTATATGCTTTTTTTAAGTATATGGGCAAAACATGGGAAATCCACCCCTGACAATGAATGATATCTGGCTTCCATCGTAACTTCTTCACTGTTTCAAGGACACCTCTGGCGAAGAAAATAACTCGCTCATCATTATCCTTTAAAAAGAGGTCATTATCATCATGATAAATAGACTTCCTATGGAAATAATCCTCATTGTCTATAAAATAAATCTGCATTCTCGCAGAGGAGATAGAAGAGACTTTGATAACTAAGGGTCTATCAATGTCGTTTACAACGATGTTCATCCCAGAGAGACGGATGACTTCGTGGAGTTGATTTCTTCTTTCATTAATACAGCCGTAACGAGGCATAAAAGAGCGTATCTCTTTTCCACTCTCCTGAACCCCTTGTGGAAGATAACGCCCAACTGTGGAGATGGGAGTTTCCGGCATGTAAGGGAATATTTCAGAATTTACGAAAAGGACTCTTTTAATTTTCTTCATTTAAATAGTGGGTTTGTATTTTGTTAATATTGCAACAAAGGTACAAAAAATTTTTTAGATATTTAGATTTAACTATCTTTGAAGTTCTTATTTTGAGCAACAATGAGTAAAAAAGAGAGCAATATTTTATCGGGAAGAATCATCCGTTCTTATCTCTCATCCGTTATTAGTATCTCTCTAGTACTCTTTTTAGTCGGCATTATGGGGGTCATTGCAGTCAACGCAGGGAGTGTCTCCAATTATTTCAAAGAGAACATTAACATCAATGCTATTCTAAAGATAGAGGTTTCAGATTATGATGCCCAAACGATTCTCAAGGAGTTGGGTAAGAAAAAATATGTGAAATCTGTCGAGCTTATCTCGAAGGAACAGGGGGTAAAGGAGATGAAACAGATATTAGGAGAGGATTTTCTCGATGTTTTCGAGACTAACCCCATCCCCATCTCATTAGAGTTAAAGATAGATGCAGGGTATATGCATAAAGACTCTCTTACTATGATAAAAGAGGCAATATCTGCTTATCCTGAGGTCGAAGAGGTGGTTTATCAAGAATCGCTTGTGGAGCTTCTTAATGCCAACATGGAGAGAATAGGGTTAGTTTTTTCCATCTTTATAGCTTTATTACTCTTCATCTCTTTTATATTGATTAATAATACAGTAAGACTTAATATATACTCGAAGAAACTTACAATACATACGATGAGGCTTGTGGGTGCTACTAAGGGTTTCATCGCGCGACCTTTTATATTTAGGGCATTTTTCCAAGGACTTATTTCCGGTTTGGTGGCTGTACTTGCACTTCTCGGAGTACTCTATTTAATCAGAAATGAATTTCACCAGCTCTTCCTTCTCTTCGATATAAAACTTATGGGACTCTTACTATTAGGAGTTATAGTTTTAGGTGTGCTTATATGTATAATCTGCACGATGTTTGTAGTGTGGAGGATGATTTCGTTAACAAGAGATGACTTATATTTATAATTTTTATATGGATAAATTTGCGGTTCCAAAGAAGAATATCTATTTGATCCTAATAGGATTAGGAGTGATGGTTTTAGGGTTTGTATTAATGACCGGGGGCGGTTCCACTGACCCGAATGTCTTTAATTATGACATGTTTAGTTTCAGAAGGATTGTTCTCGCTCCTCTGCTTGTTTTAGCAGGAGTCGTTATTGAGATAGTAGCCATTATTAAAAAACCCAAACAAAATAAAGAAAATGAATGAATTTGAAGCCATTGTACTCGGATTAGTTCAGGGACTTACCGAGTTTCTTCCTGTTAGCAGTAGTGGGCATCTTACCATTGCAAAGGAGCTTTTTGGAATAGAGACGGAGAACCTCTCTTTCGAGGTTGCAGTTCATGCAGCCACAGTTTTGAGTACCATATTGGTCTTTAGAAAGGAGATTTGGGACCTCCTGAAGGGTCTTTTCAAGTTCAAGTACAATACCCAAACCGAGTATATTTTGAAGATTATTGTTTCGATGATTCCTGTAATGATTGTTGGATTGTTTTTCAAAGAACAAGTGGAGCATGTTTTCGGGGCAGGACTTTTAATAGTGGGACTTATGCTCCTTCTTACCGCACTACTTCTTACTCTAAGCGAGTGGCTCACCAAGAAGCAGAAGGTGGTTCAAAATGCCGAAACTACAGAAATAGGGAAGCAGATTAGTTATAAACAGGCGATTATCATTGGGTTATCGCAGGCAGTTGCCGTCCTTCCGGGACTCTCCCGCTCTGGTACTACGATCTCCACAGGTCTTATGTGCGGAGTGAAGAAGGCAGATGTTGCACAGTTCTCGTTCCTTATGGTATTGGTCCCCATTTTGGGAGAGGCATTTTTAGAGTTAGTAGGGGGCGAATTTGCGGCAGCAGCCTCCGGAACCGGTACACTTCCATTGGTATTGGGATTTCTTGCTGCGTTTGTTTCAGGTTTTATTGCCTGTAAATGGATGATAAAATTAGTTAAAAAGGCAAAGCTTACATATTTTGCAATTTATTGTGCTATAGCAGGTTCAGTAGCTATTATATCTACTATTTGGTAATATGGCAGAGAGGAATTTAACATATTTCATATCAGACGTGCATCTTGGTTTGAGGGTTGGGAAATGGGAGGAGCGCGAGGCTGAGTTCGCTAAATTTCTCTTGTCGTTGCCTAAAAATACCAAGACTCTCTATCTTCTTGGGGATATTTTCGATTTCTGGTATGAATACAAATATGTAATTCCCCGCGGTTATACGAGAACCCTCGGTGCCCTTGCGACTCTTCGGGACTCCGGCGTGGAGATCTTCTTCTTTAAGGGCAATCACGATGTTTGGACATACAATTATTTCGAGCAGGAGTTGGGGATGACCCCCCTTGAACAACCCTCGGTGGTCGAAATCGACAATAAAACATTCTGCCTCGGACATGGAGACGGGCTCGGAAAAACCCCCCTCGGTTTTAAGGCAATCCGCACCGTTTTCCATAGTAAATTTTTACAAATCCTCTTCAGTACAATACACCCCCGTTGGGCTTTCGCCCTCGGACATTCGTGGTCAAAGCACTCTCGCCTCGCTAAAACAGACAATGGGAAAGGGGAGCAGTATCTTTTCAAAGGGGAGGAGGAACCCCTCTTCATCTTTGCAGAAGAGTTTGCTCGCACGCAGCACGTTGATTATTTTATCTTCGGACATTTTCACACCCCCACACTCCTCAAACTCCCTTCCGGAGCAGAGTTTCATCTCCTTGGAGAGTGGATCCACTCCTGCCAATATCTCATCTGGGACGGCACTTCGTTAAAACCCGCTAGAGGGGGCTCTCTTTAATTTACCTCGCTTGGGGGTAATCTTTTTTTGGGGAGACTGCAGGGGGAGGGGGATAATTGCCAAAGATGGAGAGGTAGAGAAGGTCGAAGTTTCCGCTTTGGTAGATTTTAACCAGCCCTTCAGTTAGTTTATCCTCGCCGAATTTATCGTATGGTCTTTTCAGGTCGGAACTAAAAATTTTGGCAATACTTTGCCAGAAGAGAGCAGCAGCGGAGCCTCTGTAATTCTTAATTATATAATATGATGAGAGTCCTGTCTCTCTATCTATAAGTCGTAGTAGGAGCTGTCCTTGATTTACAGTAAGTTTTCTTAAGGGCTTTTCAAATGTTTTAAAAAGGAGATCTTCCAACCCTGCAAGATAGCGTTCACGCTGACGTTTGGTCATTTTGGTGGTGTCGAGGTGTGCCTGAGCAGCATTCATCTCCTCTTTAGCCACCAATGCGTAAGGGTATGCTTTGGCAAAATTGTGAACCAATCTATAATAATCTCTCCAAGCCTTATCTTTTTTTGGTTTCTTCTTATTGGTTATATACGCAGGGGGTATTTCACCTAAAAAGATGGTATCCTTCCCCTGAACGATATACCTCATAAGAGGATCAAGTTCCTGTGCCTGTACGGATAGCGGAATGATTAATAGAAATATATAAAGTAAAGCTCTTTTCATTTAATAATTAATATACAAAAGTATGAAAAAATTGTGCCGATTTAGTTTTTTAAGTAGTTTTGTAGCGCATTAAAGAAAATATCGGCAGTAAAAAAACGTATTATGAACTCAATATTTAGGACAATGCTGTTTATCAGTTGCATGCTCTTTCTTGCAGCAGGGTGTGAGACCGGAACAGGTCTAAAAATCACAGGGGAGTTGCTAAATAATGATGCTACTTGTAATAATGATGCCGGAACACCCTCTTTAGATTTAAAATCAGATTCCGGAGAGTTAAATGCTCTCTCCTCTCTACCCGGTAATATAACCCAAGTAGATTATCGTTTCGATAAATCAACAGGTGTTCTTTCAGTTAAACACCTAAATGCCGGCTTCAACTGCTGCCCCACTAAGCTTTTCTGTGATATCTCCTCTAACGAGAATGAGATAGTAATAACTGAGCGTGAAGCTACTAAATCATGCAAATGTCTCTGCCTATTTGATTTGAATATCGAGTTAAGAGGAGTAAAGCCCATTAAATATAAAATAAAATTCATAGAGCCATATCTTGGTACACAGGAGCAGCTCTCTTTTGAAATAGATCTCAGCCGAGAGACCCAAGGTTCCTATTCAGTTAAAAGGACGGTTTATCCTTGGGGGATGTAACATATTATATAGATATTAAAACAGTTATGAAACGATTAATATTCCTATTTCTTCTTATTTTTTCAACTACTACTATTTCCGCTCAAAATTTCGACCAATATATGACCAAGAGGAACCTCGGATGTGAGGATGTCTCTTATAATAGTTCTATAATGTTTATGAGGTACTATATTTCAGGTCAGCTTGATTCTGCTAAACTTCTTCTCGATTATTGGGAGAGTAAATGTGGTCTGAGAGAGCCACTTTATAGAGCCAAGACGCTACTTGCTTTAAAAGAGAAGAGATATAGTGATAAGGAGATAAAATCGGATAAAATTCTATCCCTTATTTTTAATTTTAATAATAGGATGGATGCAAGTAAAGAGGCTGATACTTATACCTATGATAATTATAAATCCTATTTTGGCTTTGTTCCCATAAATGGGGATTTCGATGCATTTACCAAAAACGCTTTTTCAGATCTTAAACCCTCTTATTCCGAGGGCTCCATAGAGTCCCTTTTATGTGAGTTTTATGGTGGTAACCACGAGGTTATTTTTTCAAAACTTCAGACAAATGAGTATGCAAACACCCCTTTAGGCGAGGAATATAGTAAAGAGGTGGCAAAATATTTAAAGATGCCCGAGGTTAATGTTTCTGCTCATCTTGGAGTCTGGATTCCCACCGGTGAGTTAACTAAAATAGGAATTCATCCCGAAATAGGTTTATCCTCAGGGTGGAAGCATAAGAAGATGAATTATGATTTTATTTTGGGAATCCGCTTTTTAAAGTCTCCTAACTATTATGAAGCATATAGAACGGATTCCACTATTCCGGAGTTGACAAACCAATATTTGGGTGGTTATTTGGGGTTTGATTTAGGGAGAGATGTTTATGCCAAAAAAGGGCACGAAATACAGATATTAGGGGGAATCGGCATGGAGGGATTTGATGCTTTAGACGGTAATGAGAGCTTAAGGATACCATCTGCCTCTATATGGTCATATAGTTTTAATTTCGGGTTAGGTTATAGGTTTTATATCAGTAACACTCTCTATATCGGAGTAAGAGCTAAATATAATTTCGTTGACTATACCATTAACAAAGCAATCAACTTTACAGGGAATCCGGTGACCATTCAAATAGTCATGGGAGGGGTAGATAATCCATACAGAAACAATAATTTAAAGGCACTGGGTTACCGTCTTAGAAAATAATTTTTCGATTTAAAATAAATTACTACTTTTGTCCTCGCAATGAGGAATTACACTTATATAACAAATCTGTACCACAAGCCCGGTCGTGGCTTGTATTCCTGCATAATGTGGTAAATCTTTCTTCTATTTTTAAACGCATATACCCGAATCAAAAGTATGTGCGATTCTTGTTTTTTTATAAAGTAATTAAAAATTTAAAAATAAATCAGCTATGATAACCGATAGAGTAAAAAGATTGCGCCAAATTTCAATAGACACTCCCCCTTCATTAACGATAGAGAGGGCACTTATTGAGACCGAATTTTATAAAAAGAATGAAGGAAAATACCCTATTCCCGTTCTTAGAGCTATGAACTTCTATGAGCTTTGCCGTAAGAAGAAGATCTACATCGGAGAGGATGAATTAATCGTGGGCGAAAGAGGACCCAAGCCGAAAGCAGTCCCCACATTTCCCGAACTTACCTGCCACACAGTTGAGGATTTCCATGTTTTGAAAAACAGGGAGTTGCAGAACTACTATATAAGCGAAAGAGATATTAAAAAATATAGTGATGAAGTAATCCCTTACTGGAGTGGTAAAACTCAGAGAGAGAGGATTTTCAATTATGTTCCGGAGAGTTGGAGAGCCCTTTATGAAGCAGGTCTCTTTACGGAGTTTATGGAGCAGAGAGCCCCCGGGCACACTGCACTTGATGGGAAGATTTATCGTTATGGGATGAAGGATTTTAAAGCCCAGATTGCGGAGCAGATTTCAAAGCTCGACTTCCTTAATGACCCCGAAGCTACTGATAAAAGGGATCAGTTAAATGCAATGTCCATCTCTTGCGATGCAATAATTCTCTTTGCCCAGAGACATGCCCTCGAAGCCGAGAAGCAGATTAAGAGGCTCGAAAGAGTTCTCAAAGGGGAGGGAGGGAGTGCAAAAATTACCTCCGTGGAGGGGGAAAAGGGTTCCATCGGGGATGCCATTCGCACCCGTATTGAGGAGTTGCAGGAGATTGCAAAAATCTGCCGCAGAGTCCCTGAAAACGCCCCTGAAACCTTCCGCGAAGCAATTCAAATGTATTGGTTTTGCCACCTTGGTACCATTCTCGAATTGAATGGTTGGGATGCAATGAACCCCGGACACCTTGATCAACACCTTGCTCCTTTCTATGAAAAAGAGGTAGCAGAAGGTAAATTGACCCGTGAAGAGGCAAAAGAGTTGATCTCCTGTTTCTGGGTAAAGGTCAATAACCAGCCTGCTCCTCCGAAGGTGGGGATTACTGCCAAAGAGAGCGGTACTTACAATGACTTTACCAATATTAACCTTGGCGGAGTTACCCCTGATGGGAAAGATGGAAGCAGTGAGGTCTCTTATATTATACTTGAGGTTCTTGGAGAGTTGCATGTTTTGCAACCCGGTTGTTCAGTACATATTGCGGAGGTGACCCCTGATAAATTCCTTAAAAAGGCTTGTGAAACAATTAGATTGGGATATGGTTACCCCTCTGTTTTTAACCCCGACACCTATATTCCGGAGATGTTAAGACAGGGAAAAACCCTTCAAGATGCTCGTGAAGGGGGGTGCAGCGGTTGTATCGAAGTGGGTGCTTTCGGGAAGGAGGCATATTTGCTGACAGGCTACCTCAATGTGCCTAAGATTCTTGAAGTTACATTGAACAATGGAAAAGACCCTGTGACCAAGAAGCAAGTTAGCATAAAGACCGGAGACCCTCGTGACTTCAACACCTTCGAGGAACTTTATGAAGCATTTAAGAAACAATTGAACTATATTGTTCTTCAGAAAATTCAAGTCAGCAACTATATTGATAGGATGTTCGCAAAATATGCACCTGCGACATTTCTCTCTGTTCTTATTGAGGACTGTATAACCAAAGGGCGCGACTACTATAACGGAGGTCCGAGGTACAATACTAATTATATTCAGTGTACCGGACTTGGGACTGTTACCGATAGTTTCTCCACACTTAAAACCCATGTTTACGAGAAGAAAACCTTTACAATGGATAAGATGTTGAAAATGGTGGCAGCCAATTTCAAAGGGGAAGAGATTAACAGACAGAGAATTATAAACCATACCCCTTTCTTCGGGAATGATGATGATAGGGCAGATGATATTGCAGTAAGGGTTTACAATGATCTTTTTGATGCTATTGAGGGGAAACCTAATATTAAAGGGGAGTGTTTCCACATGAATATGCTTTCAACCACTTGCCATGTCTATTTCGGGAAGGTTATGGGGGCAACTCCTAATGGTCGTCTTGCCACTAAACCTATATCTGACGGTACCTCTCCATCTCATGGGTATGATACCCACGGACCAACTTCTGTAATCAAATCCCTTGGAAAGCTCGATCAGACTAAATCGGGAGGGACTCTTCTAAATCAAAGGTTTATCCCTGCACTCTTAAAAACAGATAATGATATCACCAAGCTCGGACACCTTATCAGAAGCTATTTCACACTGGGAGGACATCATATACAGTTTAATATAGTCGATACTGCCACATTGCGTGCTGCTCAGGCTAATCCTCAGGATTATAGAGACTTAATGGTTAGAATGGCAGGGTATAGTGACTATTTCAATGATATGAATCTCGATTATCAGGAGGAGATTATCCATAGAACCGAGAACGAATCTTTCTAAAGGACGTTATGCAAGTATTTGACATAAAGAGATATTCCATAAATGATGGACCGGGGATACGAATAACCATCTTTTTCAAAGGGTGTCCCCTCTCTTGTGTCTGGTGCCATAACCCCGAAGGGATCTCTCGAAAACAGAATAAGTTCTATAATCCCAATAAGTGCATTGGGTGCGGGTTGTGTGTGGAAGCATGTGAGTTCAATGCGCTTTCTATCTTGCCCGCGCCGGCATCTGGGAAGCCCATAATCAGAGTGGATAGGGAGTTATGTACCCTTTGTGGGGAGTGCTCTAAAGTCTGTCCCACTAAGGCAATGGAACTTGCATCGAGAGCGTATTCCCTCGAAGAACTGATGGTGGAGATAGAGAAAGAGAGGGTCTTTTTCGAGCACTCCGGAGGGGGTGTTACCCTCTGCGGAGGGGAACCTCTACTCCAAGGAGAGGCATTGTTTCCACTCTTGGAGCGTTGCGGAGCAGCAGGAATCCATCGTGTAGTGGATACCTCCCTCTTTGCATCACCGGAGCTGGTACTCGAAGTGGCGAAGAGGTGCGAACTCTTCCTTGTTGACCTAAAACTAATGGATTCGGAGCTTCATCGCAAATACTGCGGTGTCCCCAATGAGCAGATTCTCTCAAATATCCGATTGCTCTCCGAGCGCGGAATCCCTTTTATTATCAGAATTCCATTGATAGAGGGGGTCAATGCCGACGAGGAGAACCTCCAAGCCTCCCGCAGCTTCCTCTCCTCGCTCCCCTCCTACCCACAAGTGGAGATATTGCCATACCATGATATTGCCAAAGGGAAACACTCCCGCCTCGGCTCCCAATATAACCCCACCTCCCTCCCCATGAAAGAACCAACCAAAGAAAAATTGGAGTATGTGAGG
>CAZXOP010000044.1:0-1958 GCA_964642235.1 uncultured Muribaculaceae bacterium
ACACACACTTCAGCCACAGGAAATATAGGGTTCTTTAAGATTATATCCGAAGGGGCAATAGCAGCAGGAGTAAGAAGAATAGAGGCTACTACAGGGAAAAATGCCGAAAACATGATTTACGGCATCATAAATCAGGTAAAGATGGCACGGGAGATAGTGGGACACTCATCTGATATTATTAACGGTATTAAAAAAATACTGCTTGAAAATGAAGAGTATAAAAAAGAGATAGAAAAATTCTTCCACGAAAGAGTAGAGACATTAAAAAAACAGATTGTCAAAGAGAGTAAGGAGAGTGGTGGGATTAGATTCTTTTCCACTTTTGGGGTTTATAATTCTGAGGTAATAAAAGATTTAGCCTTTGAACTCTATAAAGAGTATGAGAACTCTCTCTTCATAGCAGCTTATGAGACCCCTGATGGGAAACCCTCTTTGGCTCTTATGTACTCAAAGGACTTGGTGACAAAGGGTTATGATGCTGCAAAAGATATCAAAGAGGCTGCAAAAATAATCCAGGGAGGTGGAGGAGGGCAACCTTTCCTCGCTACCGCAGGGGGAAAAAACAAAGAGTCGCTTCGTGAAGCTTTTACTAAATTGCTCGACTTGGCAACCAAAATATAATAAGTGAAAAGAATTGACCGTTTTCTATTAATGTCTTTTATAGGACCCTTTACCGTGACATTTCTTATAGCAGAATTTGTCTTGGTAATTCAGTTCCTATGGGTCTATATAGATGAGTTAGTGGGGAAAGGGTTAAGTCTCGGTATAATCTTCGAGTTTATGGGGTGGGGAGCCGCTATTGTACTTCCACAAGCACTCCCACTTGCGACACTCCTTGCCTCGATTATGGCACTTGGAAATCTTGGAGAGAACAATGAGTTGCTTGCCATGAAAGCTGCCGGCATATCGCTCCCAAGAATCCTCTACCCACAGATTTATGTGGCTGTTATTATAAGTATAGGGGCATTTTTTATCTCTAATAATCTAATCCCTGTCGCCTATAATAACATTTATACCCTACAGTATGATATTAAAAGGACCAAGGAGGAGATTAAGATTCCCACAGGAACTTTTTATAACGGTATAGATGGTTATACTCTACGAATTAGCAGCAGAAATAAAGAGAGCGAAATGATGTATGATGTTATGGTCTATAATCATACAGAAAATAAGGGAAATGTCTCTTTGGCTGTTGCAGACTCCGGAGTATTAAAATTTACCCCCGATAAAAACTCCCTTATCTTTACACTTTATAATGGTGTCTCCTACGAAGAGAATAATACGAGGAAATATATGGACACCACTTATGTCCTCCAAAAGAGTAATTTCTCAAAACAGGAGATAGTAATCCCTCTTGAAAACTATAATTTCAAGAAATCTGACGAGAATATGTATGGGAATGAGATTATGTCGCGGAATCTCGCCCAACTCCAAAACGATAAAGACTCCATAGGTGGTCTCTATACCGGAGTTTACACCGAACAGCGTTCAAAAATGAATTATAGTACCTCACTGCTTAAGTCCGACCAACTCGATACAGCGATGAATAAAGAGTACTCCAAAGCTCTTGATGCTAAGAAGTTAATCGACTCGCTGACTTTCGAGCAGGAGCGAGCAGCGATTCAATATGCACTCTCAAATATAGAGACCCCTATCTCTGCCCTAAATACTTTTGACCGCGAAAGCAATCAATATACCTTCTCCCTTCGAAGAATAATCCTCGAATCATATAGGAAATTTACCCTCTCTTTCGCATGTCTTATCTTTTTCTTTATCGGTGCTCCACTTGGGGCAATAATACGCAAAGGGGGATTTGGAACTCCGGTAATTATCTCTGCACTCCTCTTTGTCCTCTACTGGGTTATTGACATTTCGGGGAAGAAACTTGCAAGAGATGGGGTGATTACCCCTGCAATGGGGGCATTTATCTCCTCTTTGATAATGCTTCCGCTTGGGGT
>CAZXOP010000044.1:2058-14130 GCA_964642235.1 uncultured Muribaculaceae bacterium
TTACCCCTGCAATGGGGGCATTTATCTCCTCTTTGATAATGCTTCCGCTTGGGGTCTTTCTGACTTGGAAAGCGACTAAAGACTCTTCGCTCTTCTCTTTGGATGCTTTATTAAATAAGGTTAAACTATTTTTTAAAAAATATTCACTCTCCAATGTGCGAACGAAAAAACAATAATACCAGGGTGGTCTTTATGGGGACTCCCCTCTTCGCTGCCAAAATTCTTGAATTTATTTTGGAGAGGGGGTATAATGTGGTGGGGGTGGTTACTGTACCGGACAAACCGAGTGGAAGGGGGCTTAAAGTGAATGAGAGTGCGGTAAAATCTTTCGCAGTTCCCCTTAATATCCCCATTCTTCAACCCGTTTCACTTAAAGAACCTCAGTTTCTTGATGAATTAAAGAGTCTGAATGGAGAATTATTCGTGGTAGTGGCTTTCAGAATGCTCCCTAAATCTGTATGGAGTATGCCTCGGCTTGGGACATTTAATCTCCATACCTCCCTTCTTCCTCAATATAGAGGCTCTGCCCCTATTAACTGGGCTTTGATTAACGGAGAGAAAAAGACAGGGGTTACCACATTTCTAATCGATGAAAAAATAGACACAGGGCATATTCTTCACTCTGAGGAGTGTATAATAGAGGAGAATGACAATGCAGGGTCGCTTCATGACAAACTCTTAACTCTCGGATGCAGTGTGGTAGAGAAGAGCATTGAGGCACTCTCCGCAGGGGAGTCTCTTCCCATACCCCAACCTGAAGCTGAAAACCTAAAACCTGCCCCTAAGATAACACGCGAAACGGGAAATATTGACTGGAGCAAAGATGCTCACTCAGTTAGAAATCTTGTTCGGGGGCTAAGCCCCTACCCTGCTGCTTACTCTACCCTCACGGGGGGAGGAAAGAGTTTCCAAGTTAAAATTTTTGAAGTGGAGGCCCTCTCTAAAAACAGCGGCAAAAAAGCAGGAGAGACTACCTCCGATGGAAAAACATTTTTAGAAGTTCAGTGCTCAGAGGGGTCTATCAGAATAGTTGAAATTCAAGCTGCCGGTAAGAATAGACTTAAAATCAATCAATTTTTAGCCGGCTGGCGCGGCGGATGGGAGGGTGTATGCTTCGTAAATATGTAATATTGGCAGATGGAGTCTTCCCAAAAGGGGAAAAAGCACTGCATCACCTTAAAACTGCAGATATTCTCGTCTGTTGTGACGGAGCTGTGGATAAATTGTGTCCGAAAGGGGAAATTCATTCAATGGTTCCCGACTTTATTGTGGGGGATATGGACTCCATCTCCTCGGAGAACCGCGAAAGATTCAGCGATAGAATTCATAAAATTTGCGAGCAGGAGAGTAACGACCTCTCCAAAGCATTTCATTTTATATTGAACTTAATAGGAGAAGAAGAGGAGTTTGAAATACGCATTTTGGGTGCCACAGGGCGGAGGGAAGATCATACCATCGGGAATATCTCATTGCTCTCAAAATATGCATTGGAACTAAAAGAGAGATTCGGGGAGGAGCGTCCCATTTCTATTGTAACTGACAACGGAGAGTTTATCCCTATTTTCGATAATTGTACCATTGAACTAAAAAAAGGGACTCCTGTCTCCATTTTTTCGCAGGATTCCACCCTCAGACTCCGCTCTGAGGGGCTTGAGTACCCCACAGACGATGTTATTTTCGATGAATGGTGGAAAGCCTCACTAAATATTGCGTCAAGCGAAAAAATTGTATTGAAATTTAATCACCCTGCAAAGGTTTTATTATATTTGGGATATGAAGTTTGAATTGACCACCACAGATAGAGAGTCTGCCGCAAGGGCAGGGAGGATTTTTACCGACCACGGGGAGATTCTCACTCCGATTTTTATGCCTGTGGGGACTGTCGGTTCTGTGAAGGGGGTCTATCATAAAGACTTGGTGGAGGATATTAAAGCACAGATTATACTTGGGAATACATATCATCTCTATCTAAGACCGGGACTCGATATTCTCAGACAAGCCGGGGGACTCCATAAATTTATTAATTGGGAGAGACCTATATTAACGGATAGTGGTGGATATCAAGTCTTTTCATTGGCGGCTAATAGAAAACTGACCGATGAGGGATGCCGTTTTCGTTCCCATATAGATGGCTCGGAACACTTTTTTACTCCTGAAAACAATGTTGATACTCAGAGAGTTATCGGGGCAGATATTATTATGGCACTTGATGAGTGTACTCCGGGGGATGCTGATAAAAAATACGCTGCCAACTCATTGAAATTAACTCAAGAATGGTTAAAAAGGGGGTTAGAAAGGTTCGACTCGACAGAGCCATTGTATGGTTACAGCCAGACCTTTTTCCCTATAATCCAAGGGTGCGTCTATGCCGATTTAAGGAGAGAGGCTGCGGAATTTGCAGTCTCGTTTGACAGAGAAGGGTATGCCATTGGGGGGCTTTCAGTAGGGGAGCCGACAGAGGTTATGTATGAGATGATAGAGGCGGTAAATCCGATAATCCCTGCCGACAAACCTCGATACCTGATGGGGGTGGGGACACCTGGAAATATTCTTGAAGCAATAGCGAGAGGAATAGATATGTTCGACTGCGTTATGCCGACAAGAAATGGAAGAAACGGAATGTTGTTTACACGAGAGGGGATAATTAATATAAGGAACAAGAAATGGGCAGACGATTTCTCCCCAATAGATGCTGACGGCACCTCTTTTGTGGATTCTTTTTACACTAAGGCATATCTTCGTCACCTATTTATATCGGGGGAGATGTTAGCGGCGCAGATAGCAAGCGAACATAACCTTGCCTTTTATTTAGAGCTTGTAAGAGAGGCACGAGAGCATATTATATTAGGAGATTTCCTTAGTTGGAAAAATAGTACTGTAAAAAAAGTGGAGAGCAGATTATAGCTTTATGAAGAGATTTAAGATTACCATACTTGACAAATATATAATTAAGAAGTTTCTTGGAACATACTTCTTAGCTATTCTGTTGATTATCGGCATCGTGATAATTTTCGACATAAGTGAGAAGATAGATGACTTTGTGGATAGAGACGCCCCTTTAAGGGCTATTATAGTAGATTACTACTTTAACTTTATCCCCTACTTCATGAATATGTTTAGCGCACTATTCGTCTTTATTACGGTCATCTTCTTCACCTCCAAAATGGCTGCAAATAGTGAGATAATTGCTATTCTTTCGGGGGGGGTTAGTTTTAACAGGTTAATGTACCCTTACTTCCTCTCTGCTACCCTTATTGCCACTTTTAGTTTCACTCTCAGTATGTATATTATTCCTCCTGCCAATAAACATAGATTAGAGTTTGAGTCAAAATATCTTAAACAGCAATACTATAATAGTGAGCGAAATATCCATTACCAATTGGCACCTGAAGAGTTTGTTTATGTCGAGTCATTTAGCACTTGGAACAATACAGCTTATCGCTTCACCCTCGAAACGATAAAAGAGAATAAAATCGTCTCTAAAATATCTGCCGAGACAGCAGCATGGGATAGTACCTCTAAAGGGTGGAAACTAAATGAATTTTTCATACGGGAGTATGACGGTACCAAAGAGGTCGTTCGTTCCGGTAGAGAGTTGGATACGATAATATCACTTACTGTCGATGACTTTCTCAGAAAAGCCAATACCGTAGAGTCACTAAAATATGGGGAGTTACAGGAGTTGATTGCGATGCAACGCTTTCGTGGAGATAGAATGGTTAAATATTCTCTTGTAGAGAAACACACACGAATGGCTGTCCCCTTCTCTGCTTTTATCCTAACTCTTATCGGCGTCTCACTCTCCTCAAGAAAAAAGAGAGGAGGACTAGGACTCAATCTAGGTATCGGATTGGCTTTAAGCTTCTCTTATATACTATTTCTAAAATTCAGTCAGATGTTTGTCTTTACAGACACCCTCCCTCCCGGGTTTGCCCTATGGCTCCCGAATATCATTTACGCGGTGATAGCCATAGTATTATACCGAATGGCTCCGAAATAAAACTTTGTACATAAAGTTATAGAAAAATAATATTAAATTTGAGCCTTAAATAATTATAAAACCATGAAACACGTTATCATTTCAGTATTACTCTGTTTATTTACCACATATAGCTGTGACGGCGGTAACAGCAATAATAAACAACCCGAAAAAACTTTCGTTAAGATTAGCTCCTCCTCAGTAACACAATGTGTCGATTATACAGGACGCGGAAATGATAATGAGGTGCTCCTAAGAATTAGCCTGATCTCATCAAGCGGAGAGTCAGCCCCTCTAAAAAATTTAGTAATGAGTATGGAGGGAACCACTGACATCGCAGATGTAGAGGCTGTGAAGTTATATGCAGTGCCAACAGAAGATGGATTTGACCCTCGTAACCCCACCTCTAAAGCGACTCTTCTGGGTAAGGGAGTACCTGCATCCGGTGAGATTAACATTCCACTTACCGGAGAGGTGAAATCCGGAACGACTTTTTATATTCTCGCCTGTCAAGTCAAAGAGGGGGCTAAAGAGGGAAACCGAATAGATGCTAAAGTAATCTCTATTAGCACCACCCAAGAGACTCACAATTTTAAGATGGGGGGTCCTGAAGGGGCAAGAGAAATATTGCTAAAAAAGGTATTGGTTTTGGCTCCCGGGGATCACAATTCCACCAATTATCGTATCCCCGCTATCTGCACTGCTTCGGATGGGTCATTAGTGGTAATTACCGATAAACGTAAGTTCAACAATGGAGACCTCCCAAGCGATATTGATGTAATTGCTAATAGGAGCAGTGACGGAGGGAAAACATGGTCTGCTCCTGTGACAATAGCTCAAGGTCAGGGGGTGAAGAAAGGGTATGGCGATGCGGTAATAGTAAAGGCTAAAAGCGGAAAACTAATCACGGTCTTTGCAGGTGCTAATGGATTGGCTGCCTCCACCTCCACAGACCTTATCCGTACATATATGAGTACAAGTTCTGACAATGGAAAGAGTTGGACTCCCGTTCGTGATATTACAGACCAACTTTATGGAGCGGGGTGTGCGGACCCGATTAGAAGTAAATGGAATGGATCATTCTGTGGCTCGGGACATGGACTCTGTATGCGTGATGGGCGTATTATGGTCGTGGGAGCAGTGAAGGAACCAAATATGTCAGGGTTACAAAACTATGCTTTCTATTCAGATGATGAGGGGGTTAATTGGAAGGTTTCCAATAGAGCGATTGAGGGGGGAGATGAAGCAAAAGTGGTAGAGTTAAACAATGGTGATATCCTAATGAGTAGTCGTACAAGAGGGAATAGATTATGGGCAAAATCTTCAGATAGAGGGGTAAACTGGGGTACAAAAAACTCTTGGACAGAAATTTGGGGAAATGCCTGCGATGCAGATATAGTACGATATACCTCAGTTAAAGATGGGTTTGATAAAAATAGATTGCTGCATACATTGCCTAACAACGAGGCACGTCAAAATGTTACCATGTGGATTAGTTATGACGAAGGGACGACTTGGCCCATTAAAAAGACTATCTGTCCGGGGCTGGGGATGTATTCATCTATTACCATTTTACCCGATGGGACCATCGGAGTATATTTAGAAGAGCAGGATAAATCAGGAGGAGCATACGAGTGTAAAATGTATTTCCTGAACTTCTCTTTAAGCTGGCTTACAAACGGAAGCGATAGATATATTAAATAGACCTTAATTATATTTATAGAACCCTTCACCTGTTTTACGTCCAAGCAGGTTAGCTCTGACCATTTTTCTAAGTAGTGGGTGAGGTCTATATTTAGTATCCCCAAACTCATTATAAAGTACCTCCATAATGGCAAGACAGACATCGAGTCCTATCAGATCTCCTAAGGCAAGAGGTCCTATAGGGTGATTGGCACCTAATTTCATCGCCTCGTCTATCTCCTCTTTGGTAGCCACCCCATCAGCGAGAATAGCTATCCCCTCATTTATCATCGGAACAAGTATTCTGTTTACCACAAAACCGGGGGCTTCATCGACAGTTACAGGGGTCTTCCCGATACTCTTTGCTAACTCTGAAACATACTGATATGTGCTCTCTGAGGTTAGCTGCCCTTTTATTACCTCCACTAATTTCATTACCGGTGCAGGGTTGAAAAAGTGCATCCCGATTACTCTGTCAGCCCTTTTTGTAGAGGCTGCTATCTCTGTAATGGAGAGTGAAGAGGTGTTCGATGCGAGGATAGTGGTCGGTTTACATACTTTGTCGAGTGTCCCAAAGACCTCTCTTTTAACCTCCATTGTTTCAAAAACTGCCTCTATAACCAAGTCAGCATCTTGACATTGAGAATAATCGGTAGCCATTGAGATTTTCGATAAAATCTCTTTTTTATTCTCCTCTGTTATCTTCTCTTTTTCGACTAATTTGGAGAGATTCTTGGTTATAAAATTATACCCTCTCTGGAGTTCTGTCTCGTTAATTCCTTGCATGGTGATAGGTAAGCCTGCTTGAGCAAATGCCTGCACAATACCGCTCCCCATCGTTCCGGTTCCTATAACTATTATTTTCATCGTTTTATATTTTATTTTTGAAAGTAGGTTTTCTTTTACTTAAAAATGCCTCCATCCCCTCTTTTTGGTCTGAAGTGTCAAAACATTTTCCAAATAGGCTCTGCTCAAAAGCAATAGCATCTTCGATATTATGGTCTAATGAGTAGGCTATAGATTCCTTTGCATATTTTACTGCAATAAGAGCTTTAGCGGAGATAGTAGCTGCCATCTCTAATGCAACACTCATCAAGTCCGCTGCCGGAACGACCTGATTAACTAATCCACACGATAACGCTTGTTGGGCATCGATTACTTTTCCTGTGAAAATTAACTCCTTAGCCTTCGACACCCCTATGAGCTTGGTCATCCTAACTGTCCCCGAAAATCCGGGAAGTATCCCCAAACCGACCTCCGGCTGACCAAATTTGGCCGCATCAGATGCTATACGGATATCACAAGCCATAGCAAGCTCACACCCCCCTCCAAGTGCAAAACCATTGACAGCGGCAATAGTAGGTTTCTCCATCATCTCGATTTTTCTAAAGACATCAGAACCATACTTGCTAAAAGCCTCCCCCTCTTTACTATTCAGGTTAACCATTTCTGAAATATCGGCACCTGCTACAAAACCCCTCCCCTCTCCTGTTATTATTACAACAGAAATTTCGTCATCACTGTTGACGATATCTACCATTTGATCCAATTCACTAAGAATTTTACTGTTTAGTGCATTTAGAGTGGCAGGATTACTAATCTTTATTATCCCCACTCCATTGTTTTTCTCTAATGAAACATACTGAAATCCCATCTCTTTTTTTTCGTAAAGATAATTAATGTTTAAGTTAATTCCTCAAATCTATTATTTTTTTTACTTTTGCAGATTAAGATGCCAACATAGACAATCATGATTTTTAGACTTTCTATTAACTTCTATACTAACTACGGAGAGAACTTATATGTACTAGGTTCTATCCCTGAGCTTGGTGGAAACGACATCTCCAAAGCTATACAGCTCGAATTAAGTGATAACTTCTTCTGGAAAAAAGAGATTAAAGTAAGTTCGGGTATTAATGAAAGATTTGTTTCATACGGATATTTTGTAAAACGTGCAGATGGTTCTCTTCTTCACGAGGCAGGTCAGGAGCGGAGGCTCGCATTAAACACCAGCACTAAAACCCTCTACTTAAACGATGAGTGGCAAGGGAATACCCCTTCTGCCCCTTTTCTAACCTCCCCTTTTGCAAATATCTTTTTCGGACACGAATCTAAAAACGCCACATATACACACCTCTTTTCCAAAGAGTTAATTATCAGGGTAACCTCTCCTAATATAGAGAAAAACAGCTCAGTACACATCTGTGGTAACATAGCAGAGCTCGGTGGGTGGTCACCTGAGAAGGCCCCTATGATGACCCCGCTTTATGGTTCTAAATGGGAGATACATCTTTCTGCTCAGAAATTAAAAGGAGATATTGAGTATAAATTCATTAAGAAGAACAATACCACCGGTAATATCGAGTGGGAGCCGGGTGAGAATAGAGTTATCTCTTTTTCTGAAATAAAGCCCCATGAGACCCTCTCTTTTGAATATTCTTTCACAAGGTTCCCAATTGATACCCCACGATTTATAGGGAGTGCTATCCCCATTTTCTCTCTTAGAAGCAAGAGAAGCTGTGGTATAGGGGATTTCTCGGATATTAAGTTGTTTAGCGATTGGGCTGCCTCTGTCGGACAAAAGATAATACAGATTCTCCCTATAAATGATACCACCTCTAACGGAGGGTGGGGGGACTCTTACCCTTATGGGGGGATCTCCGTTATGGCTTTACACCCAATTTATATAAATTTAGCCTCCATCGGGGCATTCACTGAAAAAGCGACTGCCACTGAGTTTGAAAAAGAGAGGAAAAAGCTTAATGCACTCCCCTCTCTAGACTATGAGGCAGTAATGGCGTTTAAGAATAAATATATCTCTATTCTTTTTGACACATATTCTGCCGACACATTTGCTGAACCTGATTTTTACTCTTTTTATAAATCAAATAAAGCGTGGCTCCTCCCATACTCTGCTTTCTGCACATTAAGGGACAAATTCCAAACAACTGATTTCTCAAAATGGGGAGAATATTCACTCTATTCACCCAAATTTCTCGATACAATTAATGCAAAAGGCTCTGAGACATATCACCTTATGTCGAGACATCTCTTTATACAGTACCACCTCCATAAGCAGCTCTCAGAAGCTGTAAATTATGCTCATAACTTAGGTGTCATAATAAAAGGGGATATACCGATAGGGATTACTCCACATAGCGTGGAGGCTTGGACTGAGCCCGATATATTTAACCTCTATTCACAGGCAGGAGCACCTCCGGATGCCTTTTCTGCCGAAGGTCAGAATTGGGGCTTCCCCACCTATAATTGGTCTGCAATGGATGAGAATAACTATAGCTGGTGGAGGAATAGGCTTACCAAGATGACCGACTATTTCGATGCTTACCGAATAGATCATATTCTCGGCTTTTTTAGAATTTGGGAGATACCCCTTTCACAGGTAAGGGGATTATTGGGGCATTTCTCACCTGCTCTGCCATATACCTTAGAGGAGTTAAGAGGATTCGGTTTCTACTTTAACTATTTTAGGCATGCTACTCCATATATTCGTTATTATATGCTTGAGGAGATGTTCGGGGCTGAAACTCAGAATGTAATCGACACTTTCCTTACTCGTGGAGAGAGTGACTTTTTTACCCTAAAGCCTGAATTTGACACACAGAGAAAAATAGAAAAATATTTTAACGGAGAGGATTCACCGATAAAAGAGAACCTTTTTAAGCTCGTTTCAGAGATATTGTTTATTGAAGATACACGTGAGAGCGGAAAGTTCCATCCCAGAATATCATCACAGTTTTCGTACTCATATAAAGACCTTTCTGACTCTGAAAAAAGGAGCTATAATGCCCTATATGACCACTTCTTCTATAAAAGGCATAATGAGTTTTGGAAAGCCCAGGCTATAAAGAAACTCCCTGAACTTATCTCGGCCACTAATATGCTCACTTGTGCTGAAGATCTTGGAATGATTCCCGACTCCGTTCCGGAGACACTAAGAGAGCTCAGGATACTCTCCCTTGAAATTCAGAGGATGCCTAAAGATACGAACCTAAGGTTTGCTAACCCGTCACACTACCCTTATATGAGTGTCTGCTCCACAGGAACACACGATACAAGTACTATTAGAGGGTGGTGGGAAGAGGATAGAGAGGGGACTCAGTGGTTCTTTAACAATGTACTTGGAGAACAAGGAGAGGCTCCCATAAAATGTGAACCTTGGATTTGTGAAAAGATAATAACTCAGCACCTTAACACCAACTCTATGCTGACCATTATACCCCTTCAAGACTGGCTTAGTATAGATGGAGAGATTCGCGCCAAAGATCCTCATTCTGAGAGAATAAATATACCATCCAATCCAAAACATAAATGGAGATATAGAATGCATCTTACTATAGAAGATCTTATTGAAAAGAGCAGATTCAATCAAAAGCTAATAGACCTAATAAACAATTCTTACTAAAATGAAACTACGCCTTCCAAAGATCTCTCTCCCCTGGCAGATTTTAATAGGGATCGCCCTTGGTGCCCTCTATGGGATTTTTCTTTCAAAGTATATCGGTTATGTCTCCTGGGCAGGAGATCTCTTCCTAAGAGCTTTAAAAATGATTGTCATTCCGATTGTGTTTTCTTCCATCTTCTTAGGTGTTACAGGTATGGGGAGCAGCAAGGACATCGGAAGGATAGGGGGAAAAACCCTCCTCTACTATCTTTTTACCACTCTTATAGCTATTATCATTGGTTTAATCTTGGTAAAAATTGTAAAACCGGGAGTAGGGGTCAACATCCCATCTGCAGAAGGAATTGCAGCCACTGCTACTGCAGGGAAGGTCTCCATCGTTGAACAATTAATAAACATCATTCCGGAAAACCTCTTTGAGGATTTATCGCAAGGAGATCTTCTTCCGATTATCTTTTTTGCAATAGTATTTGGTATCTTCTCAATGAGGGCGGCAGAGAAACATCAAGCTACTTTAAAAGGTTTATTCGAGGCAGTTTATGAAGTAACCATGAAGATTACTATGTTCATAATCAAATTAACCCCCCTTGGAGTCTTTGCAATAGTAGCTAATATGGTGGGAAAAGAGGCGGCAGATCCCGAAAAACTATTAGGAATAGCACAGAGCCTTGGGTTATTTGTATTAGTGGTATGGGGAGGGTGCTTAATTCATGGACTCATTGTTCTCCCTGCAACTGTAAGATTCCTTGGAAGGGAAAACCCTTGGAGGCATATCCAAAAAATGTCAGTTCCAATACTCACTGCTTTTACCACCTGCTCTTCAAACGCAGCTCTACCTCTCTCCATTCGCGATTCTCAGGAAAAATGTGGAATTTCGAGTAAAGTAGCTGGATTTGTTTTACCGCTCGGATGTACAGTAAATATGAATGGTACTGCACTTTTCGAGTGCGTAGGAGCACTGTTTATTGCTCAAGTTTATGGAATAGATCTAACCCTTGGGCAGCAAATTTCTATGATTATTACTTCTCTTCTTGCAGCAGTCGGAGCCGCAGGTATTCCAATGGCTGGAATGGTTATGATGACTGTTGTATTAAATGTGGCAGGACTGCCTCTGGAAGGGATTGGAATGATTCTTGCAGTTAACCAAATCGTTGAAATGCCAAGGACGTGCACTAATTCATACGGAGATATGTGTGGAGCGGTTATAATTGCCAAGTCTGAGGGTGAGACATTGACTATTTGATAATAATGAATAGAACCATTAAAATATTATTTACACTTGTTGCGGCAGCGACTCTTCTGTTCTCTTCTTGCTCAAAGAACGGACCCACATATGCTATTTCAGATGAATATGCTCTCGAAGAGGATGGCTTGATTATAAATGCATTAAAAGAGAGTACTACTGATTATCCAGATGCATCTGTGAAGATTAAGGCATTAGATAAGAATAAAGTAAAAGTTACTCTAAAAAATATAATCCTTGGTTACCCTGAAGTGGATGTGAATTGTTCAGTTATCCAGACTAAAGGGGATAAAGAGTATTCATTCGAGGGGAAATATGAATCCTCCGCTATTGAGGTACTGCTTGCCGGAAAAGTTGTAAATAAGAAATTATCTGTAGATATATCATTTCTTAAAAACTCAGAACTTATAAAAAAATGGATGATTGGGGAGAAAAAAGTATCACTCTTTGGGTATGATTTTATACTCCCTGATATATCACTCTCATTTACCCCTCCTACAGGTGTAACTACCATAAAGATAGATGGTAATGAGGTGCTTATAAGCGAGTATGTTAATGTTTTAAATACTATTATCCCTGTAATGGCAGCACAAGCTCCCATCTCATATATGGAGTTTACCCAAAGGAGCACTGTAAGTTTCGGAACGAAAAAAATAGAAATGACTTCCAAAGCAACTCCTCTGCTCCCTGAGTTAGAGATTAATAATCTACTTCAGTTTTACGAAGCAGATGGTA
Source organism: uncultured Muribaculaceae bacterium (assembly GCA_964642235.1). Classification (GTDB taxonomy): domain Bacteria; phylum Bacteroidota; class Bacteroidia; order Bacteroidales; family UBA932; genus CAYSND01. The sequence goes on from CAZXOP010000044.1 coordinate 14,119, forward strand.
TTTTATATTTCT
>CAZXOP010000045.1:0-13632 GCA_964642235.1 uncultured Muribaculaceae bacterium
AATCATTACTTTTCCGAAAACAGATGAATTATAACTCACGATTACTCGAAGAGGCAGTAGAGCAGTTTTCTTCGCTACCTGGTATTGGTAAGAAGACAGCACTTAGGCTTGCTCTACATCTTTTAAAGCAGCCTAAGGAGAATGTCGAACATTTCGGTCGCTCCTTTATCGAGCTTCGTAATAATGTAAGGTATTGCTCCCTCTGTAATATGATTTCTGATGGAGATTTCTGCCCTCTATGCTCCGATAAACGGAGGGATCACACTCTCCTCTGTGTGGTGGAGAGCATCAGAGATGTTATGAGTATTGAGGCCACTGAGGAGTATCGTGGAGTTTATTTTGTCCTAGGAGGGATAATCTCCCCTATGGATGGGGTGGGGCCTGATGATTTACCCATTAATCAGTTAAAAGAGCGTGTGCAGAGAGAGGAGATAAAGGAGGTTATTATGGCTCTTAGTACCGGTATGGAGGGGGAGACCACAGCTTTCTATATTTGCCGTCTGCTTGCTTCGACCGGAGTGAAAGTTACTTCTATAGCGAGAGGGGTAGGATTCGGAGATGATCTTGAATATACTGATCAGCTAACTCTCGGAAAATCAATAGTTAATAGACAACCACTTATTTTTTAATTTATGAGACACGAATTTCCCTTCTCCATTTTTCTAATAGCATTTGTTGCTTATACTGCCCTTCTTTTCTTTATCTCTTGGCTTACTGCGAGGAAGGCAGGGAGTAGCTCATTCTTCTCAGGTGACAGAAAAGCACCATGGCCAATAGTTGCTTATGGTATGGTCGGTGCCTCAATATCGGGGGTTACATTTATCTCTGTGCCGGGTAATGTTATGGCGCAGAATTTTTATTATATGCCGTTGATATTCGGCTTCTTTTTGGGTTATATCATAATTGCCCAGGTTTTATTACCTGTTTACTATAAACTTAATCTAACAACCATCTACTCATACCTAGAGGATAGATTTGGTAAAAAAACTTATGCAACAGGTACTACTGCATTTATGATTTCTCGAATATTAGGGGCTGCCGTAAGGATTTTTGTGGTAATTATTGTCTTTATGACATTTATTCCGAAAGGAACTTTTGGCTCGGCCTCTAATCTCACCATCTTTACCATCGTAACTATTATTTTTCTTCTTCTCCTCTATCTCTATACTTTCAAGGGTGGGGTTAAGACTATTATCTGGACCGATGTACTTCAGACCACTTTTATTCTCCTTGCAGTATTTCTAACTATTTGGTTTATCTGCAAAGATATGGGATGGAGCTTCGGCACCATGTGTAGCTCGGTGGCTGCTGCTGAAAATCCTGCAATTGAAGGGAGCCGTTTTTCCTCTCTGTTTGATTGGGATTGGGGGAGGAGTACTAATGCTGTAAAACAGCTTTTTGCAGGTATTTTTATCTCTACTGCTATGACAGGGTTGGATCAGGGGATGATGCAAAAGAGTTTAGCATGTAAAAATCTCCCTTCTGCTCAGAAAAACATGTACACTACCGCTATTATAATAATGGTTGTGAACTTTTTCTTTCTGCTTTTAGGGGCTTTGCTTGCTGTTTATGTTACCAATAAGGGGGGAATGGCTGCTATGGGATTGACTAAAACAGACCAGATTTTTCCAACTATTGCATCTCAATATTTGGGAGTAGGGGTAGGGGTCTTTTTCCTTATAGGACTTATCTCCTCCTCATATCCCAGTGCAGGTGCTGCTATGACCTCTTTAACCACTTCGTTTTGTGTCGATTTCCTCGGTTTTAATAAGAGAAAAGACCTCGATGAGAAGAGAAAAACTTATATTAGACAGTGGGTGCAAGCAGGATTTGCTTTGGTCTTTTTAGTTATTGTGATAATACTCTTTTTAGTAAGTAATGATGCTGTGATTAATCTGGTCTATAAGTTGGGTTCATATACTTATGGTCCCCTTTTAGGTCTCTTTTTCTTCGGTATTCTTACTAAGCATAAGGTTAAAGATGGGGCTACCCCTTTTATCGCAGTAGCTGCTCCTCTTCTCTGTTTTATTATTAATTCTTTAGGGAAGAAATTTATTGGATTTGATCTTGGATTTACTTTACTAATTGTTAATGGGCTCTTTACATTTTTTGGAATGTGGCTCTTTAGGGTTAAAAAAAGTAGTAATTAATAATGAGTTATTTAGAACTATTTCTGCTCTCGGTAGGACTCTGTTTTGATACTTTTGCCATCTCACTTTCAGGTGGTATCTGTTTAAAGGAGAAACCTACTCTTATGCAGAGAGTTAAGATTATATCTGCCTTTGCCCTTTTTCAAGCGGGATTTGCCTTTTTTGGGTGGGGATTAGGGGCGAGTTTTGCAAATTATATAGAACCTTTTGATCATTGGGTGGCTTTCATTCTTTTGGGGTATATTGGGGGAAGAATGATATATGGGAGCCTAAAGCCTGATAAGTGTGATGAGAAGGAGACCTCTCTAGATCTCACTAACAATAAGAGTCTTGTTTTTATCTCTATTGCCACCAGTATAGATGCTCTTGCAGTCGGTATCTCTTTGGCAATGATTCACCTCTCTTCATTAAAGGTGGGGGTATCTATGAGTATGATTCTTCTATTATCTGCACTTGCCTCTCTGTTAGGTCTTTTGAGTGGTAAGAGACTAAGTGGTAAGGCGGGGCAACGTTCAGAACTTATCGGGGGTGTGGTGTTGGTTTTAATAGGGTTAAAAATATTGATTGAGCACCTTGTTTCTTAAATATTTGTCTTATCTTTGTGTCGCTTTAAAAAATTAATTGTTGAAAATGGACGATAATGCTGGTTCGAGTTGCTGCAATAGAGTATCTAAACACGATACCCTTTGTCTATGGGTTGACGCACTCTTCTGTGAAGGAACAGATAGAGTTAGTGCCCTGTACTCCCTCCTCGGCAGCAGATAAACTTCTTCAAGGTGATATTGACCTTGGAATCGTTCCAATAGCCACTCTTCCCCTCTCAGATAGATTAAAAATTGTATCAGACTTCTGTATTAGTGCAGAGGGTGCTGTTGCATCTGTATTGCTCTGCTCCCCTGTTCCACTTACGGAGATAGAAGAGGTGCTACTCGATAAGGACTCGCGCACTTCAGGGCTTCTGCTGCAGCTTCTTGCCGAGAATTATTGGCATAGCACCTTCAAATATGGTGCCTTTGATTTTGAAAAAGATGGTATTGACCCCTCACGTCCAACTCTACTTATCGGAGATAAGGCATTGTCACACTCATCTGAATTTGAGTTCTGTTATGATTTGGCGTTTGAGTGGATTAGCTTCACTGGTAAACCTTTCGTTTTCGCTTGTTGGATGACTAATAAAGAGTTGGATACGGCATTTTTAAAGAATTTTAATGAAGCCCTCGGATATGGAGTTTTGCATCTGAAAGAGAGTGTAAAGAGCATTAGTCATAACTTCTCATCTGATTTGGCAATAGATTATCTTTCAAATAATATCTCATATAAATTAACCCCTGAAAAAAAGGAATCCGTTTCACTCTTTTTGGAAATGGCTTTTGATCCTTCTAAGTTCCGAGTCCGATGGTAATTCTTTTAAGCTCCATTTAAGCAAAAGAATTATTAACCATTAAAAAGACTCATAAATGATAGAAATTTACTATAAAGATAAGGGACTAATAACCACTGCTGATTCTGTAAGTTATCTCGATGAATTAGGGTTTGACGAAGTTTTGTGGATTGACCTCTTCTCTCCATCAGGCGAGGAGAAGAGAGCTGTCGAAGAGTTTTTGAATACCACATTACAGAGTAGGGCGCAGGCGGAGGAGATCGAGAGTTCATCTCGATACTCTGAAACTGATACTACCATTTTCGCGAATACTAACTTCTTGATTCCCGGACCTGATGATTACAGTACTGAGTCAGTCTCCTTTATCCTTTGCGAGGGTATTTTGGTCTCTATAAGGCATGTATCACTTAAAACATTCCACGATATCCAGAGGCGTATTCAAATTAATCATAAACTTTATCCTACAGGCTACCATGTATTTGTGGGACTTCTTGAAAACAGGGTGGACCTCGATGCGGATATGATAGAGTTAATGTCAAAAGAGATAGATAATTATTCGAAAAAAGTTAGTACGGGACAGGATGTTAACGAGGACTTTCTTCTCGATATAAATCAGTTACAGGAGAATACCATGATGGTTCGTGAGAATGCTGTCGATAAACAGAGGATGTTATCGGCTATGCTAAAGAGCGATAAGTTCCCAAGAGATATTTATAGTAAGATAACTATTCTAAACAGGGATATAGTCTCGCTCATTAATCATACTAATTTTAGTTTTGAACGTCTTGACTATCTTCAGAATACGATAATAGGTCTTATTAACCTCGAGCAGAATAAGATGATGAGAATTTTCACCTTTGTCTCACTTCTGCTTATGCCTCCTACTCTGATAGCCTCTATTTATGGGATGAACGTAGATTTACCGGCAGTGGGGGGGTGGAAGTATTGGAACTTCGTTATTTTGACGGGAGTTATGCTTATTTCCGTTATTGCGGCATGGATATTATTTACACGTAGAAAAATGAAATAATTATGAGTTTTGAAATACGGGATTTGTCTCTTTGGGAGAGTGGAGTAAGAAAGATAGAGTGGGTTATCTCTAATATGCCTCTGCTTAGGTCTATTGAAAAAGAGTTTAAGGAGGAGCTCCCTTTTAAGGGACTAAAAGTGGCCCTTTCGATTCATTTAGAGGCAAAAACTGCCTATCTCTGTAAAGTTTTGGCCTCCGGTGGTGCTGAGATGTATGTTACCGGAAGTAATCCGCTCTCCACACAAGATGATGTGGCGGCGGCACTTGCACATTATGGACTCAATGTTTTTGCTTGGCATGGGGCTACCACAGAGGAGTATTATAATCACCTTAAACGGGTAATAGAGGTGGGTCCTAATATTATTATAGATGATGGGGGAGATTTAGTTAACCTCATCCATTCTGAATACCCTTCTCTACTTAAAAATGTGATTGGGGGGTGTGAGGAGACGACTACAGGTATTATGAGGTTAGAGGCTATGGCAAGGGAGGGGCGACTCGCTTTTCCGATGGTTTTAGTCAATAATGCTAAATGTAAATACCTTTTTGATAATCGTTATGGTACAGGACAATCTGTCTGGGATGGAATAAACAGAACGACAAACCTTATTGCAGCAGGGAAAAATGTAGTGGTAGCAGGGTATGGATGGTGTGGAAAAGGGGTAGCAATGAGGGCAAAGGGACTTGGTGCTTCGGTGATAGTTACTGAGATAGACCCTGTTAAGGCTATTGAGGCTGTTATGGATGGGTTTAAGGTTATGACTATGGATGAGGCTGCACCGATAGGGGAGATTTTTGTAACTGTTACAGGGTGCCGCGATGTTATAGTCGAGAGGCATTTTATGAGTATGAAGGATGGTGCTATCTGTTGTAATGCGGGACATTTCGACTGTGAGGTGGATGTGGCAGGGGTATCGAAAATTGCCCTCTCATCTTGGGTCGCAAGGGAGAATATCATGGGTTATAAAATGAGTAATGGGCGTAATATCTATATTTTGGCAGAGGGTCGTCTTGTGAACTTAGCTTCAGGTGATGGTCACCCTGCTGAGATTATGGATATGAGTTTCGCTATTCAAGCCCTTAGTGCAAGATATTTAGTTCAGGAGAATAAGAAAATCCCCAACAAAATAGTCAATGTGCCTGAGGAAATAGATAACCGCGTGGCTCAAATGAAACTATCTTCTTGGGGAGTCTCTATTGACCGTTTAACAGATATTCAGACTGAATACCTTAATAAAGGTCATTAGTACTTAACCTTAAAATCTCTCTTCCCTTCTGCAGGGGAGTTAAAACTAATCATAAGTCCTTTAATACCTTCTGCTGTACACTCTTCAGGTATCTCGAAAGAGGCAAAGCCTGTATAAGTGTATGCTGTATGGTCTTTCTTAGGGTCATGACGGAATGTTACTTTAAAATATCCATCTTCTATATGGTTCTCTTCGGTACTGTCAATAACCAAGTAGTTATCGTGTGGGAATTCTTTTAGGTTATATCCGAGATAAGAAAATTTAATGGTCACATAGCGTTTAGTGTTAAACACACCACCACAATACCATACTAATAGGGGTTCTACTCTGTCATTTACTAACTTATCAGGATCCAATCGAACCATTTCTGATGTTTTAATATCACCAAGCTGCGCAAGGGAGATCATTTTATACTTTTTCCCTGTTGTTGTTACTCGCGTTTCTGCAGCTGTGGGTATATCCTGGTAGTAAAATATAATTCTGTTCCCATCCTTAGGATCGTATTTGGTACCATCTGTATATTGAAGCGTGTTCTGCGGAATGAAAACAAGCGAGTCATCGGTTACAATATAGAAAGGGTGCGTACCGGTTACCTCTTCCGGAATAGGATTAGAGAGAAGGATAGTACCTGAGTTCATCATGTAGTTATCATTTTGATTGCTATTGAAATTACTACAAGATGAAAGGACTAATAAGGCAGATATAGCCGTAATTACAAGTGTTTTAATCTGTTTCATATTTCTTAAAAATTATACTTATACTAAGTAAATGCAGATGTCTGCTTTTTACTGCGTCAAAGATAATGTTTTTATGCAGTATTTTTGCGACTTTTGCATTTGTAATATACGGAGATGTCCGAATGAACAAGCTTGACCAATTAAAACATATATATGAGAGTTACGGAGGAAGGATGCTTTCCTTATGTATTCGATATTGTGGGAGGAGAGATATCGCCCAAGATATTATGCATGATGGTTTTATTCAAGCCTACAACTCGTTGGATAAGTTTACGGATAGAGGTGAGGGTTCTTTGAGAGCTTGGACTGAACGAATAATGATTAATACCTGTCTCCAATACCTTAGGAAGAAAGATTTGATGAGAGAGAGTATGGTTATGGATGATAATTTAAAGATATTATCAGACGATGATTTAGAAAAATCGGTATCGAGGGTTCCTGAATCGGTATTAATGAAGTTTATATCGGAACTCCCTGTCGGATATAGGACAGTTTTCAATCTATTTGTTTTCGAAGATATGTCGCATAAACAGATAGCAGAAATATTAGGTATTAATGAAAAAAGTTCGTCGTCACAGCTTTACAGAGCAAAGTGTACGCTCGCGCAAAAGATAAAAGAATATGAGCAACGGTGAGGAAAAATGGATTAAGGCTTTAAAGGAGAAGGTCTCTAATTACTCAGAACCTGTCGGGGGGGAGGAGTGGTCTAAGATCGAATTAGAGGTTAAGAAGATCTCAAGGGTGAGGTATCGCTACTATTTTGCAGCAGCAGCCTCGATTGTAGCACTTTTGGGATTATTTGTAGTAAATAAGGTCTATTTCAATGTTAACGATGTGAAACCATCTGTAGCCGTGGTAACACCCCCGACAGTTTCTTCTTCTGATTCTTCTAATTCCGATAAAACTACTCTAATGGCGGTGGTTACCGACCCTAATAAGAGTAGGACTATTTCCAAGAGTTCTGATATTGTTTCAGATTATGAGGTACTTATCCAAAAGGAGATAATTAATCAGACCAAAAATGATGATATAGAGGTTGTTGAGGATAAAGCCATTGTAAATGAAGTAGTTAGTTCAGAGCCTAAAAAAGAGGAGAGGAGAGGGGATAATAAAGAGGGTGTGGTAAATGATTTTTCTTGGGGAGAATTAATTGACGAACCGATACCTGCAAAAAAGGGTGGGGGTATTGCTTTAGCTTTTGCCGGAGGGCTCTCTAATCCAAATACCTCATCTGCAAATAATCTGCTCTATTCTATGTCAGAGAACGCATCTCCATTCTATTCTCCCCCTGCAATATCTGCATTGGCATCTATTAATGGTAGGAATATATCCCAATTTGATGCTTTGAGTAACTCCTTTATTGATTATAATTATAATTTTAAGGTCCCCATCTCATTTGGACTCTTTATAAGAGGTGGTTTAGGGAGTACGGCTTATTGGGAGAGCGGAGTCTCATTAACATCATTGAGTACCTCTATAATTAATAATAGTAATGATGGTAATCAACTTGGAAAATACTCCCTTCTTTATGTGGGGGTTCCTGTCAGATTAGGGTTTTCTTTCTATTCAAACAAATCATTCTCATCTTATATCTCTTTAGGTGGAGCGATAGATATCCCTATCTCTTATTCTTATAAAGGGGAGCATTTAGTAATCAAAGACTCTATGAAGTATTTTGATTTGGTGAAGACCAAAGAGTTTCCTGTTCAATTCTCCTTAAAAGGGGTAGTGGGGTTACAATACTCTTTTTCCCATGTTACTGCCATTTTCTTTGAACCGGGGATTGACTATTTCTTCGCGGCCAAAACCCCTCTATCTACCATAAGAACAATGCATCCTTTTAATTTTACCATGCAGGCAGGTTTAAGATTTTCTCTATAAACTAATAAAAATAGTTGCATAACTAAAAAATATAGTTATCTTTGTTTCGTAATTACTAAAAATAGTAAGATATGAGTACAAAGATTAATTATAAATTAACAGCAAAAGAGGAGGAGTTGATGAACTTCTTCTGGGAAAAAGGGGCACTTTTCGTAAGGGAGTTACTCGATTTTTATGATGAACCCAAACCCCACTTTAATACTCTTTCCACTATTGTGAGGGGGTTGGAGGAGAAAGGGTTGTTATCCCATAACTCTTTCGGGAATACATATCAGTATTATGCAGTCGTAAGTAGTGAGCAGTTTAAGAATGAGTCATTGAAATCTTTTATTGGGAAATATTACAATAATTCCCCATTTAGTGCTGTCTCCTCATTGGTGGAGGAGGAGAATCTCTCCGTTGAGGAGTTAAAAAAACTTATCGAAATCATAGAAAAAAAGCAATAGAGTATGGGAGCAATAATGGTCTATATTATAAAGGTCTCTTTATTGTCAGTTGTTTTTTTAATATTCAATAATTTGATTTTCAGCAGAGATACTTTTCATAAATTCAATAGGATAACTTTACTCCTTATTATCCCATTTTCTCTTATTCTTCCATTGATTGATCTTAATTCCCTCCAATCTCTTTTTCGGACGGCGGAAGGTCATGCGGAGGGGGGAAGTTTAACTATTTCGGGTATTGCCTCAGGAGGGGAGGTCTCTCTTTTACCGGTGGTGGTGCTTTGGATTATGAGGGTATATCTTTTTTGTGCATTGTTCTTTGCGGTAAAATATCTCTACGCTTATTTAAAATTGTTCTTTTTCATACTCCCTAAGAAGAGTGATCTATGCTCTGCCAAGGGTCTCTCTGCGAAGGAAGAGGGGTATTTAGAACTGCTTGAGGGGTGCAAGAAGAGGGTAGGGTATAGTGGTAGGATACATTTGGTGCGACATCGTGGGGAGTCTGCCCCTTTTAGTTGGATGAATTATATTGTTATTTCAGAGTCTGATTTGGAAGAGGATGGGAGAGAGATATTAATTCATGAAATTTCTCATATTAAGGGGAGGGACTCATGGGATCTAATTCTTATAGATTTGTTTATTATATTTCAATGGTTCAATCCGGCTTCGTGGCTACTAAAGCACTCTCTGCAGCAAGTACACGAGTATAAAGCTGATGAATCGGTTATTAATTCAGGCATCGATGCAAAACAATATCAATTATTATTAATTAAAAAAGCTGTTGGACAGCGTCTCTACTCGATGGCCAACAGCTTTAACCACAGTAAGTTAAAAAACAGAATTACTATGATGTTAAAAGAAAAATCAAACAAATGGGGGTATGCAAAGTTTGCTTATGCTCTCCCTCTGGCATTTTTGGCTCTATCGGCATTTGCCACCCCGAAAGTCTCTGCTAAGTTTAACGAGATTTCATCAGCCAAAGTTACTCAAATTTCTGAAAATAGTGCTATCTTTGAGGAGAAAAGTGCTATTGAAGTCCCTACTCCTAAGGAGGAGGCTATTGTAGAAGTTGCCGTTCCTCAGGAAAAGGATGAACCTATCCCTTTTGCAATTGTTGAAGAAAAGCCTACCTTTAATGGTGGTGATGCTAATAGTTTTTCCACATGGGTAAATGAGCAGTTGGTCTATCCTGCTGAGGCTTTCAAGAAGAATGTTCAGGGAAGAGTAACGCTTCAATTCACTGTAAACAGCGATGGAGCAGTCTCTAATGTGAAGGTATTAAGAGGTGTTTCCAAGGAGTTGGACGCTGAGGCTGTAAGGGTGGTAAAACTCTCTCCTAAATGGACTCCGGGAAAACAGAAAGGGAAACCCGTTAGTGTAATTTATAATTTTCCGATCATTTTTATGTTAAAGTAATGAGGTTTTTCTTAACATTAACTATCTGTATAATTTCCTTAAACCTCGGCGCCCAGAAAGGTGATATAAAACTCTTGATGAGAAATTCTGATTATCAAGGAGCAATCCTATTAATAGACACCAAATTAAGGGATAATTCACTTTTGAAAGAAGAAATTAGGACGCTTTATATACAGAGAGTTAATTGCTTAAAGAAAATGTATCATTATGAGGAGGCTGTGCGCTCTCTGCATCAATATAACACCCTCTATTCAAATATTGCGGACGGATTAGATTTCGAAATGTATTCTGAACTTGCAGAGTGCTATTCTCTAAATGGAGACTTAGAGGACGCATTAGCTTGTTATGCACTTCTCTCGGCTGCAAATCAAAGTAATAGCTATTTTACTATTCAGAAAAGTTATCTTCTTTATAGAATGGAAGACTATAAAAGCTCTATAGCTGAGGCAAAGAGTTTAATATCTAATAATGGGAGTTCTCTCCCTCTATTGTCGCTTGTTGGGAATAGTTATAATGTTATGGGAATGAGGGATTCCGCACTTGTATATTATGATAAGTGTCTTGAAATTAGCCCTTTTAACGAAAATATTATAAATAATAAATCAGCTATTTTGCTTGCTGAAAAAAGGTATGATGAAGTAATCGGACTGGTTGAAAAATATTTATTAGAAGTGCCTGACAATATAGTAATTAATAAAATTTATGGAGTCACTCTTTATCTTAAAAAAAACTATGTTAAGTCATCGAATATTTTTAACAAACTAATATCCTTAGGGTATGAATCTTATGATGTCTATTATTATTTAGGGATGAACTATTTTTTATTGGAAAAAAAATATGAAGCTGATACCGTTTTTAAGAAAGCCTATCAGATTGACTCCTCTAAGGTAGATTTGGTCTATTATTATGCAGCATCAAAGGGTTGGAAACAATATAAGTTCGATGAGTCAAAGAGACTATATGATAAAGCTATTAAGATGTTAGCTCAAGATAGTGTTATGCTACATAAGGTGTATGTGGGGTATGCTCTCGGCTACTATAATACTATGCAATATGAAAAAGCTATAGATAGTTATAAAAACTCTCTAACTTTTAATCCATCCTATCATTCTGCTCTTGTCTCTATTGGGTATTGTTATGAGTTGATGAAGAACTATAAGGAAGCTCTACATTATTATAAGCTTTTCCTCTCTAAAAAACTATCTGATAGTGACAAGAAGTCAACAGAAGCGCGGATAGAGAGGGTTAAAGGGGAGCTTTTTTGGGAGCAATAAATTTATTATAAAGTGCAAGTGCTATCATACTTACGGCTCCAAGGGAGGCGAAAATGAGGAAGAATGTGGAGGGACTCTGTAGTTCCTCCACATATTTTACATAGAGTGCAGCACCCATAAATCCTCCGACACTGCTCCCTATTACTCCATAAAGGAAAGCATAACCCATGTAGAGAGCCTTCTTATCGGGAGGTGCAATCATTCCGACATAGGAGTTGTATTTAGGGTGAGCTGTCATCTCTCCAAGAGTAAAGGTTATGATACCGGCTATAAAGAGCCATGCCGACTGTGAAATGGAGAGAATTACCATTCCAAGTACTCCGAATCCTATTCCGACTATCATAGTGGGGAGAGCCGGAGTTCTCTGAACTATTTTGGAAACAAAGAGTTGAAGTAGGATTATAACTCCTGCTGTTACTACTGTCACATGCTCCACATCGAAGTGCCATGAAGGGTTCTCTATGAATAGTGATAGGAAGGAGTTTACGGCATTGTTTACGGGTGTCATATCGAGGTACTCGTTTACATACCAGAGAACGGTGCCATACATCTGAAAATAGAGAATCCAGAAGATGGAATAGAGGAGTACCATTATAAGGAATCTCCAGTCTTTTATAACCAGAAACATCTCCTTAAAGACTTGAGCAATGGTTTTGGTATTCTTGGGAGCGTTTTTTCCAAGCTGCTCTCCTATAAGTTTTGGTTCACGGTATATAAAAGTATTGATTAGAAGGAGAAGAATCGAAATCGAGGCAGAGAGGAAGAAGATATAACTGTAGGAGTATTGTTTTAGATATGGGATAAGGATTAAAGGGAAAAGGAAAGCACCGAGGTTTATTGACCAGTAGAATATTCCGAAGCCGAGCCCGGAGTTCTTTTCATTGGTGTTCTTGGCTATTGTCCCTGAAATTACAGGTTTGAAAAAACCTGCACCAAGTGCCATTATCACGAGTGAGGAGAAGATTATTCCATAGCTCGAAGGGAGACCGGCGAAGTGCCTTGTGGAGAAGATTCCGGTTAGGCCATAACCAACTATCATGCAGGAGAATGCGAAGAAGAGGGTATTGCGGTAGCCGTACCTATCTGCGATTGCTCCTGCGACTATTGGAAGGAAATAGAGAAGTGGGGGGATGGTACCGAGGATTGCTCCAACCTGTTCTTTGCTGAAACCCATCCCTCCGGAGTCAATTCCGAGGATGAGAAATACCGATAGGATTGACATCATTCCGTAGTATGAACCTCTTTCGAAGAACTCCATTACGATGGCTACCCAGAAATTTTTTGTAAACTTAGATGAAGATCTATTCATGTTTATTACCTCTATGATGGACAAAGATATATAAAATTGATAAGCTTGTTTTAGTTAGGTGAATTTTATTTTGAAATCAAAGAAATAGTAACTACTTTTGCACCCTTTCCGAAAGGAATTATCAATAAAGTCTAACTACTTGTTTGTAAATTAATTATTATGACAAAAGAAAAAGAAATCATCGAAGTGGAAGAGGTAGTAGTGCCTAAAATCCGCAAAGAAGAGGAGTCCCTCGAGGCTTATGTCGAAGAAGCCCCCGCGATCGTGGACGCCACTAAAAAAAGAAAAAGCAATGCATCTATCCCTGTTGACAAATTTGACTGGGATGCTTTTGAACAAGATGCTGAATACGACCTCGACAAGAGTGTTGTAGAAGAGAGTTATAATCAGACACTTTCTAAAGTTATCGAAAATGACGTAGTAGAGGGTGTTGTGATGGCAATGAACAAAAGAGAAGTTCTTGTAAATATCGGTTACAAGAGCGAAGGTGTTATCAACATTGCAGAGTTCCGTTATACCCCTGATCTTAAAGTGGGTGATAAAGTGGAAGTTTATGTTGAAACTACCGAAGATAAGAAAGGACAGCTTATCCTTTCACACAGAAAAGCACATTCACTCCGTTCATGGGATAGAGTAAATGAGGCTTTCGAAAAAGACGAAGTGGTTAAAGGGTATGTTAAATGCCGCACTAAGGGGGGTATGATAGTCGATGTATTCGGAATCGAGGCCTTCTTGCCCGGTTCTCAGATCGATGTTAAACCTAT
>CAZXOP010000046.1:0-13605 GCA_964642235.1 uncultured Muribaculaceae bacterium
AAAAAGATGAGAATAGTATTTCTTGATGCGGATACGGTGGGGAGGGATGTCTCTCTGGATCCGATTGAAAAAGCGGGGGATTTGGTGGTTTATGGTGCGACAATGCCAGATGAGGTGATGGAGAGGATAGTGAATGCTGATGTGGTGATTACTAATAAGGTGGTGATAAAGAGAGAGCATATAGATGTAGCTCCTAAACTTAAATTGATATGTGTGGCGGCCACGGGGACCAATAATGTGGACTCCGAGTATGCTGCTTCTAAGGGGATTCCGGTTAGGAATGTGGCAGGGTACTCTACGGAGAGTGTGGCCCAGGTTACCATTATGCACATTCTGAATCTCGTGGGTCATTCTATCTATTTTGATAAGGTCGTTAAGTCGGGCGATTATAGTCGTAGTGGTATGTTTACGGATATATCCAGACCCTTTTTCGAACTTAAAGGGAAGAGACTTGGGGTTATCGGTATGGGGAATATTGGGCAGAGGGTTTCGGAGATAGCCACTGCTTTTGGAATGGAGGTCTCTTATTTTTCCACTTCAGGGACATCTCATTGTTCTAAATATCCATCGATTCCCATTGAGCAGTTACTAAGTGAGAGTGATGTGGTTTCGATAAATGCCCCACTTAATGCTGTGACGAAGAATCTTATTACATACCAGAAGCTCTCCCTTATGAAACCGACAGGTTATATTGTGAATGTGGGGCGCGGAGGGATTATAAATGAGGGGGATTTGGTAAGGGCATTGAATGATGGCTTGATAGCCGCTGCCGCAATAGATGTTTTCGAGGTGGAACCATTACCGGAAAACCACCCATATATTAAGTCGCTGAATAACCCCGAGAAACTTATTCTCTCGCCACATATTGCATGGACCAGCCGTGAGGCGAGATTAGAGTTAATTAGAAAAGTAGCCGAGAATATTACAAAGAAATAAATTTTAAACCCAAATAACCATGAAAAAAGTTTTTTTATCACTTTTTACACTCCTGATTTTTATAAATAATCTTTGGGGTGCAGATACGCTCTCTGTTTATGAACCAAGATACCCGATTCTCATTGAGAGAGAGGACAATATACTTTTCTATTTAAGAATAGATGCCAAATCGACCAAGCTCTTTGAGGCTGTGGAATTGACTTTCGACGCCCCAACAGATATCTCTAAAATCGAATCTATAAAACTCTACTATTCAGGTAGTGAGGGGGCAGAGAAGAGGGGACAGAAACGCTTTTTCCCCATTAACTATCTCTCTTTTACGACACCAAATGGAACCCTTACCGCTAACCGTTCATACTCAGTACTCCAGTCCGAAATCTCTCCCGTATCCACTAAGGTAACTCTGACGAGTCGTCAGGAACTCTTCCCGGGGGTCAATTATTTTTGGGTAAGTATTAAAATGAAGCCTGAGGCCCCTCTTATTGAGAAAGTTGCTTGTCGGGTGGAGAAGGTTTTAGTGGATGGTGGGGTAAAAGCCCCTATTGAGAGGGTAACAGCTCCAAACATTGTTCATCGTATGGGGGTAGGGGTGAGGCATGCCGGTGATGGAGGCTCCGTTGCCTTTAGAATCCCCGGAGTGGTTACTACCAATAATGGGACGCTCCTTGCGGTTTATGATGTAAGGTATAATAGTAGCAAGGATTTGCAGGAGCATATCGATATAGGGCTTAGTCGTAGCACTGACGGGGGAAAAACCTGGGAGAAGATGACTATTCCTCTCACTTTTGGCAATGACGGAGGGCTCCCTTCTGCCCAGAATGGGGTGGGGGACCCTGCAATTCTTGTAGATAGAAAGACCAATAAGGTTTGGATCATCGCTGCTTGGACTCATGGAATGGGGAACAATATGGCTTGGTGGAACTCCATGCCAGGAATTACTAAAAATGAGACTGCCCAATTGGTCTTGGCTTGCAGTGATGATGACGGCAAGAGTTTTTCCGCACCTATCAATATTACCTCAATGGTTAAGGACCCGAGCTGGTATTTTCTTCTTCAAGGGCCAGGTATGGGGATAAGTATGCAGGACGGGACGCTTGTTTTCCCGATCCAATTCATTGATTCTACGAGAGTTCCCAATGCAGGTATAATGTATAGTAAAGATGGTGGCGAGAAGTGGGCTATCCATAATCTTGCAAGGACCAATACCACAGAGTCGCAGGTGGCAGAGCTTCCTGATGGCTCTCTTATGTTGAATATGAGGGACAATCGTGGCGGAAGTCGCGCTGTGTCAGTTACTAAGGACTTGGGTAAAAACTGGACAGAACACCCTTCGTCCCGTTCTCTGCTCCAGGAGCCTGTCTGTATGGCGAGCCTGATCTCCGTAAGGGGGGATGAGAATATTCTCGGACGCGATTTGTTGATTTTCTCAAATCCCAATACCGTCAAAGGGCGTTACAATATTACAATAAAAATCTCCTTGGATGGTGGCTCTTCGTGGCTCCCTGAGCATCAAATTTTGCTTGACGAGGGAGAAAACTGGGGCTACTCTTGTCTGACAATGATTGACAATAAGACAATCGGAATCCTCTATGAGAGCAGTGTGGCAATGATGACCTTTCAAGCTATTCCATTGATGGATTTCTTCCCCCAAGAGAGGTTTAAGACAATAACCCAAAAAATGGATGGGGTGCCAAGTGATGCCTCTTTTTCACAAGGGGTCTCTTCCTTCTCCGCAGGGGTTTTGGGGGAATCCTTGATCGTAGCAGGAGGGTGCAATTTCCCTTCGGAACCTCTGATAAAGGGGGGTAAAAAACAATTCTATGACAATGTTTTTGCTGCCTCATTGACCCCTGCAGCACGGAAGGATGTGGCGATGCTGAGATGGGAAGAGGTGGGGAAACTCCCTGAGGCATTGGCATATAGTGCAACTGTAACTACTCCGAAAGGGTTAATCGTGGCAGGAGGGAGCAATTCCAATGGGGCCTCTTCGAAGGTCTATAGGCTCTCTATTGCGAATAGCAAAGGGGGTGCAAAGCAGTTAAAAAGCGAGTCCCTCACTCAGCTCCCATTTACCTTCGATAATGGTGCCGGAGTTCTTATCGGAAACAGACTCTACGTGCTTGGGGGGAATATGAACGGAGTTCCCACGACTGATATGTATTCCATTGACCTTAAAAAGAGGGGAGCGAAGTGGCAAAAGGAGGCTTCTTTCCCCGGAGCACCGAGGCTCCAACCCCTCTGCATTGTCCAGAAAAGGGGAGGAGAGGAGTCTCTGTTCCTCTTTGGAGGGTTTGTGGGAGGTATGGGTGATGCAGCACCGAAGGTCTCTACCGAGTCATTGGTCTATACCCCATCCACCGGAAAATGGAGTAGTGCCGCAACCCCTTTTGATGAGATGGGTGCCCCTATTTCATTGGGAGGCGGAGTCGGGGCTGCATTTGAAAACAATAAGATATTTTGCCTCGGAGGGGTGAATGTTAAGGTCTTTGGCGAGGCATTGGCTCTCCTTCAACGTGCCTCCAAACTTGCGGAGAAAGGGGATATTGAGGGGGAGAAAAAAGCGCGTGAGGAGTTTCAAAAATATTTGTCTCAAGATCCTGTAGCGTACAAACTTAATTCGAGGCTCTTAATATATGATACAGAGTCGGATAGCTGGGAGGTGGCAGAGAGTGTTGAGGGTTCAGCACTTGCAGGTGCCTCTTTGGTGCCGATGAAAGGTGGAAAGGATTTCTTATTGCTCCATGGAGAGATAAAACCGGGTGTCAGAAGCAATGAAACTCTAAAAATTACCCTATCACAATCCCCGGAAAGCCAAAAATGATAATGCGGTAGGGAGAAATAATACTTAATTCCACTTTTTTTGTGGACTATTTGAAAATATTACTATATTTGCTCATGATTAAGAAACTGATATGGAAATAAAGTTCGATAAGGAATATTTGCGGGAGTTATACGAATTTGGGAAAACAACAGATAAGAAGTATCGTTTTCAGCCACAAATAATAAGGAAATATCGTAAAACACTTGATATTTTGGAGTCAGTTTCAGTCGTGGAAGATCTTTACAGATATAATAGCTTATGTTATGAAGCTCTTCGAGGCGACAAGAAAGGTTTGGAATCTGTTCGTGTTAATGATCAGTACCGAATAGAATTTATAACAACAAAAGTTTTTTCTGAAACGGTTATAACGATATGTAATATAATAGAATTGTCAAAACATTATAAATAGAACATTATGGGTAATTTAGGATATGCATACACTCCAACACATCCTGGTGAAGTGTTAAAAGATGAAATAGAGTTTAGGGGTATTTCTCAGACTCATTTGGCGGAACAAATGGGAATTTCGTATAAGGTTCTAAATGATATCCTGAACGAACGCCGACCCCTTACTACCCCTACAGCATTAATGTTTGAAGCGGCTTTGAATGTGCCTGCAGATTCTTTAATGCGCATTCAGCTAAAGTACAATATCCAGAAAGCCAAGAACGACAGCAAGTTAAATAAACGCCTTGCTGAAATTAGAAAATTGGCTTCGGTGCTGTAATTTGGGAATATTATAATTGACTAATTATTTTAAAATGTATTATTGATATGTTTAAGAGAAGATTACTGTTTTTAATTCTGTTCATACTTCCGATAGTAAGTTATGGACAGAAATTTGATGATGCTGCTAAAAGCAATTTAGAGAATATTCTCACCTTCGATGTTCAGACAAACAATAATTGGCTCTTTTTCTCTCCTGAAAAAGCGTCAATAAAAGTAGCAGTTAAGAACAATGATACAAAGAGAACCACTTCGGAGCTCAAACTCAATCTCTCCACAGATAAGTTTGTCTCCATTAAGGATTATTCAAAAAAAATAAGATTGAAAGTGGGAGATAGTTCAGTTATTTCATTTAACTTCCCATTAAAACCTGGTTTCTATCGTATAACGGTCTCTGTTCCCGGTGGAAAAGTTAAGAAATTCAATATAGGGTATGAGCCTGAAAAGATAATTTCTCCTTATGATGCACAACCGGATATTAATGAGTTTTGGGAGAGAGCTAAAGAAGAGTTAGCTTCCGTATCACCTGAGTATGAACTTACTTTTCTCCCTGATAAATCCACAAATACTAATAATATCTATTTGGTTAAGATGAAATCACTTGGTGGTGAGACTATATCGGGATACTATTCAGAACCGATAGCCAAAGGGGTTTACCCCACCATTATAAACTATATGGGGTACGGCTCCAAGGCTTGGTGCCCCGGAGGAAACCCTGAATTTGTGGAATTTGTCCTCTCTACAAGAGGGCAGGGGCTTAATGAGGCTACAAATACGTATGGGGAGTGGATAACATATTCTCTTGATGATTTAAACAATTACTATTATAGAGGTGCCTATATGGATCTTATCAGGGGGTTAGATTTCCTCTCTTCAAGGGAGAAGGTGGATAAGGAGCTTATATTTGCACAGGGTGGTTCTCAAGGTGGGGCATTTACATTGGCAGCTTGTGCATTGGATGATAGAATAAAAGCGGGAGCACCCGATGTCCCTTTCCTCTCCGATTTTCCTGATTATTTCCAGATAGTGAAATGGCCATATAGGGTAATAGTTGAGGCGCAGAAAAAACTAAATATATCTGATAAAGAGCTATATACAACTCTCTCTTACTTTGACCTTAAAAATCTGACAGGTCGTATTAAATGCCCTATATTAATGGCATTCGGTCTTCAGGATGAGGTCTGTCCTCCACATACAAATTTTGCTGCATACAATAATATCAAGAGTAAAAAACAATATATAGTATTTCCTAAAAGGGGACACGATGTTTGGAATGAGACAGATTGGGGTATTAAAAGATGGGAGTTTATAATGAGCTTTATACCTACAAAGTAATATAAATAGAAATGACGACAAAGCCGGCTTCTGGAAATGCCCGTATCATAATGCACGAATGTGTTTGGAGGTACATACATGGTAAAAGAGGGTAATAATTTTGTAATTCAAAATTATTAGGGATAAATATTGATAATATTTCTGTATTTCAAAAATATATTATATCTTTGTAGCTAATATAAGAAGATATAATGCACATTATTTCTCATAAAACCTTGCGTGAATTTTATGAAGCATATCCACAGTCAGAAATAGCAATAGGGCAGTGGTATGACACTGCTAAAAATGCGGAATGGAAGTGTTATGCTGATATAAAAAAAGATTTTAACAGTGTGGATAGTGTTGGTAATCAGCGTTATGTTTTTAATATTAAAGGTAACACCTTTCGTTTAGTTGTGATAATACATTTTAAAATAAGTCGTATTTACATCCGTTTTATTGGTACACATGCACAATATACAAAAATTAACTGTAATACCATTTAGTATATGAGACAAGAGATAACACCTGAATTATATAATGCAGCTCTATTGAGAGTAGAAGAGTTACTTGCAATAGTTAATGAAGAGACCCCTATTTCTGATCCACATAGCGTGGAACTTTGTTTGATGTCAGATATTGTAGAGGAGTATGAGCAATTGCATTTTCCTATAACCAAGCCCACTTTTAGCGAAGTTATAGCTTTAAGACTTGAGGAAGAAAATATGGCTAAACAAGAACTTGCTACTCGTATTGGAGTATCCCCCTCTCGTATTAGTGACTATTTAAGTGGCAGAGCAGATCCGACATTACGCATTGCCCGCTCTATTTGTCAAACACTTAATATTAAAGCCGAAATAGCTCTTAATCTATAATTAATTCCTAACTCCTACTCCCACTCAATGGTAGCGGGGGGTTTGGAGGAGATGTCGTAAACTACTCGGTTTACTCCTTTGACTTTATTAATTATATCATTAGAGACTTTTGCAAGGAAGTCGTAAGGGAGATGAACCCAGTCTGCGGTCATTCCATCTGTGGAGATAACTGCACGAAGTGCAATGGTGTAATCATAGGTCCTTTCGTCCCCCATTACCCCGACACTGCGGATAGGGAGCAGAATAGCCCCTGCCTGCCAAACTGCATTGTATAGAGAGGGGTTCTCTCCGGTTGCAAGAGCTTTGGACTGGGTCGCAAGGAGGTATTCAGAGGCGGGTGTATTACGAAGAGAGCGGATATAGATATCATCTGCTTCGCGCAATATTGCCAATTTTTCACGAGTAATCTCCCCGATAAGCCTTATGGCAAGACCTGGACCGGGGAATGGATGACGAGAGATAAGCTCATCTTTTATCCCAAGAGAACGCCCCACACGGCGCACTTCATCTTTAAAGAGTGTCCTTAGGGGTTCAATGATTTTTAGTTTCATCTCATCTGGAAGCCCACCCACATTATGGTGTGATTTAATGGTAGCAGAGGGGCCTTTAACTGAAACAGACTCTATCACATCGGGATAAATAGTCCCCTGAGCGAGCCAAGAGGCATCCTTTATCTTTGCAGCTTCGGCATCGAAGATCTCAATAAAGGTTCTCCCAATAGCTTTTCTTTTCTGTTCAGGATCGGTAATCCCCTCAAGTGCATTTAGAAAATTATCTGAAGCATCGACTCCGATGACATTAAGTCCCATATCTTTATAGGAGGCAAGTACTGAGGTAAACTCATCTTTTCTAAGGAGCCCTGTATCCACGAAGATGCAGGTTAATTGAGAACCAATTGCCTTATTGAGAAGAACTGCTGCTACAGAGGAGTCCACCCCTCCGGAGAGTCCTAAAATTACATTCTCGCGCCCCACCTTCTTTTTAATCTCTGCCACTGAACTCTCTATGAAAGAGGCAGGTGTCCAGTCTCCGGAGCAACCGCAGACCCCGAGAACGAAGTTCGAGAGCATTGTGGAACCGAACTCCGAATGGAAAACTTCAGGGTGAAATTGGACACAATAGGTCTTTTCCCCTTCAAAACAATATGCAGCATTTTCAACATCCTCAGTCGAGGCAATCTTTACTGCCCCCGAGGGGAGTTTGGTAATGGTGTCCCCATGGGACATCCAAACTTGCGACTTCGCGGGGACCCCTTTGAAAAGGGGAGAGGTGCCGGAGTGCTCAAGCATTGCCCTTCCATACTCACGACTCTCCGAAGATTCCACTGCACCACCCAACTCTTTTGCAAGGTATTGGGCACCAAAGCAGATGGCCAAGAGGGGAAATTTCCCTTTAATGGATGAAAGGTCGATTTGCGGTGCCTCTTTTTCCCTTACTGAAAATGGGCTGCCGGAGAGAATTACCCCCTTCACGGAGCTATCAAATGCAGGTATTTTGTTATAAGGATGAATTTCGCAATAGACATTAAACTCTCGTAATCTCCTGCCTATTAGCTGTGTCAGTTGTGAACCGAAATCGAGGATGATAATCTTCTCAGTCATTTTGTGTAAAAATTTGTTCGCAAAAATACAAAAAAAACCTCGCATTTATAATCAATCTATCCGATTTATGTGTACTTTTGCGCCTCAATTATGCAAAATATACGAAACATAGCGATTATCGCCCACGTTGACCATGGCAAAACTACTATGGTGGACAGAATGATATACCAGGCAAAACTTGCTCGTGACAACGAGAAACTGGGTGAACTTATATTGGACAGCAATGATTTGGAGAGGGAGCGCGGAATCACTATCCTCGCTAAGAATGTTTCCGTACCTTATAAGAACAACAAAATCAATATCATAGATACCCCCGGACACTCCGACTTCGGTGGAGAGGTGGAGAGGGTGCTGAATATGGCAGACGGTGTGCTGCTACTTGTGGATGCTTTTGAAGGGACAATGCCTCAAACACGTTTTGTGCTTCAAAAAGCAATAGAGATGGGTAAAAAACCGATAGTGGTCATCAATAAGGTGGATAAACCCAATTGTCGTCCCAATGAGGTAAATGAGCAGGTCTTCGACCTGATGTTCTCCTTAGATGCTTCAGAGGATCAACTCGATTTCAAAACAGTTTACGGTAGTGCGAAGCAGGGGTGGATGTCCCTCGATTGGAAGAAACCTACCACGGATATTACCCCATTGTTGGATATGATATTGTCAGAAATTCCTGCACCACAAGAGGTTCAGGGGACTCCCCAAATGCTTATTTCATCATTGGAATACTCCCCTTACGTAGGGAGAATTGCCGTAGGCAGAATCACCCGCGGAAGCCTTAAATCGGGGCAGAATGTCTCATTGTGTAAACATGACCACTCTGTGGAGAGGCAGAAAATCAAGGATTTAATGGTTTTTGAAGGGCTTGAGAAGAAAAAAGTGACTGAAGTGGGTTGCGGAGATATTTGTGCCGTTGTGGGGATTGAGGGGTTTGAAATAGGGGATACCATTGCCGATTATGAGAATCCTGAGCAGCTTCCCCCCATCTCCGTTGACGAACCGACAATGAGTATGCTCTTCACTATCAATGACTCTCCTTTTTTTGGCCGTGAGGGGAAATATGTTACCTCGCGTCACCTGAAAGAGCGCCTCGAGAAGGAACTTGAGAAGAATTTGGCACTGAAAGTTAAAGAGGGGATGAGTTCTGACTCCTTTATTGTTTATGGTCGCGGGGTTCTTCACCTTTCGGTACTCATCGAGACAATGAGGCGTGAAGGGTTCGAGCTCCAAGTCGGACAACCAAAGGTCTTAGATAAGAATATAAACGGAGTGCGTTGTGAGCCTATCGAGCACCTTACAATAGATATTCCGGAGGGGATGGCAGGGCGTGCAATCGAGATGGCTACCCGCCGTAAGGCAATGCTTCTCCACATGGAGACAAGAGGGGAGCGCACCCACCTCGATTTTGATATCCCTGCGAGGGGACTTATTGGTCTTAGGAGCAATCTCCTGACTGCCACTCAAGGAGAGGCAGTTATTGCGCACCGTTTCAAGGGGTATGAACCCTACAAAGGGGAGATTGAGAAGAGAAACAATGGTTCTCTCGTGGCAATAGAGACAGGATTGGCAGTTGCTTACGCAATGGATAAGCTCCAGGACAAAGGGAAGTTTTTTGTCTTCCCCGGAGATGAAATATATGCAGGTCAGGTGGTAGGGGAGCATACAAGAGGGGAGGACCTTACAATCAATGTTTGTAAAACCAAGAAACTCACCAATATTCGCGCCTCAGGAACTGATGATAAAGCAGTAATTACTCCCCCCATTGTCTTTTCACTCGAAGAGGCATTGGAATATATCCAAGACGATGAATTAGTGGAGATTACTCCGAAATCTATGAGGATAAGGAAGATTTTTTTGGATGAAAATGAAAGAAAACGGAGAAAAGGTTAAGAGATTATAAAATTTTTTATATCTTTGCGCCCCCAAGCGAAGAAAGAAGAAGGAGTTATGGAGTATTTAATAGATATTAAAGGGTTAACTTCAGGGAAACATACTCTGGAGTATAGTTTGGACGGCTCATTCTTCGAGTCATTTGGGAGTGATATCATTTTAGATGCTGACTTGAAGGCGATGGTGGAGGTAGAGAAGGTATCCGGGTGGATTAAAGTTGTTTGTGATATGAACGGTACAGTGGTGGTAGAGTGTGATAAATGTCTTGCTGACTTGACATTACCGGTTAATTTCACCGTCCCTTTTACCGTTAAATTTTCATCTTTTGCAGATGAGGAAGAGGAGGATGATGGAGATGTTATCGTTCTTGGAAAGAATGATGGAGAGGTAGATTTGAGCCAGGTCTTTTATGACTACGTGGTACTCTCACTCCCTCTTAAAAGAGTCCATCCTGAGGGGGAATGTGATCCCGTTATGCTAAAGAAAATGAGTGAATTTTTGAAAAATAATTAAAAATAAATATTTATGGCACATCCTAAACATAAAGTCTCTAAACAGCGTAGAGACAAACGTAGGACTCACGATAAAATAGATGCTCCTACACTTTCAAGTTGTTCGAACTGTGGTGCTGCAGTAATGTATCATCACCTTTGTCCTGAGTGTGGATATTATAGAGGTCGTCTTATAGTAGAGAAGAAAGTATCGTAATCCTTTCCGATTATGATTAGAATCGGGGTCGATACAATGGGTGGAGACTATGCTCCACAAAATGTGGTGATAGGGGCTATTGAGGCTCAGAAACACCTTCCCGATGATGTTCGACTCTACCTTATAGGAGATAAAATTAAAATAGCCGAGATATGTCGTCAGCAAGAGGCAGATCTCGGTAATTTTATTGTCATTAATTGCACCCAGACCATTATGATGGGAGAGCACCCCGTAAGCGCATATATGAAAAAGAGAGACTCCTCTATCGTAGTGGGGTACAATATGTTGGCTAAGGGAGAGATAGATGCTTTCGCCTCTGCGGGTAATACCGGTGCAATGCTAATGGGCTCTACCCATACTATAAAACCGATTAACGGAATCTTACGCCCATGCATCTCTGCTGAAATACCTCTCTTGGGAGGGGGAAAAATGTTGATTCTCGATGTAGGACTTAACTCCGATTGTAAAGCAGATTTTCTATTGCAGTTTGCACAGCTCGGAAATATCTATGCTAAAACCATATTTGGTATAGAGAGTCCAAGAATAGCACTCCTAAACATAGGGGGTGAAGAGGAGAAGGGGAATATTGTAAACCAAGAGGCATATAAGCTCCTCTCATTCGATTCAGATTTGAATTTCGTGGGGAATATGGAGGCTAATCACCTTTTCAGAGGAGATATTGCAGATGTGTTGGTTACAGATGGATTTGTAGGGAATGTCTGTATTAAACAGGCTGAAGCGATGTATGACCTCTTTACTGCTCTTGGAGGGAGAAATGAATATATGGAGAGATTTGATTATGAGATATATGGTGGCACTCAGATTTTAGGAATAGGTATGCCTGTCATTATAGGACACGGAGCCTCCTCACCAAAAGCTATTGCCAATATGATTTATAAAACAGAAATCTCCGCAAGGAGTAATTTGATAAAGAATTTTTTATCTATATTTGCGAATTAAGAGGGCCCCATAGTTCAAGGGATAGAACGGAAGTTTCCTAAACTTTAAATCGCAGTTCGAGTCTGCGTGGGGCTACAATGAAACAAAATATGTGGGATGCTGAT
Source organism: uncultured Muribaculaceae bacterium (assembly GCA_964642235.1). Lineage (GTDB taxonomy): Bacteria > Bacteroidota > Bacteroidia > Bacteroidales > UBA932 > CAYSND01. Next base: position 11,933 of record CAZXOP010000046.1, read on the forward strand.
CTTGCCGACTTCAGGTCGTATCTCCGCTTAGAGAGGTCTCTCTCAGAAAATACTATCGTATCATACTCTTCCGACCTCAATAAGCTGAAAGGGTTTATTTTGACACAAGGTCATATTCCACCTGCCGAAGTAACCGGTCAAAACCTCATTGATTTTCTTGAATCTCAATCCGAAAATGGGATCTCTAAAAGGACACAGGCACGCTTGATCTCCTCCGCAAAGGCTTTCTATAAATTCTTAGAGATGGAGGGTAAAGTCAAAGAGAATCCATGTGAACTGCTCGACTCCCCCAAAATGTCCCGCTCATTACCTGATGTGCTTTCAGTAGAGGAGATTGAGAAGATTATCGAGTCTGTGGATCTCTCCGTACCGGAGGGACATCGTAATAGGGCTATCCTCGAAGTCCTCTACTCTTGTGGATTAAGAGTAAGCGAGTTAGTTAATCTACACATTTCCGACCTTTTCTTCGAGGAGGGATTTATTCGTGTAACAGGGAAGGGGAGCAAACAGAGGCTTGTCCCGATCGGTGAGCCTGCTATAAAAGCAGTTACTCTCTATGCAACCCATAGCCGGAGAAAATTCGCAGCCTCTTCTAAACCCTCTTTGAAAAACAAATCGGAAGATATCCTCTTCTTAAATCGTCGAGGAGGTAAAATGAGTCGTGAAATGGTCTTCCTGATAGTTAAAAAACAGACTTCAGCAGCAGGTATCGAAAAGACCATCTCCCCCCACACTTTCCGTCACTCTTTTGCATCGCATCTTGTGGAGAATGGTGCTGACCTCCGTGTCGTCCAAGAGATGTTAGGGCACGAATCCATCCTTACCACCGAAATCTACACCCACATCGACACCACCAAATGGCAAAACTCCATCCTTAAATTTCACCCACGTGGGTAAATTGCTAACTATTTTGATTTTTAGTCTGGCACCAGGGGGCGAGGCCGCATTGGTGGCATTTGGGATTTCGGGCAGTGCAGACATATCTGCCATGGAGTATTAGCCAGTGATGGGCTATGGCTCTGAGGTTTTCGGGGATATTGGCGGTCAAGTCTGCCTCTACTTTATCCACTGTTTCACCTTTGGAGAGACCGAGACGGCGCGATATTCTAAAGACATGAGTGTCCACAGCTATTACAGGCTTATTATATATCACCGAGGCGACCACATTTGCTGTCTTACGACCTACTCCCGGGAGGGTCTGCAATTCATCCACATCAGATGGAACCACAGAGTCGTAAACAGAGACTAATCTCTTTGCCATCCCTATAAGGTGATTGGTCTTATTGTTAGGGAAAGTGACCGATTTAATATAGTTATATACTTCATCATAAGAGGCTTCCGAAAGAGAAAGCGGAGTCGGGAAACGTTCGAAAAGGGGAGGGGTCACGATATTTACTCGTTTGTCTGTACATTGTGCAGAGAGAATAACCGCCACCACAAGCTGATATGGGTTTTCAAAATGGAGTTCCGATTCAGCTATAGGCATGTTTTCAGAAAACCATTTTATTATGGAGGTGTACCGTTCCTTTGAAGTCATAGTAGATTAGAAAAGTCTATTTCATTATCAATATCAGAGATGTATTCTCGGCATATTAAATTTTCGCAGATAACAGTACGTGCAGGGTACTTCTTAAATATCCCCTGATTATGTGTTACCATTAAAATAGCCGGAT
>CAZXOP010000047.1:0-2946 GCA_964642235.1 uncultured Muribaculaceae bacterium
TATAATTCTTGACCCCCCTGCCTACGGACATGGACCTGATGGGGAGAGGTGGAAACTTGATGAGTGTCTTTTCGAACTTTTGAAAGGGTGTGCTCAAATATTAGCTCCCCAAAGGAGTTTTTTGGTGCTGAATCTCTATTCTAACGGGTACTCCGCAATGCTTGCCGACACTTTGGTTAAATCTGCGTTTGGGTGTGATGGTGAGAGGATTTCAGGAGAACTTATACTCTCGGATAGATTTGAAAGAAGACTCCCGTTATCTGTTTTTACAAGATTAAATAGAATTAATTAAATATTTAGTATGATGAATTTACTCTCAATAGTCTGGAATGTGGACCCGACCATCTTTTCGATAGGCCCGCTTCATATTAACTATTATCCGCTCCTTTTTCTTTTCGGTATTTATCCCTTAGGGTATTATATTGTAAAATGGTTTTTCAAACGTGAAGGGGTTTCGACAGATATTCTGGATCCGCTTTTGTGGGCGATTTTTATTGGAACATTGGTAGGGGCTCGTTTGGGGCACTGCTTCTTTTATGACCCTATGTATTACCTTACCCAGCCTTGGAAAATTCTTATGACTTGGGAGGGGGGACTTGCTTCCCATGGAGGGGCCATCGGGGTTCTCCTAGCACTTTGGTGGTATATTCATAAATATGGAAAGAAATATGGATTCGACTTCCTTTGGCTTATTGATAGAATAGTAATAGCGGTCTGCTTCGCAGGTGCTTTTATCCGTTTTGGGAACCTCTTTAATTCGGAGATTTACGGGGTAGAGACCTCCCTCCCTTGGGGATTCATATTCTCTCTCAGAGGTGAGACAGTTCCTAAACACCCGACACAGCTTTATGAAGCCTTCTCTTATATTATTCTTGGTTTCTCACTTTTAGTTCTCTACTTAAAACGCCTTCCGAAACTAAAAAGAGGGGAGATTTTCGGAATATTTTTAATCTGCCTCTTTGGGATAAGGTTTTTAATAGAGTTTATTAAAGAGCCTCAGGTCGATTTCGAACAGAGTATGCTTCTAAATATGGGACAGTGGTTAAGTGTTCCGTTTATTATTGCCGGTATTGTTCTTATAATTGTTTGCCATAAAAAGGCAAAACCCGCCACACTTACCCCCACAGAGCACAACACTAAGTCCAATAAGAGCAACGATACCACCCCTAAAGCCCCTAAAAAGAAGGTAGATCTCACCCACGCAAGAGGGGTAGAAAAATAAAAATCTAGATTTTTTCGGAAAAGTGTATTTTTTTACTTGCTTTTTCCATGGAAAAGTGTATTTTTGTACACGTAAAATCATTAGAAAAGTGTAAAATGCTCTACAGAAAGATCGAAACAGTAATAGAAAATCATCTTAAATCGGGTTCTAGGAAGATTCTTATAGTAAATGGAGCGCGACAGGTTGGGAAATCGTATATTGTCAGACATGTCGCGAAGAAACTCTTTTCAAACTATATCGAAGTGAACCTGATGGAAGATGTATTAGGTCCAAAACTTTTTAAAAACACCGAAACTCTTGATGACTTCTACCTCCATTTAAGTATGATTGCCGGGGATAAGATGGGGACAAAAGAGAATACAATAATCTTTTTAGACGAGATTCAAGAGTACCCCCATCTCCTTACTTTGCTGAAATTTTTAAGTCAGGATAATAGGTTTACCTATATTGCAAGTGGTTCATTGCTTGGGGTCACACTTGCACAGACCACCTCCATTCCTATGGGAAGCATTGAATTGAAGAATTTATACCCTTTGGACTTTGAAGAGTTTCTTATTGCTAATGGATTTGGGAGAATAGCTATTGATTCTATGCGTCTTAGTTTTGAAAATAGAGAGAGCTTAGAGGAAAATACTCATAATATGGTTATGGGGTTATTTAAGAAGTATCTTTTAGTGGGTGGGCTTCCGGAGGCTGTTAATGTATATATTGAGACTAAGAATATAGTAAGAGTCCGTGAGATACAGAGCGCTATCCATGAATTTTATGGTATAGATGCCTCTAAATATGATCATGAAAACAAGCTGAAAATCAGACGTATCTATAATATGATACCTTCAAATCTTGAAAATAGAAAAAAGCGGGTAGTCGTAAAGGAGATTGAAGATATAAAAGGAAAGCGTTTCAGTGATTATCAGGACGAATTTGATTATTTAATTAACGCAGGCATTGCATTGGAGGTGAAAGCTATTTCAAACCCTATCTTTCCCTTAATCGAGTCTAGTGGCAAAAATCTAATAAAACTCTATCTTAATGATGTGGGTATATTGACCGGTGTTCTTTACAAAAATAATATTAATGCTGTTTTAGATGATAAGTGTGGGGTGAACCTCGGCTCTGTTTATGAATCTGTCGTTGCTTCCGAACTTAAGGCTCATGGGCATAATCTATTCTATTATGATAATAAAAGCAGAGGTGAGGTAGATTATCTTATTGATGATTATGATACTCTCTCGATTATTCCAATAGAGGTAAAATCAGGCAAAGACTACAATGTGCATAGTGCCCTAAACCATTTTATTAGTAGTGATGACTATGATGTAAAAGGGGGCTTGGTGCTTTCAAATCAAAGGGAAGTAAAGGTCAGTGGTAAAATTACATATATGCCTATTTATTATGTAATGTTTTTCGGAAATGCCTAATTTTACAGAGTTGGAAGAGGGGCTAACTTTTAAAGTATAGCCCCAAAACCATAAGTACGATAACCACGAAGCCTCCAATGAACCACTTGAGTGTTTCGTTCTTGGTGGATTCGATTCTTACCTCCAAATCTTTAAATCTCAACTCGGAATCAAATTTTAACCTTGTAAAATCTTCTTTAAACAGACTCTTCATCTCGGTAGTTTTAGAGTCGGTTTTCTCCTCTACTACTTTCTCGATAGATTCAATATACTCCATCGCTTTTTCTTCAGTCAGTTTAAAATCATTCATTAGAATGTTCAATA
>CAZXOP010000047.1:3046-4226 GCA_964642235.1 uncultured Muribaculaceae bacterium
TACTCATCGCCACGCTCTCTTTCGCGTCTTTGGTCTTTCTCTTTAATGGTGTGGCGTTTGTCGAACTCTTTTTTACCTCGAGCAAGTGCAATGTTGAGTTTGGCGTAACCGTTATCGGCAATAAAGAGCTTTGTGGTGATTATAGTCAGCCCTTTCTCTTTGGTGGCTCGCTGTAATTTACGAAGCTCTCTTCTATTTAAAAGTAGTTTGCGGTCTCTTCTGGGGTCGTGTTTGTTAAAAGAGCCCCACCAATAGTCGGCAATATGCATATTCTTTACAAAAAGCTCATTTCCTGAGAAATAACAATAACTATCCGGCAGAGATGCTTTACCTGCTCTTATGGACTTAATTTCGGTCCCTGTCAGAACTATCCCTGCTGTAAAAACCTCAATAAATTCATATTCGAAGGAGGCTTTTTTGTTTTTAATCTCTATTTTACTTTTTGCTTTTGGCATTGGGGTGCAAATATAGGATTAATTTGAGAAATAATCTGATTATATTTGTGGTATGATTGTGGTTTTAGGTCCGACAGCTTCGGGAAAAACAAGATTTGCAGTCCGTTTAGCAAGGGAAATAGACGGAGAGATTATCTCTGCCGATTCGAGGCAGGTATATCGTGGTATGGATATAGGAACGGGGAAAGATTTAGGGGATTATCTCTATTCGGATCCTTTGACGGGGGAGGAGAAGAGTCTCCCTTGCCACCTTGTGGATATAGTCGATGCAGGGGTTAAATATGATCTTTTCCGTTACCAACGAGATTTTGCAAAAGCTTATTGGGATGTGGTAAATAGAGGGAAAACCCCTATTCTATGTGGGGGTTCCGGACTCTATATCGAGGCAGTTACTCGTGGTTATCAGTTGCAGGAGGTGCCACCTGACCCCGAATTAAGAAAGGAGCTTGAAGAGCTCCCCACGGAGACTCTTATTGCGAAGCTGACTTCATTGAGAACTCCGCATAATACCACAGACTTTGATAGCAGGAAGCGTCTGATTCGAGCACTCGAAATTGCCCTATATCAGTCGCAAAATTCTGAAATGCCGCCACTAGGCGGAGGGGGTGCGGAGAGTGGTGAGGGTGCGACTTATGGGGATTGTCCTCTCCCAAAATTTGCCGAAGGGGAGGTGAGATATATTGGAATTTATGTACAAAGTCGTCCATATGCTGACTTACTATCAG
>CAZXOP010000047.1:4236-13164 GCA_964642235.1 uncultured Muribaculaceae bacterium
TAAGATATATTGGAATTTCTGTCTCGCGAGAGGAGCGCAATGTGCGGATTGATAGGAGATTGCATCAGCGATTAGGGGAGGGATTGGTGGAAGAGGTGGAGAAATTGCTTAAAAGTGGTATTGCCGCGGAAGACCTTATTTACTACGGACTCGAATATAAGTTCGTTACGCTATATCTGACCGGGGAGATTAGTTATGAGGAGATGGAGAGTCGTCTTGCTATTGCTATTCATCAGTTTGCCAAAAGGCAGATGACATGGTTTCGAGGGATGGAGAGGCGTGGAATTAAAATAGAATGGATTGAAAATTAAAAAGATACATTATGTATAAGAACACTATTATTACCCCTTTGATAGCAGCTTTATTGCTTTTGTCTCTCTCTTTTGGAGCAGCAGCCCAAAAAGCGAGTGAGCTTAAATATGTAAAAGCCGAGGAGTTTTCCGTATTGATAAATAAAGGATTTGAGAATACTGAACTCCTTTATTCGAGGCTCCCTTTCGATATGAAGGAGCGTACCCGTCCCGAGGTCTGGAGTCTTGGGCTAAATTCAGCAGGTTTGGCGATAAGGTTTTCGACAGATAGTAAATGTTTAGGGGCGAAATGGGAGCTCCTGAATAATTATAATATGGTTCACATGCCCGGTACGGGGATACGTGGGATAGATTTCTATCTTCTTGATAACCAGGAGTGGAGATTTATCGGGACAGCACAGCCTAATGGGAAAATCTCTTCAAATGTTTTTATTCGTAACATGGATGGAACTTCTCAGGAATATATGGCATATCTCCCTCTTTACGATGGAGTTCTAAGTATAGAGATAGGGATAGATTCCACAGCCTCCATCTCCGGACCGCAGGTCTCTAATATGTCAGCAAGTTGTTTGACTTCTATGAGCACTACAGGGGAAGGGGATATTGCCTCTGATTCTCATGTTGCGATTTTAGCCAGAAAGTGTGCGGGGAAGATCAGTGACGGAGGGTACTTACGCAAGCCTATTGTTTTTTATGGAACAAGTATAACTCAGGGAGGGTGTGCTTCTCGTCCCGGGATGTGCTATACAAGTATTATTGGGCGTAAGTTAAGGTGTGAATCCATTAATCTCGGTTTTAGCGGTAATGCCCGTCTCGATTTCTCTATGGCTGAAATAGTATCGCGTATAGAGGCTTCGGCTTATGTAATCGACTGTCTTCCAAACTGTACGCCGCAGATAGTCAGGGATTCGGCATATCGGTTTCTGACATATTTAGCCGAAAAGCATCGTGACACCCCCATATATTTAGTTGAGAATATAGATTTTGCTCACTTTAGGCGGGATACATATGCCGCTGCCAATAACAGCGAGAAAAATGGGGAATGGAATAAGCTCTACAAAAGATTAAAGAGGGAAGGGTTTAGTAATTTCTATTATATTCCTGCGAATGGATTAATCGGCAGAGATGATGAGGCGACTGTCGATGGTATTCACCTAACTGACCTAGGCTTTCTCCGTATGGCCGATAATCTGATTAGATATCTTCGGTAGATTATAACTACCTTCCATCATTCAATGTCAGCCATTCATATTCGCCACCCCAGAGGGAGAGGAAACGGCGGAAGTCGCTCTGAGAAATCGTAAGGGAGGCGGTGTTATCGTTTGGGTGGAAGCTAAGTCGCTCGGCAGTCTGCAAGTCGCTATCTAAAAAGAGTTTAACTGCGCGATTTGGGTCGTTTATAAGTCCGAAAAGTGAGACTGAGCCGGGGGTAGTCCCAAGGCATCTCTCCATTCTCTCCTCAGAGGCAAAGCTCAATTTCCCCTGTCGCAACATCTTCTCCAAATCATGAATCGGGAGGTTTTTATGACATTCGATAATGACCAAATAGTGCTTATTCCCTTTGTGATTCCTAAAGAAAAGGTTTTTACAATGTGTGGAGGAGATATCCTTCCAATATTCAAGGGCAATTTCCACTGTCGGGAGTGGGGGGTGTTCATACATTTCGTACTCTATTCCCCATTCACTCAGCCTGTTAAGTACTATGTTTCTTCTTTCTAAGCTATCCATAATTGCACGCAAGTTAAAAAAAATTATTAAATAAAATTGATAGTTATTATATTTGTCTTATGATTGGCTGGACAATATACCCTGATTCCACTGAGACAAAAAACAATGCCTTCGGCTGGTTCCAAGATGCTGCCAAAAGGCAAGGAGTGGAACTAAGGGTATTGTTTTACAATGAGAGAGATCCCTTTCAAAATTCCCCCTTTCCAACACTTTCCACCCTCCAAGGGTGCAGACTCTCGCAAGAGGATTTTAACGAAGGGACCCTCCCCCGCTTCGCAATAATGAGAGGGTACTCCTCTGAAATTTCATTGTTCTTAGAACAGAGGGGGGTTCCGGTTTTCAACTCCACTCTTTCAATGGAGTGCTCCCGCAATAAAATAACCACACATCAACTTCTGGAGAGGGCTGCACTCCCCACACCTCGAACCTTTTTCAAGGAGGGGGGAGAATACTCTTTCGCAGAGGTCTCAAACTACTTTGGAGTAGAGAGGTTTGTGGTAAAACCAGTTATGGGTTCAAAAGGGGAGGGGGTCTTTTTGGTAGAGAATGAAGAACAATTACGGGAGGTAGGTGGTACTCAACCCTATTTCTGCCAAGAGTTTATCGGGACAAGTAGTGGTTTTGATTTGAGGGTCTGGGTAATAGGGGAGGAGGTGGCAGGGGGAGTGCTTCGATACAATGAGAACTCTTTCCGGTCAAACTTTGCCCAAGGTGGGAAGGCACTCCCTTTCGAGGTTCCTAAGGAGGCAGCACGACTTGCGGTGGCTGCAACGACCTGTGTGGGACTCGATTTTGCGGGCATTGACCTCCTTTTTACAGAGGAGTATTTCCCGAAGGAGGGAGGGGAGTATAAAGGTGGATTTACCATTTGTGAGGTCAATGGCAATGCCGGTTTCAGAACCCTCTCGGCAGTTAATAACTCCCTTGGGGGCTCAGAACACCCCGACATCCCCGACCTACTAATTAAGAGAATATTGAACAAGTTAAAATACTAATTTTTATGAAACATCTAAAACTAACCTTAGCATCATTGCTACTGATTGCAGGCGTGCATTATTCCTTCGCCTGTACAAACCTTATTGTAACCAAAGGGGCGTCTAAAGATGGCTCCGTCATGGTCTCTTATGCTGCTGATAACAGTTCACGTTACGGAACGCTCGTTTACTATCCGGCAGGGAAATATAAACCGGGTACTATGACCCCTGTAATCCAATGGGGAAGAGAGAGACTCCTCGGAGAAATTCCACAAGCCCCTTATACTTATGGTGTTATGGGTAATATGAATGAACATCAGCTCGTCATCGGAGAGACCACTTTCGGAGGACGCGAAGAGATGGTGGACTCGACAGCTATTCTCGATTATGGATCCATTATCTATTTTACTCTTCAGCGTGCTAAAACAGCACGTGAAGCTATTAAAGTTTACACTGATCTTGCAAACAAATATGGCTACTGGTCAAGTGGCGAATCTATCTCCATAGCCGACCCAAATGAGGCTTGGATTCTCGAAATAATCTCCAAAAAGCAGAAAATGGAGTGGGTAGATGGGAAGAGAATTAATGTAAACAGGGGTGTTCTTTGGGTAGCAGTAAGAATACCTGACGGGTATATCTCCGCTCATGCAAATTGTGCAAGAATAGCCACCTTCCCCCTTAATGACCCCGAAAACTGCCTCTATGCACCCGACCTGATTTCTCAGGCTCGTGATATGGGACTCTATGAGGGTAAAGATGAGGACTTTAGCTTTGCAGACACTTTCTGTCCCCTCGACTTCTTTGCGTTAAGGGCTTGTGAAGCACGTGTTTGGAGTTTTTTTAATAAACATGGAGATTTCGATTCTGGAAAATATCTCGATTTTGCCTCAGGTCATAATCCTAAAAACCGTATGCCTCTCTATGTTAAGCCAAAAGCGAAGCTTTCGGTAAAAGATGTTGCCGATATGATGCGTGACCATTATGAAGGGACCCCTTTTGATATGACCAAAGATATCGGAGCAGGTGGAAATGAGCTCCCTTATCGTTGGAGACCAATGAGCTATCAAGTGGATAGTGTTAAATATATTCATGAAAGGGCTATCGCCACTCAGCAGACAGGTTTCTGGTTTGTAGGACAATGCCGTTCATGGCTCCCTAATGAGGTGGGTGGAGTGCTTTGGTTCGCAGTGGATGATGCAGGGACCTCCCCTCTGACCCCCGTTTATTGTTCTTCAACTAAAGTTTCAGAACATTATGCTTATGGGAATGGCAGTATGCTTAAATACTCCCCTACTTCGATGTTCTGGATGGTAAACAGAATTGCACACTTCTCCTATCTTCGTTATAATCACATTGGTGCAGAAGTCCGCTCGGTAATAGACACTCACGAAAACGAGATGATTACTAAAGAGGAGAACTACTCTAAGAGTATTGCAAATATGTTTGGAGAAAAAGCAAACCTCTCACTCAAGGAGAGAAAAACAATGGTCAAAAAGGCAACTGAATTTTCTCTTAATGAGGCAAATGCACTCTTCTCCAAATGGGATGCTCTCGATAAATACCTACTATTGAAATATTTGGACGGAGGCACCAGAGTTCAGAATGAAGATGGCTCCTTTAAGGACAATGGGTGGTCTAAAAACATCCCTGCAAATGCCAAAGGACCGGGATACACCGAAAAATTCCTTAGGGCAATCGTTAACGATACAGGAGACAAACTCAAAAACAAATAATTGGTATTATGTAAAAAATTCGTACTTTTGCAAAGTGGTACTTTCGAAAACACGTCAAATTCTAAAGTATCACTTTGTAAAAAGTAGAAATAATATAAACATAATACTATGTATAACAGGATATTAAACTTATCGTCTCTCGAAGAAGACTCTATTTTTATTTTTGGAGCAAGACAGACAGGAAAAAGTACTTTTCTAAAGCGAAAATTTCCTGATGCATTCTATATCGATTTATTAAAATCAGAGGAGTTTGAAAGGTATAAACGCTCCCCTTCAATACTAAGGTCAGATGTTGCTTTGCTGGATAGGAGTCGATTAATAGTTATTGATGAGGTTCAAAAAGCCCCGGCATTATTAGATGAAGTGCAATGGCTTATGGTGAATGAGGAGAGACGTTTTGTCCTATGTGGTTCGAGTGCAAGGAAATTACGAAGAAGTGGTGTTAATCTGCTTGGAGGGAGAGCTATTAGTTACACAATGTTTCCGTTAGTTAGTGCAGAAGTTCCCGATTTCGAGATAGTTAAAGCTTGTAATGGGGGAATGTTACCACGTCATTATCTAATAGATAATCCGACCAGACGTATTCAAGCCTTTGTGGGGGATTACCTAAAAGAGGAGATAATAGCCGAGGCTGTTATTCGTAACCTCCCTGCTTTTAATCGTTTCCTCGAAATCGCAGCACAATGCGGAGGAGAGCTTTTAAACTACAATAACATAGCTTCTGACTGTGGTGTCTCTGCCCCCACTATAAAAGAGTATTTTACTATTCTCGAGCAGACATTAGTCGGTTATATGATACCCCCTTTTACCAAAACAACTAAAAGGGAATCTGTGAAATCACCCCGATTCTATCTCTTTGACGTGGGCGTTTCAAATTATATTCAAAATAAGACCAATCTGAAGCCCGGTTCGCTGGACTTTGGTAAAGCCTTTGAACACCTTGTCGTACAAGAAATCATTGCATATTTGTCATACGCTGAAAGACGAGAAAAATTAAGTTATTGGCGTACAACGAGGGGTTACGAGGTGGATCTCATTTTAGGAGAGGGTAAAGTAGCCATTGAATTAAAATCGTGTATCGAATTTCAGTCACGCCATACAAAAGGATTAAAAGCCTTCCATGAAGAGTTTCCTTCTGCAAGGCTTATTGCTGTTACACTTGACCCCATTAAACGTTTAGTCAATGGGGTCGAGGTTTATCCTGTGGTGGAGTTTCTTGAAAAATTATGGAGAGGCGAAATTTAATTCACTGAACAGCAGAGGTTCCTGTCTCCGTAACCGTTATCCACACGGGTTACATGGCACCAGAATTTATTCTCTTTAATCCATTCAAGGGGATAGGCAGCCTCTTCACGAGAGTAGGGGTGTTTCCACTCATTGGCGCAGACCTCTGCGGCAGTGTGTGGAGCCATTTTAAGAAGATTGTCCTCTTTATCGGCGCTCCCTGCTTTAATAGCTTCACACTCCTTTTTAATACTCTTCATAGCCTCAATAAATCTGTCGATTTCATCCTTCGACTCACTCTCTGTCGGCTCTATCATAAGAGTTTCGTGAACAGGGAACGAGAGGGTAGGAGCATGGAATCCGTAGTCCATAAGGCGTTTAGCCACATCAGTTGCATCCACTCCATACTCAGATTTGAAGTGCTGGAGGTCGATAATACATTCGTGAGCCACTCTTCCTGTCGCACCTGAATAAAGGGTAGTATATTCAGGCTCCAAGGCGACAGCCATATAATTTGCATTAAGAATAGCTATCTCAGTGGCTCTTCTAAGTCCTTCTTTCCCAAGCAGTTTTATATAAGCATGGGTGATAGGGAGGAGTAGAGGAGAGCCATAAGGGGCAGATGAAACAGCTGTAATCTCCCTTGAAGCATCACTACTATTGCTTTCTGAATAATAATCGGGATAGACCACAGGGTGACCGGGGAGGAACGGGGTAAGGTGTTTTGCAACACAGATAGGACCTACTCCGGGACCACCGCCACCGTGGGGCATTGCGAAGGTCTTATGTAAGTTTAGATGGCAAACATCGGCTCCGATAAAACCGGGGTTAGTAATCCCCACCTGAGCATTCATATTCGCCCCATCCATATAGACCTGTCCGCCGTTTTCGTGAATAATAGAGCAGATTTCACGAATCTTTACCTCGAATACTCCATGAGTAGAGGGGTAAGTAATCATAATCCCCGCAAGAGAGCCTTTCAGGGCAACAGCCTTTTCACGAAGCTCGTCCACATTAATATTTCCATTTTCATCACATCCTACAAGCTCTATCTTAAACCCTGCCATCGCTGCCGAGGCGGGATTGGTTCCGTGTGCCGATGTCGGTATAATAAAAGTATCTTTTCCTGTCTCCCCTTTTGAAAGGAAGTAGTTACGGATAACCATTAGCCCTGCATACTCTCCGGCTGCACCGGAATTAGGCTGAAGCGAGCAGGAATCAAAGCCTGTAATAACAGCGAGGTCTTTTTCCAACTCCCTGATAATCTGTATAAATCCTGTGGTTTGAGAGGCAGGAGCGTAAGGGTGAAGATTCCCAAGCTCCGACCAGGAGAGGGGAAGCATCTCTACCGCTGCATTTAGCTTCATCGTGCAAGAGCCAAGTGGAATCATGGAGTGTGCTAATGAAATATCTCTCCGCTCTAACTTTTTGATATAGCGCATCAATTCAGTTTCAGAGTGGTATTTGTTAAATACAGACTGCGTCAATATGGGGGTCTCTCTCCTCATAAATTGGGGCTCCACAGGGGTATTAGAACAATTAAGTTCAATACCGAAAATCTCTTTTATTTTCTTCGCTTCACCACAGTTTGAAAGCTCGTCAAATGAGAACTGAACGCACTTTTCACAAGGGTAGAAGAAATTAATCCCGGCTGCCTCCGATTTACTTCTAATCTCCGCAATATTGAGAGGGGCTCCGTTTTTACCTATAACCCTTATTGTATCAAAAACATTTTCTGAAGCCAATTCATAACCTGCACCCTTTAACCCTGTGGCGATGGTGTAGGCAAATTTGAATGCATTTAGGGCAATATCTTTAATCCCTTTTGGTCCATGATAAACAGCATACATTCCACTCATGGTGGCCATAAGTGCAGTGGCTGTACAGATATTGGATGTGGCCTTTTCTCTCTTTATATGTTGTTCGCGAGTCTGAAGAGCAAGACGTACCGCAGGGTTTCCAAGTCTGTCAAGTGAGATACCGATAATTCTACCGGGCATATTTCTCTTAAAATTCTCTTTTGTTGCGAGCCATCCTGCAGTAGGACCACCAAATCCCATTGGGAGTCCAAACCTCTGTGCAGTTCCTACTGCCATATCTGCTCCCCAAGCAGCAGGTTCTTTTAGGACAGCAAGTGCCAATGTGTCGCAGCAAGCTGCAACAAGAGCACCTGCGGAGTGGGCAGCTTCGCAGAAATCTGAGTAGTCACGCACCTCTCCATTGTATGCAGGGTATTGAAGAATCGCACCATAAACCATTGGTCCGAACCCCTTTTTCATATATTCAAGATAGTCATCCAAAACAATCTCTATCCCTAAGGCTTCCGAGCGTGTCTTTAGCACGGAAAGGATATTAGGATAGATGTTCTTGTCCACAAATAATTGGTTTTTACCCGCTTTAACAGCATCACGAGAGCGAAGCTCATACATCATCCTCATGGCTTCACCCACTGCAGTGGCATCATCCAACATCGAGCTGTTGGCGACAGGGAAACCTGTTAGAGATGATATCATGGTCTGGAAATTAATCAGAGCCTCAAGCCTTCCTTGTGAGATTTCTGCTTGATAAGGGGTATATGATGTGTACCATGCAGGGTTTTCAAAGACATTACGAACAATCGCTGCCGGTGAAGCGGTTCCGTAGAATCCTAAACCGATCATCGAACGGAAATTTTTATTCTTCGAAGCTATCTCTTTAAGACGTGCAATGTAATCATATTCACTCATTGCAGGGTCTAAATCGAGTGGTTTTGAGAGGAGAATGTCCGAAGGAAATGTCTGTTTAACGAGTTCGTCGAGAGAATTAACTCCAAGGCTGTTCAACATCTGGTCGATTTGATAATCACGAGGACCATTGTGTCTGTCAGAAAAAGTGTATGGCATAAATACTATTTATTTAAAATTGATTGGCAAAAATAGTAAACTATTTCCATCTTTCAAGGTCAAGACGGATGAAAAT
>CAZXOP010000048.1:0-12837 GCA_964642235.1 uncultured Muribaculaceae bacterium
GGTGGCATGATCGACAACCGCGATTTTCCGGTGGTTGCGAAGGTTGGCGGTGCCGCGGGAGGCGGGGGGAAGCACGGGCAGGAAACGCACGACTTCACCTCCGGCCTCGCGAAGCGGATTGCAGAAGCCGTGAGCGGAAAACATGCATCCGACGGCATCCAGCAGCAGTGGAGAAGGCTGAAGGTATCGAGCCCGAAGAGGGTCAGGGAATCCGCGTTCAGCTTGACAGAATGCTTCATGATGTGAAAGTGGCTAAAGGTTATACAAATGACACTGACCTTACTGAGGAAGATCTTATTAACCTCTGTAACAATTTCAAAATCCGTGTCAAAGAAGTTCTTGGCAAAGAGTTCCCTGACAATGCTTATGAGCAGCTTTGGGGAGGTATAGGGGCAGTTTTCAAATCATGGAATGGTCGTAGGGCTATCTCTTATCGCCGTATCGAGGGTATTCCAGATGAGTGGGGAACAGCAGTAACAGTTCAGGCAATGGTATTCGGAAATATGGGTAATAATTCCGCTACCGGAGTTGCTTTCTCGCGTAACCCTGCCACAGGTGAAAACTCATTCTACGGAGAGTGGTTGGTTAATGCTCAGGGTGAAGACGTTGTTGCAGGTATTCGTACCCCTAACCCTCTGAACAATGCCACTAAGAATGATCAAAACAAGCATCTCTCCTCTCTCGAAGAGGCTATGCCTGTTGTTTATAAAGAACTTGATGAGATTCAAGATCACTTAGAGCATCATTTCCGCGATATGCAGGACATCGAGTTCACCATCCAGGATGGAAAACTTTGGATGTTACAGTGCCGTGTTGGTAAGAGAACCGGACTTGCAGCCCTTAATATGGCAATGGATATGCTTCACGAAAAACTCATTGATGAGAAGACAGCTGTAATGAGACTTGCTCCCACTCAGCTTGATGAGCTACTCCACCCTATTTTGGACCCTGCTTCTGAAAAGAAAGCTACTGTTATTGCAAAGGGACTCCCCGCAGGACCCGGTGGTGCAGTAGGTAAAATTGTCTTCACTGCTGAAGCTGCAGTTGCTGCTGCTGAAAGAGGTGAAAAAGTTATCCTTGTTCGTGAAGAGACAAACCCTGAAGATGTTGAAGGTATGCGTGCTGCTGAAGGTCTTTTGACCGCAAGAGGTGGTATGACTTCACACGCTGCACTTGTTGCACGTGGTTGGGGTAAATGTTGTATCGTAGGTTGCGATGCTATCCATTTCTCAAACGAAGGTTCGACAAGAGTTATGACCATTGCCGGAAGAAAACATTATGAAGGTGATGTATTCTCTCTGAATGGAACTAAAGGCTTTGTATATGACAGTGCTATCGAGAAGATGGATGCTTCTGAGAATCCTCTTTTCGTTGAGTATATGACCATGGTGGACAAATATCGTGTTCTTGGTGTTAGAACCAATGCTGATGCCCCTGAAGATGCACAGAATGCTATTAACTTCGGCGCTGAAGGTATTGGACTCTTCCGTATCGAGCACATGTTCTACGGACTTAACTCCGAGGCTCCTCTTTCAAAACTCCGCAAGATGATCCTTTCAAGGGGAGTTGAAGAGAGAATTCAGGCTCTTAACGAGCTAGAACCTTTCGTTAAGGAGGCAGTTAAAGGGACAATGAAAGTTATGGACGGGAAACCTGTTACCTTCAGACTTCTCGATCCACCTTTGCATGAGTTTGTTCCTCAGACCCCTGAAAAACAGGCTGAACTTGCTAAAGAACTTGGTATTTCCGCTGAAGAGATACGTAAACGTGGAGAGTCTCTACATGAGGTTAACCCTATGATGGGACATCGCGGAGTTCGTCTTGGTATCACTTATCCTGAGGTAAGCGAAATGCAGTTACGCGCTATTTTCAATGCATCCGCAGAGCTTATCAAAGAGGGATTCAAGCCACAGCCTGAGATTATGATTCCTGTTACTATCACTTCTAAGGAACTTGATTTCCATAAAGTTATCTGCGATAAGGTACATGCCGAGGCAGAGAGCAAGCATGGAGTAAAAATCGACTACCTATATGGTACTATGATTGAGATTCCTCGTGCAGCTATCCTTTCAGCTGAGATGGCAGAATCTGCACAGTTCTTCTCATTTGGTACCAATGACCTAACTCAGATGACCTACGGATTCTCAAGGGACGATATTGGATCATTTATGAATGACTATATTTCCAACAAAATTATCCCTGCCGATCCATTCCACTCACTAGACAGTTCTGCAGTAGGTAAACTTATCGAAATGGGGGTTACAGGTGGACGTTCCACTAATCCTAAATTGAAAATAGGTATCTGTGGTGAGCATGGTGGTGATCCTGATTCAGTTGAATTCTGTCACCTTGTGGGAATGAACTATGTCTCTTGTTCTCCTTTCCGCGTTCCTATCGCAAGATTGGCAGCGGCACAGGCAGCTATTAAACACTCGAAATAGTTTTAGTCACAGAGCTATTAATTTAGCATTATATTTAGGTGAACCCGTTGTGGTTCACCTTTTTTTTATTACATTTGTCCATATAAATTTTTATTTTATGAAACGATTTATTACTTTTTGTATCCTCGTATCATTCTCTTTTATTGCTTTCGGACAGGGAAGACTCATTGAAAGCAGCTCCTCAAATCCCCCTAAATGGCTTAAAAGAGATGTTAATCAGTATGATTTGATTAAAGCAAGCGCTATTAGCACTGTTAATCTTGAAGATGCTAAAGAACAGGCTATCCTTCAACTTAAGAATTACGTTATCCTCTCCACCACTCGTTATATGCTTAAAACCACAATTAATGGTGATGCGGAAGTCATAAAATCTAAAGTTGAAAAGTCTCGCGCAGTTAGTAATATTGGTGAATATACTGCGTTGGAAACATATTGGGAGATTAGATATGTTAAAAAGAAAACTCTCTACTATTATTACATCCTATTTAATTACAACGATTTTGAGATGAAGAAGATAGCACTGGATATAAATAAAGAGGGGAGTTCATCACTCGAAGAGCTAAATAAACTATAAATATCAATTATTATGAGAATTGTAAAACCCCTACTTATCACAGTTTTGGTACTTCTTACAGCCTGTGGCGTTTCTGCTCAGAAATACAAATACAAAACCTCAAGAAATTATGAGGTAGTGATGTTAGGCGTAGGAACTGATGGAACTAAGGCTTTTCAAATTTTCGCCACAGAAAAGACAGTAGAGAAAGCTATTGCTCTTGCAAAAAAAGCTGCTGTGGAAATCTGTATTTTCAAAGGTCTCCCCTCTGCAGGTACAGTTAGTGCCACTCCGGCTATGTGCGACTATAGCACCGAAGAACAGCACTCTGACTATTTCGAAGAATTTTTCACCCCTGGTGGACAATACCTACGATATGTCAATATCACTACTGATGGAATACCATCCGGACAGGACAGACTTAAAATCAAGGGGGGATATAAAGTTGGTCTTAAAGTTCAAATTCTTTATGATGACCTAAGACGTGATCTCGAAAAAGCGGGTATCGTTAAGCCCCTCGATTATGGTTTTTAATCCTTAAACTAACTAATTATGAAACGATTATTTATAACTCTCATTTTTTGCTTTACTGCATTTACACTCTTTTCTCAAGCTAAAAAGCCTATCATAATGGTTGTCCCAAGTGATGCACTCTGCGAGAGAGGCGGCTATATTACCACTTATAAAGATGAAAGCGGAAAAGCTAAAAGCACCTCTGACTTTGAAACAGCTTTCAAGAAAGATGAATCACTGAGACTCGTGATTTCTGAACTCTCCACTATTATGGCTCAGAGAGGCTTCCCTCTTAAAGATATGGAGCAGACACTTAAAGCCATAAAGAGTGAAGAGGCAGAACTCTCATTAATTACAAGTTCTTCCGGAGACGCGATAGTAGAGTCCCCTATAGACCAAATTAAAAGGGTTGCCAAAGCAGACATTATAATGGATATTGATTATACCATTAATAAACGAGGTCCGAGTAAATATATCTCATTTAATCTGAGAGGACTAGATGCTTATACTAATAAAGTGATTACAGCAGCTTCCGGAGATGGTAAACCCTCCACAGTAGCTACTCCCGGACTCCTTCTTGAAGAGGCCGTCCTAAATTATATGGACTCATTTAATGCTGCTCTTCAGAAACATTTTAACGATATGTTCGAGAATGGTAGAGAGGTAACCATTACCATCAGAATGTTCTCTTCTTGCCCTGTAAGATTTGATGACGATTTCGAATTTCAAGGTGAGTCTGTTCAATTAATAGATATTATCGACTACTGGATGGATGAAAACTGTGTTAAACACAGATTTTCAAGATCATCTACAGGCGACATGGTTCTTAAATATGAACAGGTTCGCACACCCCTATTTAGAACTGTTCTTGGTAAAGAGAGGGCTGTCGATACGAGAAATTTCGTATCTAATCTTGGAAAGTTCCTTGGAGAGGCACCGTTTAATCTCCCTTCAAAGATCTATGAAAGAGGCCTTGGTGAAGCCTGGTTAATTTTAGGTGATAAATAATAAAGAAAATGAATATGAAAAAAATAATATCATCACTTGCTCTCCTTTTACTTTTATTCTCTACCTCTTTTGCCCAGCAGGAGGCACCTAAGCAGTCTGCTCAGATAGCTGTAGGTGTTGTCTATCCCTTTGGAATAGAGAATGAAAACGCATCAGAGACTCTTCAGAACAATATTCTACAGGCACTTTCACTTAATGGACTTGCTGCCCAAGACTCAAGGTTTATGATAGTCCCTAAAGTGGCTGTTCTCTCAAAGGATGTGACTCCGACTGCACCTCCTAAATTTGTTTTAGAGCTTGAAGTCTCCCTCTTTATGGTTGACCTCTATACACAAGTAGTTATGTCGCAGACCTCATTTAATGTTAAGGGGGTTGGAAATGATGACGGTAAGGCATTTATTGCTGCTGTTAGAAATGTCCAGTCTCGCAACTCTAAGCTTAAAACTATGATTCTTACCGGCAAAGAGAAAATCATATCATATTTCGATGCAGAAGGAACTCAGATCTTAGGGAGAATACAGGCGCATATAGATAGAAAAGATTATGAGTCTGCTTTAATAGAGGCGTATGCTATACCAAGTGCTTGTGCGGAACTTTATAATAAAGCCTCTGAACTAATAGCCAAGATCCCTTTTGAAAAGAAAAAAGAGATAGTCATTACTCCGACCATTATTAATAACTACTATTATACCGAACCGGTAAGAGATAGGGTTGCGATATATATTCAATAAAGGAGAAAATGCTATGAAAAAAATATTACTATTCTCTTTAGCACTTATTCTTACTCTTCCACTTGCAGGTCAGTTTAAAGTTTGTGAAAAGAGCAGCAAAAAGGCTCCTCTTTGGTTAAATGCTGTAGTCAAAGATTATATCATCGTTTCAGCTACAGCCGCCACCTTAGAAGAGGCCAAAAATGCAACACTCGCTTCTGTTAAACAGCAGATTAGTGAATCTATTGCCACAAGAGTGGTGGCAGAGACAGATTATTCGAGACTCGATATCGAAGTAAACAACAAATCCTCATACGAACAAACACTCGCTACAAGCGTAAAATCACACACAGCCAAACTCCCTTTTATTGGTGAAATTACCCTTTCTAAGGCAGAGGATTTTTATTGGGAAAAGAGAAACTATAAAACACCTAAGCGTGTAGAGTATTATTATTCGATAAAATACCCCTTCTCTGAGTTCGATATGAAGAAGTTAGTGATGGATTTTAAGTTATATGACGCCGAGCTTGATGAGAAAATCGTAGCCTATGATGATGGAGTCTCTAAGATAGCCACTATTGAGGATATCGACAATGCACTTATAGAATTGAGAGCATTTATCAATGAATTTTTACCCGATGATCCACGATATAAGAGAGTTGAGAGCATTGCTAATAAATATCGTAAGAATTACGATTATATCACCATAACAGGACATCAGGTAAAAAAGGGAGTAGTGGAAGTAACCCTCTCATTTGCAGGTAATCCGATGACCACCCAACAAAAACCTCTAATTAAATCTAATTGTGCGGCACAGATAAAATCCTCATACGACTCCGGTAAACTTACCATTACCTATGAAGATTTCGGATGCTATGATGTAGATGAAAATTACATTGAGATAAGATATAAATTCGGCAACAAATATGTTTCCGAAAAAGTCTATATCAAACTCAAATAACTATCGCTTAGTCTGCATCAGCAGACCGACACGGGTCGTACCTGCGAAGCAGGGGGAAAGACAGTAGTGTCGTTTCCTCCTCCCCTGAGGGGAGGACCCAGGAGGGGGTATGAAATACTAAGAGATTCGCGAAGCGAATCTCACCGAATCGCCCCATTGGTCCCAACCAATGGGAATTTTTAATTTTGCGAGGTTCTCCTCCAGCCGCGACTTTGAAATCTGCGCATCCTCCTCTAAACCAGGCTTATTGTCATAAATAGAATAACTGCTCCTAACCTCAGGGAGAGTCATATTTGGCATTATAATATTAGCTCCGGCGAGGATTCCACTCTCTCTTGCATCAGAGTCAAGTACCTGAAGAGCTGTGGTCGCCACTATATTGATATCCGGCATCAAAAGACGCAGGAGCGCAATCATTTTCAGAGAGCGTTCGAGCCTAATCTCCACCGAAGGTATTTGATCTTTGAATTTAAAGAGCGGAGTTTCATGATGCGGAATATAGGGTCCCATCCCACACATATCTATATCGAACTCCTTGAAAAAGAGGAGATCATCAGCCAGGTTCTCTATTTTCTGAAAAGGTACCCCGATCATCACCCCGGTTCCCACCTGATACCCAACCCTTTTAAGTGCCTCAAGTGCCTCCATCCTAGAATAAAAAGAGTGGAGTGAGTCATTGGGATGGAGTTTATTATAGAGAGATTCTGTGGAACTCTCAATCTTGAGAAGATAACGATGAGCCCCTGCATTGAACCATTCGGAATAGACAGATTCCTTCTGCTCTCCGAGCGATAAAGTTATCCCTAGTGGTGAATTTATAGAAAGGAGCTTTATTTTTAAAATTATTTCGGTTATTTTCGAGATGAACTCCGGATCGGTACGTTCGCCACCCTGAATCGCAATTGAGCCATACCCTGCATCCATAGCAAATTTAGCGGCAGCGAGAACCTGTTCAGTATTAAGCTCATAACGTGAAGTGTGGCGATTATCCGAACGGAGACCGCAGTAAAGACAATTTTTGCGGCAAATATTGGATATCTCGATTAACCCTCTGAGATAAACCTTCTCCCCTATCGTTTCGACCTTTTTTTGGTAGGCCCTTTTATAAAGTAAAGCCACCTTTTCAGGGTTCTCCTCATTGAGCTGCTCGATAATATAGTCCCGTATAATCTCTTCCATTACTTAGTAAGATTAAATGGTTCTACTGCTCTTTCAAAAATACCGGACATATATGCTATTGCCATTCCGTAATTGGTAACGGGTACTTTTTTCTTAAGGGCCGGTTGGAGCCTCGAAGCGAGCTGACGTGCAGTGATAACACACCCCCCACACTGCGCCACAAGAGCATATTCTGTTATCTCCCTTGGAATCTTATCAAGACCTGCAACTATCTCGAACTCTAATTTTTTCCCTGTGAATTTCTTAAAAAGATTTGGAAGTTTAACCCTACCTATATCTTCACAAGATGCGTGATGAGAACAAGATTCGAGAATAAGGATACGATCTCCATCCTTTAGCTGGGAGATGGTAGGAGTCCCCTCTATATAGTCATAAAAACACCCTTTGCTTCTTGCCAACAACATACTGAAACTTGTCAAAGGAATCTCTGCCGGAACTATTTTAGCCACTTGTGAAAAGACTTGACTATCAGTAACAACTAATTTAGGGGGGATAGAAAGAGGGGATGAATTTACCTTCGTTTCGATATAAATTGGAAGCTGTTCAGGGAGGAGAACTGTGGCTATGGCCTGACGGTCAAGTAAATCCCTTATAGCCATCACTTGAGGGAGGATTAATCGCCCTGTGGGGGCTTGGCTATCGATGGGGCAAACAAGTACTACCTCATCATCTTTCTCAATCATATTTTCAAATAGGGGTCTCTCTCGGTACGGGGATTCTGCTGCTCCTTTAACAATTAATGAGAGAAGAAGTTCCACCACCTCTCTCTGTTCATCTTCATCTATCAGGCTACAAGAAAACTCTATGAGATCAAATGCATAGATTTCAGAGAGTTCAGAAGCCGTCTCAGGATTAAGGGGGATTATATCTGATTGATTATGCACCAATATCACAGGTACATTCATCTCCTTTAGCTCTTTAAGGAGTCTCTTCTCGACACTCCCAAAGTTATTTGCAGTAAATAGAAGTAGTGCTAAATCTATCTGAGCAATTACCTCTTTGGTCTTAGCAACCCTTTTTTTCCCAAGCTCACTCTGATCATCGAGTCCGGCTGTATCTATTAATTGGCATGGGCCAAGTCCGAATATCTCTATCCTCTTCTTAATAGGGTCGGTAGTAGTCCCGGGGGTATCTGAGACTATTGCAAACTCCTGCCCTATCAATGTGTTAATCAGTGAGCTTTTTCCGGTATTGGTCCTCCCGAATATCCCTATATTGGTTAAATTCATTTTTATATTTTATTAATAATTACAAAAATAAGTATTTTTTCAATCTTATTTTCCACTTCTAACTATATCTCATCCCAAAAGATATTTTTGTAAGACAATACTAAAATTAAGTTTTTATGGACATGTTAAATTATTTCAAAGAGTACATTAAGGAGAGTTTCAGAAGAATGAATACTCCCGGGGGGATATTAAGAATCTCCGTTTTTGTTTTATTTATTATCATTATAATAGTAGGTATCTGCTATTTGGATGTAATTATAAACGCCTTTAAGATAGGTTGGAATAGCCAATAAAAAAAGATATTATGCTCTCCTTTAGTATTTTTTACTATTTTTGCGCAGTACTAAGTCAATATAATGAAGAAGTTTTTATCAGGTTTTGCTCAAAGAAAGGCACTGCGTAAGAGCAGAAATATTAATCGGGAGAGACAATACACCTCTATAAAGGATGCAAAGAGCGTTGCTTTTATCTTTAATGTACATGATATTGGGATTTTGGATGGAGTAACACATCTTAGGGAGGAACTTAAAAAGCTCTCTATTCCCTATAAAGCTATAGCTGTAGATATTACTGAAGAGACAATGAGTGTTCAGGCATATCAGTCCGACCCGAATATTATTAACCTCCATGTCATAGATACTAACTGGTATGGGCTTCCGGAAAAATCATTAATCGCTGAGTTTGAGAGTAATAAATTCGATATTCTTTTTGATCTCTCTTTCAACAGGTTATTTACTATTGATTATCTGCTAAATACCTCCTCTGCCCTATTGAAAATAACTTCTAACCCCTTATTAAAAGATACTTGCGATTTAATTATCGAGGATACCCCTCGTAAATTACAGCCAAAAGAGTATGTTTCAAGGGTTATTGATTATTTGACATCTATTAAATCACCATCATAATTTCAATAATGAGAAAATTTTCTTCCTATTTGTTAGTTACATTAAAAGGGATAGCTATGGGCGCAGCCGATGTGATTCCCGGAGTTTCAGGAGGTACAATTGCTTTCTTGACAGGAATCTATTCTGAATTAATTAATTCCATTAAATCTATTGATTTCAAAGCTATTAAGCTACTTTTTACCGGAAAATTCAAACAATTTTGGACTAAAATTAATGGCACTTTTCTATTATCTCTTGTGTTAGGGATTATGATAAGCATCCTTTCTCTTGCCAAAGTCATGAAATACCTAATGGAAAATGAGCCTATTGCCCTTTGGTCATTTTTCTTCGGACTTATTATCTCTTCGGCAATATATATCCTGAAAGATGTAAAGAAGTGGAAGTTCAGAGATGTTATATCGTTATTGGTCGGAGGTGCGATTGGGGCTGTTATCTGTATACTTTCTCCTACTCAAACTCCTGATGGTCTATGGTTTATTTTCCTTTGTGGTGCTGTAGCTATATGTGCTATGATACTCCCCGGTATCTCCGGTAGTTTTATTCTACTTCTCATGGGGAAATATCATTACATAGTTCTGGAAACAGTTGGTACTGTCGTTAGTGATTTCACTTGGCATAAGATGCTCATTATTATAGTATTTGCTTGTGGTGCCCTTATTGGTATAATCTCTTTTTCACATGTTCTTTCATGGCTTTTGAAGAATTATTATAATATGGCTATAACCCTCCTTTCAGGGTTTATGATTGGCTCCTTAGTAAAGATTTGGCCTTGGCAACAGGCTCTTGCAGACGGAACTTCCCGCCCTGCTGCCCCCGGTGAATCTATTGGATTGGCACTCCTTTTCATTGGAATAGGTGTTGTGATTGTCTTTGTAATAGAGGGATTTGCAGCGATGAAAAGCAAAAAATCGGTAAAAACTGTTTAACCACCTTGGGCTCTTTTCAGACTCTACTTTTAAGAATTTTAGGGACAATCAGGAAGTACGCAATAACGATCAAAGTTACCACTGCGGTAATTGAAAATGCTATTGTTGCACCGAATTTGTACCAAACGAATCCTGTGATGGAGCTTGCCAACATTGCGCAGATGCTCTGAAATGCAGAGAAAGTTCCTATTGCGGTAGCAGTATCCTTTTTGTCGGAGATATTTGAAATCCAGGCCTTTGCAACTCCTTCCGAGGCAGCAGCATAAATGCCGTAGAGGAAGAAAAGGAAGATAAAGATGTAGAGATTGTGATTTATTGCCATTCCAAAATAGACAGCAGCAAACAATATAAGACCAAAAAGGAAGATCCGTTTTAATCCTATCTTGTCTGCAATTACCCCTAAAGGGAATGAAAAGAGGGCGTAAACGAGGTTATAGAAGATATAAACACCTATGACCATAGTGTCATTAAGCCCTGCTTGTTTTGCCTGAAGCAAAAGGAACATGTCAGAACTGTTAAATAGGGTAAAGAGCAATAATCCGATTACCAAGGTTTTATACTCTTTTGGGCTACTTTTCCAATACCCCATAAAGGAGAAAAAGGAGACTTTCTCCTTGGGTTTATCAGTGACTTTTTTCTTATCTTTTAATAGTAATGAGGCAACAACAGCGAATAGACCGGGTACGAAGGCTATAAGAAATAGATGCCGATAGTCTTCAGGGAAGAAATAGAGATAGAGTAATGCCAATGCGGGACCTATTACAGCACCAAGGGTATCCATGGAACGGTGGAAACCAAAGACTTTCCCTTTGGTCTGTGGGGTGGCCTCATCGGAGAGGATTGCGTCGCGTGCCCCTATACGGATTCCTTTCCCAAAACGGTCGAAAGTTCTTGCAAAGAAGACCCATATAGGGTATGTAAATGCTGCCATCATTGGTTTAGAGAGAGCAGATAAGAGATATCCTATCTGGACAAATGGTGCTCTACGTGCTTTTGAATCAGAAAGTTTTCCAAAATACCCTTTGCTTAACCCTGCAACCGCCTCTGCTACCCCTTCAAGGATTCCGATAAGTAATACAGAAAAACCTATATTTTTTAGATAGATAGGCATTATTGGGTAAAGCATTTCGCTTGCCATATCTGTCAGCAGACTTACTACTGACAAAATCCAAATGGTTTTGGTTATGTATTTCATTTAGCGGGGGGAGTTATTGATTCTTTCTTTGACTTTCATCCATGCGGGTACACCACTCAAACATGACTGATTTATAGTGTCATACATAGTCTTAAATCGGGACATCGGTATTGCGAATGAGAGTATGTTTTCCTCTACTGATGGACGGACAGAGGGGTCAAAAAACCCAAGGAAGGTACGATGACCATTTCGTTTATTCTCTACTATTGTTTGTGAGATTAGTGAGCTACACCCAGAGCCAAAGGGTACTGAGACTGCGTCTGGTAGATTTGTATCGAATAGAGTCCATGAAATTAAGCCTGTCAATACATCAGGGGTGGCAAAAAAGAGAATACCCTCTAATTCGTTAAAGTTTTTAGCCTTGTCTAATGAGGCAAAATTTATATACTCATTCGATTTGTCAAGCATATCGAGGTTATCGATAAACTCTTCCACCATTTCCGGTGTCTGTTTATATAGCTCTTTCTTTGAGACAAAATCTTTTATATATGGGAGTGGCTTGGAGAAACCGGTATAGACACGCCCACCGCCACAAGAGATAGAGTCGGCATTAAAACTCAATGGCTTCCCTTCTCTAACAGGTTTAAGATATTTTATAAAACACCCTTGAGTCCTCTCGGAAAGAGGTGCCTCAGGCTTTTCAGAGTACCAAAACCCTATTGGCAATTCATATTCACCAAAAGCCTTTTTGAAGTTATCTATAAAAATACCAATATCCATATCGTTATAAGAATTATCCCCCACAAAGGTATTTATTTGTAGTTAAATTGTTTTCAAAAAGATAAAAAAAGTGAGTGCTTCCCTTCGGTCATTGCGGACCCTGTTCAGCAATCTCTGCCATGTATCTTCATTGGATAATTTTCTGCCACTTTTCAATAAGTGTCTCAAGGGAGCATGAAGCATTGGCAGGGCTTGTGCTTGGGAGGGATAAATATTTTATCCCCTCTCTCCGTTTAAAATAGGTGTCGAAAAGTTTTTCGGCTGTTTTACCGTTAAATGCAATCACTTTTAAGTTAGGGTGTTTAGAGATAAATTCATCTAAAGGGTTTGGGAGTTCATTTTGAATAGTACTATCGCTGCTACCCTCTCTATTGGCTTGCATTACAACATCCCATAATCCTATTTTTTCTCTTAATAGGAGTTGTTTTTTTTCGGTGTAATCTGCAGGAAGTTCATTTTTAGTGACTTTAGCAATAGTTTTCCAAAATCTATTTTGT
>CAZXOP010000049.1:0-12615 GCA_964642235.1 uncultured Muribaculaceae bacterium
AAGAGCTTTTGATTACTTGGCTCCCTTTGCAGATTAATAATATTTTTAATAACATTTCAGTCTCTGTCAGCAGTATAGAGGAGTACCCGACATATAATTCTTATCTATTGGATATCCGCTACTGCGGTAACCATGTCCGTAATTTCGATTACACATATTGGGGTGGGCAGGACTGGTCAAATATAGTAGCAGCAAAAGATGGATTAGGTATTGTGGAGATAGCAAAAAACCAACTGTCGAGTACAATACGAATTAAAGCAGAGTATCTTTTCGAAGGGGAGACCAATGTCGATTTAGAGTTGAGGGAGGTAATGGAGAAGGTACCGGAGGTATCATATAGGAATAGCTATCTTACTATAAACTCTACCCCACAGAAGGGGAATAATATGGTAACTGAGTCCACAGCTACTGTAGCCGTTAAGCCCAATACGGTTGAGAATAAAATTAACGAGACACATCTTACCCTCGTGGAGAGTAATGAGAGATATGAGACAGTGATGGAGAAGATTATAAAAGCTATTAAAGTCCGTAATTACCCCTCTGTCGAGAATCTCTTTACAGTAGATGGGTTTGGTGTTTTTAAGGAGCTTCTTCAGTATGGTAATGCCAAAATATTAAAGGATGTGGAGTTAAAATATTTTCAATTCTTAGATAATGTGGTATGTCGTTCGGTGCCGATGAGTTTTAATTTCAAGACCAATAACAGGGTCTTCTTAGAAGATGTTGTATTTTATTTTGACCGGCAGGGGAAGGTCTGTAATGTTGCTTTCGGATTAGATAAGAAAGCAATAGAAGATATAGCCTCAAATGAGATGTGGAATGAGGTAATAAGGATGCAACTTATTAATTTTATGGAGAATTATAAGACTGCTTACTCCCTTAAAAGGTTAGATTATATAGAGAAAATTTTCTCTGATGATGCCCTTATTATAACCGGCAGAGTAACTAAAGTAGCCAATATCTCTGAGTCTCAGTTTTTTAATAATAAGATAGTCCGGTATAACAGACAGACCAAAGAGCAGTATCTGAAAAAACTGAAATATTCTTTTGCAGGGAATGAGTATATAAATTTACGCTTTGCCGATAATACCGTTAAGCAGTCAGGGAAATCTCCGCAAGTATTCGGAATCCAGATAAAGCAGGATTATTTTTCGTCGAGTTACGGGGATAGTGGTTATCTCTTTTTGTTGATTGATTTTACGAATATAGAGGCACCGCAAATCCATGTTCGTACTTGGCAGCCAGAGAAAAATCCTGATGGTTCTATTTATGGTCTGACCGATTTTTAGTATCGGTGTTTAAAAGTCTTTTTATCTTTGTATATAATTTAAGAGTTAATTTATGAAGAGGCTTCTTTTTTTAAGTTTAATATTCTCTTTATTTAGCATTTCTGCTTTTGGGGATATAGCAGTCAAGTCATTCAGGAAATTGGAGAATGATATGGATGCACGAGTTGGTAGTACGGTTATCAAGGATTTTAATGGCGACCCGAGTGCGATAATCAAAGTAGTAACCACACAGATAGGATTTAGTTTCGATGCAGGACAGGTAGGGATAGTAAAGACGGTCAATAACCCATCTGAGATATGGGTTTATATCCCTTATGGGGCGAAGAGGCTGACTATCTCTCATCCTCAGTTAGGACTCCTTAGGGATTACATCTTCCCTGTGCCTATAGAGAAGGCTACCGTTTATGAGATGGTTCTCATAACTGGTAAGGTAGAGACTGTGGTAGTAGAGGAGGAGATAGCGAGTCAATGGTTAGTTATATCCCCCACACCTGATGATGCTGCGATTTATATAGATGATATTTATATTAAGAACGGGGCTTATCAGGTTAAACAGAAGCCTGGCAGCTATACCTACAGAGTGGAGTCTCCGATGTATCATTCGGAAGGAGGAAAGATAGAGGTAAAGGATAAAAAGGTAGAGTTGTCGGTAAATCTTAAGCCTGCTTTTGGGTATTTTAATATTACCTCTACTCCCGAATCCGGAGCAACTATAATCATAGATGGTAAATCGGTATCAGGTGTTACACCATTTAAGAGTGACAGGATAATGAGTGGCGAGCATACGATACAGGTTATGAAGGAGATGTATCAGCCCTCATTTCAGAAGGTAACTTTAACAGATGGTCAGACCCTTCCCGTTAACTTCATATTAGTTCCTAATTTTGGAGAGGTTACTGTCACTGCCCCTAATGGAACGACTATCCTAATGAATAACCAACAGAAAGGGACGAGTACATGGAGAGGTCGCTTGTTACCGGGAGTCTATTCTTTCGAGGGTGTTCTTAAAAGCCATAGAGCGGATAAGAGGGATATGGAGGTGTCTGCAGGGGAGAAGTACGATGTTACACTCTCACCTACTCCTATTTATGGTTCCTTGGATATAATGACAGAGCCACACGGGGCTACTGTTACAGTAGATGGGAAAAATTATGGTACCACTCCTACTACCATCTCTAAACTCTTAATAGGGGATTACACTGTAAACCTCACAAAGAGTGGTTATTCAACTATAAATAGGCAGGTAACAATAATGGAGAACAGAAGTGCAGAGGTAAATGAGAGGATGGAGAATGGTAAAAATGTAACGATTACCTCTACTCCTGAGGGGGTTAATCTCTATATAGATAATGTCTCTGTCGGTACTACTCCATATAGTGGGCATTTACTATTCGGTACTCATATATTAGGGATTGAGAAAGATGGTAAAAAGTCAGAGCGAAGAGTGGAGATACAAATGAGTGGAGGGGAGACAGATTTTGTATTGGACTTTGGTCCGACTAAGTATTTCGAAACAGTTAATGGCGTTAAATTTGGGATGGTAGAGGTTAAGGGAGGAACTTTTATGATGGGTAGCCCTTCTAATGAATCAGGTCGCGATAATGATGAGGTACAGCATCAAGTAACACTTAAAAGCTTTATTATGGGAACCCATGAGGTTACTCAAGGATTATGGAAGGCGGTGATGGGTAATAATCCAAGTAACTTTAATGGTGATAATCTTCCGGTAGAGAGTGTGAGTTGGAACAATGTGCAGGAGTTCATCAAGAAACTTAATCAGTTAACGGGTAAAAAGTATAGGCTTCCGACAGAAGCAGAGTGGGAGTATGCATGTAGGGGGGGAAGCACTACAGCGTATTGTTTTGGGGATAATAGTAATAGTTTAGGGGACTATGCTTGGTATGATAATAATTCAGGAAATAGAACACATGAAGTAGGGACTAAGAAGCCTAATGCTTGGGGTCTTTATGATATGCATGGTAATGTATTGGAGTGGTGTAATGATTGGGAAGCTGATTACCCCACTACCCCACAGAAAGATCCCACAGGTCCTTCATCGGGGTCCAACCGCGTTTTTCGTGGCGGCGGCTGGTACGGCAGCGCTCAGGGCTGTCGATCGGCGTTTCGGAACCGCAACGACCCTGACTACAGGGGCAACTATTTGGGCTTCCGCATCGCCCTTTCCCTTTAGTTCACTATAGTTTGAGCTAAGAGAGCCGTTCCCGATAAGTAACGAAGCAATGTAGTGGAGCGGAGCGAACGGAATAGCGAGTGGAGAAGAGGGAACGGCAGAGTTTAATTTGACAAGATTATAGAATATGCAAATACAAATATTTAATATTCCCACTACAGATAGTGGCAGGAGTTTAGTGGAACTGAATAATTTCTTGTCAACACACAAGATTCTTGAGATAGAGCAGAAATTTTTTCAGAATTGTAATGGGGGGTGTTGGTCTTTTTGTGTAAGATATTTACCTACAGTTTCACTTCCCCCAAAAGATAAAATAGATTATAAACAACTTCTTACAGAAACAGAGTTTTTAGTTTTTTCTAAACTTCGAGAGATTAGAAAAAAGATAGCCACAATAGACGCTGTACCTGCCTATGCTGTTTTTACAGACGAAGAGTTGGCCAATATTGTTAAACTACCTACAATAGATGTAAAAAGTCTCACTACAATTAAAGGAATTGGGGAGAAAAAAGTGGAAAAATATGGACATCAATTGATTGAATTATTCCAAAAAGCGTAGAATATGGGCAAAAGAGTGGGATTTTTAATGGAGTCTATAGCAGACCCTGATAATCTTCGCCTTGCATTTTGGAAAGCTCAAAAAGGGAAAAGGTATAAACAAGAAGTAAGGGAGTACAGTAGTCAGTTAGATAAAAATCTAATATTACTAAGAAATGCTTTATTGGATGGCAATGTAGATGTTGGTAATTATCACTACTTTACCATCTATGATCCTAAGGAGAGAATAATATGCGCGGCATCATTTCAGGAGAGGGTGCTTCATCATGCCATTATGAATGTTTGCCATCAATATTTTGAGAGGTGGCAGATTTTTGACAGTTATGCTACACGTATAGGCAAAGGACAGTATGCTGCTCTTGAGAGAGCTAAATCATTTACTCATAAATTTAAGTGGTTTTGCAAATTAGATGTAAGGAAGTATTTTGATACTATTGACCATATAGTTCTTTATGATAAATTGCAGAGTAAGTTTAAAGATGATAGATTACTATTTCTTTTCTCTAAAATTATAAAAAGCTATAGTACAACTACATTGAAGGGGTTACCAATAGGAAACTTGACAAGTCAATATTTTGCGAATTTTTATTTAAGTTTTGCAGATAGATTTATAAAGGAGTCACTCAAGGCCAAAGCTTATGTTAGGTATATGGATGATATGGTGATTTGGGGAGATGATAAGGGTGAATTAATTCAGATAACTAAGCATTTTGAAGAGTTCATTAAAACTACACTCCATTTAGAGCTAAAGCCTATATGTCTTAATAATGTAAGTAATGGATTGCCATTTTTAGGATATGTTTTATTCCCTGAAAATATAAGATTAAACAAAGTGAGTAGGAAAAGATTTATTAATAAGATGAATAATTATAATAGTAATTTACAAAAAGAAAAGTGGTCTCAAGCAGATTATGCAAATCATGTGACACCACTTATATCCTTTACACAATATGCTAATTCATATAATCTAAGGAAGCAAATAATGTGTAAGATGGAGGTAGGTTGATTAAGGGTCCAACCGCGTTAATCGTGGCGGCAGCTGGAACAACAACGCTCAGAACTGTCGATCGGCGAATCGGAACAACAACAACCCTGACAACAGGAACAACAATTTGGGCTTCCGCATCGCCCTTTCCCTTTAGCTCAAAACATCCAAAGGATATTGGATATAGTGAACCGACCTATTTCCTCACCTTTTCGAGGTGGAATATTTTTATCACAACACTTTATTAGTAGCCAATAGGTCGAAAGTTAAGTGTTTTTTGAGAAAACACGTAGTTCCCATTCACATATAGATTCTTCTCTTTGCTCTGCCTGTTCTTTTATAATTCCTACTATCCTTCGATATTCATTTATGTCGTTAAGTTTAGTCCATGCGCTTGATTCTCCAATTTCTCGGAGTACAGTTCTATCAATAGGACACATAGGTGGTTCTTGGATAAGATCTATGCACCAAAGATGTTTTAGGAAGACACTAATGCTTTTTTGTGCGTGAGCAATTCTAAAACCAGGGTCATCGGTAAAGTTCTTGTGCTGGAAGTATGGATAAAATTTTTCGTTCATTATTCTTTGGAATTCAATAATATCCTTTATGTATTCTTCAAGAGTTTGGGGCTGTATGTATTTTGGATATATTATATCTTTCAAATACTCTTTCCAAAAATCTTTAAATTCTTTTTTTTGCTTTTTACTTATTTTATCAGAATAAGCGCTAGAGCGACAGACAGAGGAATTAATACCGCTTAATACACAAGTTTTAATGTGATATTTTATAATAAATTTCTTTTTTCCCTCTTCAATTTTATTTTCCATAATATCTTAATTTTTTTACAATATACTCATTTTTTTAATAATAAAAAATAAAATATTTATATGTTAATGAAACATCTTTAACTCTTTTGTTTACAATTATTATCCATATAGTCATTGTGTGGGATGAAAGTGTGTATATAGGTTAATGGGTACTACAATGATTATTTTATTTGGTATGATTAAAGTAAGTTGGTGAATACTGTTGTTAATAACGAAAAAAAATAGAAATTAGATTAATATTGTTAAATTTGTAAAGAACAATAGTTTGCACCTTTAGGAACAAAGAATAATAGTTAAATTTTTTATAAATAATAAACATGAAAACTTATCCACATTTAATAGAAGATATCTGTAAGAAAGAGAAATCTACAAGAAACGTAAAGATTATTATTAAGACCTTGGTTGGTTGGGCACAACAAGGTGTTACAACAAACCATTATAAAGATTTGAATGATCAACTAGGTTATAAGAGATTTTCCGGGCTTGGGCGTTGTCTTGGATTAGTAAATGATGTATTTCAAAGCCTTAATCAAAAAACTGGTATGCAAATACCCACGCTTAATGCTTTATGCTCAAATATGAAAACAAATCTCCCAAGTGCCGGATTAGATTGGGTTCAAAGTGGTTATGAAGCACTTTCAGATGATGAAAAAAGAGTTTTTGTTGATAATCTTAACTCTCAAGCAATTAAATACGATCAATGGGGATATGTTTTGAAATTATTAGGTTTAAGTCCGCTAAAGGATTTAAATTAAATTATTATATCCCCCCAATTTTCGGATAGGCGGCTAAAGTGTCTGCTGTCAGAATAATTAGGGAGGAGATACACAATAGGTGGCGTAGAAAAAAGGTCAGAGATGGCAGGTGCCGAGAGGCGACATTGGCTCCCGAAAAGGGAGGGGACCCACGCAAGTGGGGAGGATCGCCTTCGGCACCTGCTGTCTCTGGATATAAAGATATTAGAGGAATCTATTGCCCACTTGGAATGTACTATATCTTGTCCATCTGTATTAATTCAAAAGGCGGTTACTTGGTCGGTTAGGCTTTGGGATTGCGGAACGGAGTCCGCAATGACATTCAACATTAGAGAGTGGCTATCGCTTTTTCGATTCGATTGACTGTTTCGGATTTTCCGAGGAGGGCGATGATTTCTGTGACGCCGGGACCTTTGGAGGCTCCTACAAGTGAAAGGCGGAGGGAGTTCATTACCTTTCCCATCGGGAGAGAGCGTTCGGAAATGAAGTTATGGAGGGCGGTGTCCAAATTCTCCTTAGTAAAGGGTTCTGTGGAGGAGATAATTTTGGAAATCTCTGCTATTGCTGCTTTGGTCTCAGGATTCCAGAACTTTGAAACTGTGGCAGAATCGTAAGAGGTAGGGGGGGTGAAGAGATAATCGGAGAGTTCCCAAAAATCGGAGACGAAATGTGCCCTCTCTTTTATTAGTGAGCAGACCTTTTCAATATACTCGAATGGGGCAGAGACCCCTTTCTCTGCGAGAATAGGGGAGAACTCCTCTGCAAGAGAGGCATTGCTCTTCATACGGAGGTATTCCTGATTAAACCACTTTGCCTTTTCTGCATTGAACTTCGCTCCGGAACGGATAACCCTTTCAAGTGAAAATGACTCCACAAGCTCTTCGAGGGAGAAAATCTCCTGCTCGGTACCGGGGTTCCACCCAAGAAATGCAAGCATATTTATAAATGCTTCAGGGTAATAACCATCCTCTCTATACCCTCTTGAGACTTCCCCTTCGGGGCTAACCCATTTAAGAGGAAATACAGGGAATCCGAGACGATCTCCATCGCGTTTACTTAGCTTCCCTTTTCCGTCAGGTTTGAGAAGGAGTGAGAGGTGTGCAAAACGGGGGCGTGTCTCTTCCCATCCAAAAGCCTCATATAGAAGGTAGTGGAGTGGGAGAGAGGGGAGCCACTCCTCTCCGCGAATAACCTCTGTAATCTCCATAAGGTGGTCATCCACGATATTTGCCAAATGGTAGGTGGGGAGGGAGTCAATAGCTTTCCAAAGCACCTTATCATCGAGGGTGTCAGAGTTTACCTCCATTTCGCCTCTAATAAGGTCATTCATCTTTACGATACGATTCTCAGGTATCTTAAAACGGATAGTCCAGTTATTCTCTTTCTCCACTAACTCTTTACTAACCTCAGCAGGCAAAGAGATAGAGTTGCGTAACGACTTTCGAGTAATGGAGTTATATACAAAAGCCTCTCCCTTTGCTTCAGCCTCTGAACGTTTTGCCTCAAGCTCCTCAGAGGTGTCAAAAGCATAATAAGCATACCCTTTTTCGACTAACTCCTCGGCATATTTTCTATATATCTCCTTTCTTTGAGACTGCCTATAAGGGGCAAAAGGGTGTTGGGGGGTCTTCGCTGTTGCAATAGAGCCATCCATATTAACCCCCTCATCAGGGAAGATTCCGCACCATCTGAGGGATTCTACAATATACTCCTCTGCACCCGGAACAAACCTTTGAGAGTCAGTATCCTCGATCCTGAGGATAAATTTTCCTCCCCTCTGTTTTGCAAATAGGTAGTTATAAAGTGCTGTCCTTACCCCTCCGATATGGAGCGGACCTGTAGGACTTGGAGCGAACCTTACTCTTGTCTCTCTTTCTGCCATAAGTTGTTTATTTATTTAATTTAGCTCTCTCCTCTTTCTCTTTTATTTTTCTTAGTTTTCTCTCTAATGCCGATTCATTTTCGAAATCGGCAATATTCATATCCTGACTATATGACGAAATAACTTCCGGATCATAAGGGGAAGTTTTAATGTCATCTTCATTCCCTTCACCCTGACGGGTAAGGATAATGGTATCTATATCCTCTTCGTCGAGCACCACTCTCTCTCCTCTTGCAGCTCTCTTTGGGGGAGGGGCGATATAGACTTCAAACCCTGTTGCTATAACAGAGATTCTTACAGCCCCTTTTTCAACACTCTCCGAAAAGACAATACCTCTCTTAAAATTAGATGCTCCACCTGTAAATTCTTGAATATAATCCATAATGGTCTTCATCTCATACATAGTAAGACCATCCACAGGACTTGTGGTTATATTTACAAGTGTGCTTTTAGCGGTTTTAGGATCATAATCGTTCAGAAGTGGGGAGGAGAAAGCCCTCTCGACTGCCTCCATGGCTCTATCTTCTCCTGAAGCCTCTCCGATACCCATTAAAGCCATTCCGCTTTTGGTAAGGAGATTCTTAATATCTGCGAAGTCAACCCCTATATGCCCCCTTCCTGTAATTATCTCTACTATCCCCCTAACTGCTGTGGTTAGGATAGAGTCAGCTTTAGGGATAGCATCTATAGCTGCAAGGTCTCCAAATACTTCGTATAGTTTTTGGTTGTCTATAACAAGTAGTGAATCGACATGAGCAGAGAGATCCATAATCCCATCATAAGCTCTCTTCTGAGCTTCATACCCCTCATCCTTAAATGGGAGGGTTACTACCCCCACAGTAAGGATACCCATATCTTGGGCAATTTTTGCAATTACCGGAGCTGCCCCTGTTCCTGTACCTCCCCCCATTCCGGCAGTTATAAAGACCATTTTGGTCTGCCCCTCTAACTTTGTTTTTAATATATCTATAGACTCTATTGCTGCATTTCTCCCCTGTTCAGGATCACAACCGGCTCCAAGTCCCCCTGTTAGAGTAGTGCCAAGTTGGACTTTATCAGGAATAGGGCTAAGTGCGAGGGCCTTATTGTCTGTATTACAAATCGTAAAATCGACATCTTTCATCCCCTCTTTATACATCTGGTTAACAGCGTTTCCACCACCACCACCAACTCCTATTACTCTGATTATAGCAGTGTTAGGTTTCCAGTTGGCAGGTACGATATTGTTAAAATAATCACTCATATTAAGCATTGTTATCAGTTTCTGAATCAAAGATCCCATTAAATAGTCCACCTATTCTATCGCTCAAGCTCTTTTTAGGTGCCTCTCTCTTCTCTCTCTTACGACTCTCCTTTTCGGTTTTTGGAACCTCGGGGGGGGTGTCTGTAGGGAATAAAGTGGTACCTCCATTTGGATTATCCACTTCTTCGCTTTTACTATGTTCTGAAATATAATCAAACCCTTTTAGAACAAGCCCTACTGCTGTCGATGCACTCGGTTTATATATATCTTCACATGAGTTGGAGAGGACAATAGGATCGTTAGGAAGGGCTATACGCACATTCATCTTGGTTATCTTCTTTGCGGTAATCTGTATATGATTTAGCAATGAAGTCCCTCCTGTAAGTACAAGTCCGTTTCGAAGTTTATCTTGGTACCCTGATTTTTCGATCTCCTCTTTTACGGATTTAAATATCTCCTCTACACGTGCCTCTATGGCACTTGAAAGGAGTTTAAAACTAATCTCCTTGTCACCCGCTCCCCCAAGTCCTTGGATTACAATGCTCTTATTATCGGGAGCATATTCAGATAGACATGAACCATGCTGTTTTTTCATAGCTTCAGCATGTTTAAGAGAGACCCCGCAAGTGAGGCGGATATCCTCAGTGATGGAGTTCCCACCAAAAGGGATTACTGCCGTATGTCGTATGGTATTCTCATGATAGATTAATAGGTCGGTGGTTCCTCCCCCTATATCGACCATTGCTACTCCTAACTCCATATCGTCACTTGTAAGGACGGCGCGTGCAGAGGCAATAGGCTCTAAAATTAGCTTTTTAGTGGTCAGTCCGGTTCTTTTAATCACATGTTTACTTGATGAGGCCGAATTTGCCTTTCCTATAAAGATACGATAAGTTCCATCTATCTCTTTACCAAGCATTCCTACAGGTTCCGTGAGTCCTATGTGGTCATCCACATTATAAAGCTGTGGGATAACGTGAAGTATAACCTCTCCCGGGGCTGTTCTTGAGTTATAAACCTCTTCTAACATAGACTCTATCTCCTCCTCTCTTATAAGAGCGTCCCCATCCCTATGTTTTTTTATAGAGCAGGAGTCGCATCTGATATTTTGTCCGGCAATACCTAAAAAGATATCTTTTATGGTAAAGTCGTTTATGATATCCTTCATCTGCTCTAACACATTATTTATGGTAGGTTGAAGGGATTCTAGAACATGAGAGATATTTAATACCTCTCCTCTGACCACTCCGCTTGAAGGGGCTTCACTATAGGCTACAATCTTCA
Source organism: uncultured Muribaculaceae bacterium (assembly GCA_964642235.1). Classification (GTDB taxonomy): domain Bacteria; phylum Bacteroidota; class Bacteroidia; order Bacteroidales; family UBA932; genus CAYSND01. The sequence continues at coordinate 11,015 of CAZXOP010000049.1, forward strand.
CTCCTGAAGAGGTCTGCTCTCCCACAATGGTAACCACTTTGGTGGTTCCTAAATCTATTGCAGTTACGTAATTACTCATATTTTTATTGTATTTATTTCCTTATTTCTTTTTTTTGGCTTACAAACTATCTGGTTTGAGTACTTTAAGTTTATTTCAGAGTATTTTTCCCACCCCTCTATCGGGATTACATTGTTATAAAAAACAGTAAGTTTTGAGAATTTGTACTCAATGTTTTTTAGAGGACCAAATTTAATGGCAATATCACCCACACGTGTGTAGAGAGTTACATCTCCGTTCGGTTCAACCTCTATCTGCTGAATTTGTGCACTCCAAAATTCGTTTTTGCTTATATAATTTCCAAAAGTAATAATAGAGCTTACCCACTCCTTCTCCTCTTCACTTACAGCCCCTCTGTACCCTGTGGTAAGGTTAATCGGAACCTCTCCCGTAACAATAGGGACATAAGAGGTAAAACTATCTACTAACGGGAAAATATACTCTTGGTCATCTATATAGAAGCCGCCATATTGGGTCTGAATTCTTAGGATAGGCTTTCTTTGTGTAACAGCTACTTTCAGAACTCCATCTCTTGAAACCGAGACAGAGCTCTTTTTAATCGCACTTTTCCCATTTAACAACTCTTCTGCCTGATAAAGATTAAGGTCATTTAGATTTGCTCCGATCGGTTTCATGGGGGATTCGAGTAAAATATCCTTTACCTCTTGTTTACTAACAAACCTATTTTCAAGACTATCGAGGATTTCGACTTTAATGGATGTACATATCTCGTTCACCTTCCCTGCCTCTCGTAAGATATCGGCAAAGACAAAGTATGCCGCAAAAAGTGCGACAAGCAAGGTTATTCCGATATATAGTACTACTTTTCTTAACATTTTTTACTCTTTTGGGTCAGCAAATCGGCTATAGGTTTAATAAATCTGTCGATATCTCCTGCGCCAAGTGTTATTAATATATCTATTTCACGTGATGCTATTTCATTTAGCAGATCCCCCTTCTCCACTATCTTTTTATTGGGTGCTGTTATTAGTTCAAGTATAACTTCTGACGTTATCCCCTCTATAGGAAGCTCCCTGGCGGGGTATATAGGGAGTAAAATCACTTCATCGAGGGCACTCAGGCTCTCTGCAAACTCCTTGTAAAAATCTCTTGTTCTGGTGTATAAGTGTGGTTGAAATATTCCGCAGAGTTTTCTGCCGGGGAAAATATTTCTAATGGAACTTATGGAGGCAGAAATCTCGTTAGGGTGGTGGGCATAGTCGTCCACGTATGCACATTTTGGGGTATTGAGTTGAATATCAAACCTCCTCTCCACTCCTGCAAAGGAGTTCAATGCTTTTCTAACCTCCTCCTTCGGAGTTCCGTGAAGCAGGGCAATGGCAGAGGCTGCAACCGCATTCTCCACATTTACCCATCCGGGTATTCCGACCCTGCACCCTTTGATTGCACCTATAGGGGAGTTGAGGGTAAAGGAGAAGTACCCCCCTTCGAGGAGCTCTATCTCGGAGGCATAAAAATCGCACTCCGAATTATATGAGTAGTGGAAAACCTTCGCAGTGGTTCTGCTTAAATCTATCTCCAC
>CAZXOP010000050.1:0-12300 GCA_964642235.1 uncultured Muribaculaceae bacterium
TAGTTGGCTTTTTTTATCAGCGGTGCGGACGGGGCTCGAACCCGCGACCCCCGGCGTGACAGGCCGGTATTCTAACCAAACTGAACTACCGCACCAAAAGGTCTTTTCCCAAAAGGGATTGCAAATATAGAGTGTTTTTCTTTAAGAACAAATTTTTTTATCCAAAAAAAGAAAAATGAACATTCCCGTACCTCTTCTCCTTAATAAATCGTGGATGAGAAGTGAAAGAGTAATCGGCAGAGTGCTCCAATATTAACCTCCCCCCCTCTCTTAAAATAGGTTTCCCCTCCTGGGTAACTCTTCTCTCCAAAATTTTATCAGGGATGCTCTCTATCCCCTCCTTAAAGTAAGGGGGATCGGCAAAGATAATATCCACATCTATCTTGCAAATATCTATAAAATCAAATACGTTATGCCGTACTACACTTATCCCCTTAAAACCAAATCCCGCAGCAGTTCTCTTAATAAAAGCAGCATTTTTAGGATTCATCTCCACTGAATATATTTCGGGAACACCTCGCGAGGCAAACTCTAAGGAGATGCCACCTGTACCGGCAAAGAGATCTAAGACACGACACTCAGAGAGATTAAACTCATTGACGAGAATGTTAAAAAGTCCCTCCTTGGCAAAGTCTGTAGTAGGTCTCGCCTCATAATTAACAGGAGGATTTATTGATTTCCCCTTATGTGTCCCCCCTATAATTCGCATCTTTTGACCTTCATAAAGTACTGCTCCAACTCCTTAAACTGCTCAAACTTTAATGAGCCTGAGATATAGAGAGTCGTAACTTCGGGGTTAAACATAACCTCTTTCATTGTAAGAAAGATATAGTAGAATGCCGTGACGAAGTCAGGTGTGTTATAACTATTGGATAGAAGAAGTTTGTCTTTTTCTGCTGTCACGACATGAATCATTTTATCGGAAAAATGTACCAATATTCTATTATAGTCTGATAAAGTGATTATCTTATGCAGCAGAGAGAATGACATCGGATAAAATTCGGCATTTTTATGAAAACGGAATATATGCGAAGTAACAGCATTGGGCATAGCATATATTAGGACGGACTCTCCATCAGGAGATTTAGCAAATAGTATCTCATCTAAATCATCTATAGTATGGAGTCTGCTAAGTATAGAGAGTGCCTCATCAGGCTTAAAAAATAGAATTGGGACAAGGGTATATTTAGGGGTGTTATAATAGACTTTTACTGATTCGTAATCTTTTCTTAAAAGCTGATGAGATTCGATCTCTCTCTTTAGAAGAACCTCTATCTGATTAATATGAAGAATACCTGATGGGAAGTCGTTTTGATAATGGTATAAACATGTCCCATCAGATTTACAAACCAAAAAAGAAAAACCACTCAAGTCTATTTGAATGGTTAATCTTAAACGGTTTGTATTGTTGCCTATTTTCTTTTTGTCAACTAATACACCCATATTTTTTTATTCCCAGTTCCCTGCGTTATTGTTAGGATTAGAAATAGAACCAACCTTCAAACCGGGATAACGATTCATATCCTCTTTCTGAGCCTTTAAATTCACTACCAACTGTCTGTCAAGACCTTTGAGCAAATCATCATAAGGCATATTTGCTTCAAACAGAGGAACTAATACACCTGAAACTGATTTAGTAAGTGCTATTACCTCCACCTCTTTACCTCCTGAAAAAGGAATGTATTTAAGGGAGTCTGCGTTAAAATAAGTAGCACCTTTAAACAATGTATCCCTGACAAAAACAGGAATACTGTCCCTGCGAACTCTCTTCTGAGCAACTGCCAAAGAGTCGTCCATAGAACCGATCTGTCTTACAACGGTAATTTTACCATTCTTATAGAAGTCTATAAGAGTATCAATAGAGCCGGTGTACTTACCATGTGTAGATTTGTAAGCTACTTGAAGCGTTCTGATGCTCTTTAACCTTTCGATACCCACAGACTCTCTGTATTTAGTGTCTTTCTGGAATCTGGCCGGTTCCATAATGCTCTGAGACAATAGATAAACAAGAGCTATTATAGCAGCCGGTAATAAGAAATAAGTTAGAATTTTTTTCATAAAGATTATTGTTTTATTTTAATATTCCTCTTTTTGACCTACAAAAGTAAAAATAATAATTAGGACTTGCAATATATTTTTAATTTTGCAAAAATATTTTATTTTTTTATGGTTTCAAAGTCTAAAGTATCTTTTTTTGAAAATTTATTTTCAACCAAGTCGCCTATCTCCATTATAGGGCATCATAACCCTGACGGAGACACTGTTGGCTCGATTTGCGCTATGTATTATTTTCTAAAAGATATCGGTATAGACTCAAATCTGTTTCTCCCCGGAGAGATGTCGGGAGCTTTAAATTTTCTTAATAAAGATGAAATTATAAATTTTTATAATCGGGATCCTCAAAAGTGTGATAAGATAATTAAAGATTCCGAGCTAATTCTCTGCTTTGATTTCAATAAACTAGCAAGAACAGAATCAATGGCTGAAGTAATTAGAAGCAGCAATGGATTTAAGGTTATTGTGGATCATCACCCTAACCCTGCTAAAGAAGAGTTTGATCTTGTTTTTTCAGATTCCAAATACTCCTCCACCTGTGAGTTTTTATATTGGATACTTAAAAAGACAAAACATATAGGAAACAATATCTCTAAGTTCCCTTTCCGGTGTGCTGAATCACTCGCCACAGGGATGATTACCGATACCAATAATTTCAACAACTCCGTAATCCCCTCCACATTCAAAATGTCATCAGAACTTTTAACCATCGGAGTTAATTTAGAAAAGATTAATAAAGCTGTTTTTAATAGTTTTTCAGAACAGAGAATGAGGTTAATGGGGAAATTATTGACTGATGGGATGGTTATATTAGGTGACATGAGGGCAGCCTATCAAATCCTCTCATTAAAAACCCAAAAAGAATATGACTATGAAATAGGAGATTCAGAGGGGTTTGTAAATTACCCTCTTTCAATACGAGGGGTCTCTATCTCAGCTTTTTTCACAGAAACACCGGATAGAATAAGAGTCTCTTTTCGTACAGATGGTTTTATATCAGTTAATGATTTTTCTGCCCTCTACTTTAATGGAGGTGGACACGAAAAAGCGGCAGGTGGCACCCTCTATATGCCAATATCTGAAGTGGCCTCATATTTTGAAAATTCACTTAGAGAATATATTGAAAAAAAAGGCACATCTTTTGCTAAATAACCAAAGAGATGAAAAGAATACTCTATCCAATACTCCTTATCCTTCTTATCTGTTCTTGCAGTCAACAAGACAGGGAGATTATCATTATAGAGCAGGAGGCAGCGATAGATCGATTTATTTCAACTAAATTTGCAGATAAAGAGATAGTGAGGACTAATGGTTCTAATAGGGTGATTATTGAGTATGGCTCCTCCTCAAACACCCTTAGTTATGGGGATTCTCTTAGTTTCTATTACTCTGGTTTTGTGTTTTCAAGCGGAGGTGGTTCACTATTTACTACCAATGTCGAAGAGGTGGCCAAACAAGCATCCTTAACCTTAACCAACCAGAACTTTAGTGTTGAAAAAGTTCTTTTTAAGGAGGGAGTCTTTACCAAGGGGCTTACAAACGGGCTCTTAGGTATGAAAGAGAAAGAGCATGCAGTTATTCTTTTCTCTGCAAAATATGGTTTTGATAATACTCGAGTTTATAATATTCCCAAACTATCACCACTAATGTATGAGGTTTGGATAGAAAAGATTAAAAAAAATTAATATGATAAGGTTTATAAGAAATGGGGGTCTGATTTTAATGACACTATTCATTTTATCCTCTTGTGTACGCGAAGTGGATGAGTCTTCTGAATCAGTTCAGAGGAGGATATTATCTGCCTACATTAAAATGAATCATTCTGGAATTGATTCAACCAAATCAGGGATGTATATTATCCCTACAAAGGTGGGGAGTGGAAATAGTATAAAGGATAGTGCTTTTGCCTTTGTTAAATACTCCTCAAAATATATCTCAGGAACCTATATCTCCTCTTGTTATGATTCAGTGTCAAGGCAGCTTGGAACTTATTCAAATTCTAAATATTATGGAACACAAGTCTGGAGTGTTGGGACTAAAAAACTAAACCCTGGCCTTAATGAGCTTCTCCTTACCATGAAAGAGGGGGGGAAATCGACAGCAATAATTCCACCATGGCTACTCGATGTTAAGACAGGAAAATATATAAATGAAGGGGAGGGGACTATAACTATATATGACGTAGAGCTTGTGAAATTAGTTAACGATATTAAGAAGTATGAGACGGCACTACTTGAGGATCACGCAAATAATTATTATAATGGACTTGACTCCACCAAACTTGGTTTTTATTCTAAAAAATTAGTTGAGATAAAAGATGCAGATACAGTGGCATTCGGATCAGAGATACAGGTAAATTACGTGGGGAGATTTTTAGATGGGAAAGTTTTTGACACCAATGTGGCGGATACTGCTAAAAAGTATAGAATTTACTCAAGCTCCTCAACATCCTATACCGGACTAAAAATAAAATATGAAAATGATTTCACAGAGATGAAGAAATCCAACAGCGAAACTATCTCAGGCTTTTTAAATGCAGTCCACTCTCTAAAATATGGCGAACGCGTAGTTGCATTCTTTTCATCTGATTGGGGTTATGGAGAGAATGGTAAAAATCCCACAAGTAATGGAATACCTGGTTATATGCCATTAAAGTTCGATATTTGGCTCGATAAGAAATAGTAAACTATATAAATATGAAGAGATATCTACTAGTAATCCCCCTGTTATTCTTATTTACATTTGCTTTTGCAGAGGGTAAAAAGGATACTCTTAACTTTATTCCTGATTACACCATTTATCAATTTGCAGAGAGGGATACATGCCATCTCTATATGGATGTCTATGAGCCAATTGATAACTTGGAGACCCACCCCTGCGTCATATTTCTATTTGGAGGAGGTTTTAAAGGGGGAAGTCGTGACAGTAATAATATTATAAGGTATTGTACTGAACTCCAAAAAAAAGGGGTAGTAGCAATAGCCATAGATTATAGACTCGGAATGAAAGGGCAATCCGCAGCAAGTCCCTTTGATACGGCCCCCCTATTTAACTCCATCTATATTGCCACTGAAGACCTCTTCTCATCGGTTGATTTCATATTAAAACAGGCTGAAACTTTTAGGATTGACCCTAAACAAATCGTACTTTGCGGCTCAAGTGCCGGAGCAATAACTTCATTACAAGCAGATTACGAATTATCTAATCGCACTCCTCTTGCTGAAGTATTACCAAAAGATTTTAAGTTCGGGGGAGTTATATCATTTTCAGGTGCCACCATCTCCACCACAGGCAAACCAAAATACAAGACTAAACCTGCTCCCACCTATTTTCTCCATGGGACTAAAGATAAGTTAGTAAAATATAATAAGATACAACTCTTTAATAAAGGTCTCTTTGGCTCCAATTACCTTGCAAAAATATTTAAGAAAAATGATTACCCATATCATATAATGAGATTCGTCGGGGCAGGGCACGATGTGGCAAATCTATACTACCCCTTTGTAGATGATACCCTCTATTTCATAGAACAATTCGTAATAAAAGGGGCTAAATATAATCTTGATGAGAAGGTGGTTCTTAGAAACTATACCCCTCCCTCCTACGCTTCAATGTCCCCCAGAGAATTATATAAAAAATAGATAATGGAGCGAAAAAAAACGGTCTTCCTAACAGGCGCCACAGGGAATATGGGGTGGTCCACCCTGCAGGAGCTGTTAAACCGAAAGGAGCGTTTTAATATCAAAATTCTCTCCCTCCCAAGCAATGTAAATAGAAACAGACTTGCACCTTATATAAAAAAAGGGGTGCTGGAGGTGGTTTGGGGCGATCTCTTAAATTACAATGATATTCTTCGTGGAGTCTCAGGCTCCGATTTCGTCCTTCACGTCGGAGGAATGGTCTCCCCTAAAGCGGATGCCTTCCCTGAAGAGACAATGAATGTCAATATTACTGCTGCTAAAAACATCGTGGCTGCTATTAAAGCAGCTCCCGACCCTGATTCTATCTCAGTGGTCTATATCGGTTCAGTGGCACAAACCGGGGATAGACCCTCTCCTCTCCATTGGGGAAGGTGCGGGGATCCTATTTTCCCGAGCATATACGACTACTATGCACTCTCAAAATCTATCGCGGAATCTATTTTCGCAGAGTCGGGGTTAAAGAGGTGGGTCTCCATAAGACAGAGCGGAATGCTTTACCCCTCACTCCTAAAAAAAGCAAATAACCCTATAGCCTTTCATGTCCCTTTTAATGAGGTACTTGAATGGGCTACAGTGGAGGATTCGGGCAGAGTACTTGCAAACCTCTGCGACATGGAACTTCCGGAGCATTTTTGGAGATCTTTCTATAATCTTAGTAGCGGCCCCTCTTATCGCCTTACAAATTATGAGTTTGAAGTATTGCTTCTTAAGACCATATCGGTACCACCTCCCGAGAAGATATTTGATATAAATTGGTTTGCGACCAGAAACTTCCATGGACAATGGTATGTCGATAGCGATGTTTTGGAGAGTTACCTCCATTTTAGAGAGAATATAGAGTGTGATCTCTATTTTGAGAGGATGTCGAAAGAGCTCCCATGGTATTTTTCGCTTGCAAAGATTATCCCCTCCTCCCTCATTAAACTCTTTATGAAACAAGTCGCCAAGACAAAAGAGTTAGGGACACTTGACTGGATTAAAAGAGGGAATATCGAGAGAATTAACGCCCACTTCGGCTCTCAAGACGAAATGAATAAAATAACTTCATGGGATGATTTTGATTTTTCAAGACCTTCCGAAACCCCCATTTTACTTGACCATGGATATGACGAGAGTAAACCTTTATCAGAGCTAAGCATAGATGATATGAAACAGGCTGCCACTTTTAGAGGTGGAAAATGTCTCTCTGAGAAGATGCGTGAGGGAGATATTTTCACCCCACTTAGCTGGGAGTGTCAGTTCGGACATAAGTTCTCCGCTACTCCGAACATTATATTAAAGGGTGGACACTGGTGTCCCCATTGTCTCTTGGAAAAGAGATGGGAATATGACTCTATAGCTAAAGGGAACCGATTCTTCGCTCAAGTGTGGAGATAATCAACTCAACACACCCCTCTATTCCGAATTTGGAGACATTTAAACAGAGATCATAAGAGGAGGCTGCTCCCCATTTCTTAAATGTGTAGTAATTATAGTACTCAGCTCTCTGTTTATCCTTTTTATTTATCAAAGACTCCGCTTCCGAACTCGACATAGAGAACTTTTCACTTATATTTTTTATTCTCTCCTCTATTTTGGCTGTAATAAAAACCGATAAGAGGTTTGGCATCTCCCTTAAAACATAATCGGCACACCTCCCCATAAATAGAGAGTCCCCCTGCTTGGCAAGTTTAATCATGACTTCACTCTGAATCTGAAAAAGTCTTTCATTGCCAAGATACCAATTAGGGGGAATAAAGCACTCCCCTATGGTATTGAGCTGCATCCCCATAATTCCACCCAAGAATGAAGTGGATGAGGGGCTCCCCATACGCTCATCGGCTTTTTCGAAGAGTTCAGGTGCCAGTCCACTCTCTTTAGAGGCCTGAAAAAGAATCTCCTTATCATAGTAGGAGGCATTTAATTTTTCCGCAAGTAGCTTTCCTATTGCTGCACCGCCGCTTCCGAACTCCCTGCCGATAGATATTGTATAAAAATTATTCATGTATTTGAGTTTTAATTTTTTTACTGAAATTAATCAACATAGTCGCAGAGACCACTGTGGCAATGATATCAGAGATAGGGAAACTATACCATACACCTGATACTCCCATAAGAGGGGGTAGAATCACAAGACCCGGTAATAGAAATAACAACTGTCTCGAAAGCGAAAGGAAAATAGCCCTCTTGGCCAGACCTAAAGATTGGAAGAAATTAGAGACTACCATCTGAAAACCGACTATCGGAAAGACCATTAATGCTATCCTTAGTCCTCTTGATGCCAATGATATTAGTTCCTTATCTCTCGTAAAGGCAGAGACCACGATGTCAGGTATTAGTAGAGACATGAGAAACCCTATGGTCGTTACAACAGTGGCATACATCATGGTTAATTTAAGCACTTTAAGAACTCTATCATATTGCTTTGCCCCATAGTTATAACCTGCTATAGGCTGCATCCCCTGATTAAGACCCATTACCACCATAACTATAACAAATGAGACTCTATTTACTATCCCATAGGCCCCTATAGCCAGATCTCCTCCATACTTTCTGAACTGTAAATTTATTAATATCACTATAAAACAGGAGACGAAATTCATAGAAAACGGAGCTAATCCTATCGACAATGAATCCTTGACTATCCTCTTATCTAACTTAAAAATCCCCTTTTCAAAGTGAAGCAGTGCATCTTTTTTACTAAAGATACTTATAATCCAAATTAAAGAAACGACTTGGGATATAATGGTCGCTATCGCCGCACCTCTTATCCCCCATCCAAAAGAGAAGATAAAAATAGGATCGAGTGTAGCATTGAGTATAACGGTAAAAATGGTAGCCATCATCGCTTTCTTGGGGTGTCCTGAGGAGCGAAGCAACGCATTGAGGGCAAAATAGATAGAGGAGAAGATGCTACCGGATAATATTATTGTCATGTAATCCCTCGCATATTTAATGGTATTTTCACTTGCCCCGAAGAAATAGAGAATAGGGTCTATAAAAATGAGTGAGAAAACGGAGAATAATATGCTGACTATAATACTCATAACCACTACGTTACCAAGAACCTTTTTAGCCATTCCATAATTCTTCTGTCCAAGCAGCACAGAGGTTAGAGTAGCCCCACCCACCCCTACGAGTGTGCCGAATGCTGCCCCTAAATTCATAAAAGGAAATGTAACCGCAAGTCCTGAAATAGCCAAAGCACCCACCCCCTGCCCAATAAAGATAGCATCCACCATATTATAAAGTGAAGATGCAGTCATGGCAATAACGGCAGGAATAGCATATCTTCTAAGAAGAGTGCCGACCTTTTCAGTGCCTAATTCAGTTGGAACGTATTGGTTTTTCGTCATTTATACTCTTTAACCTCCTCTCTTCCTTCGAGGACGGCAAGACCGTTTCTTGCAAGAGCCCCCATTTCGTCCTCTCCGGGATAAATTTTTACAGGGGCAATAAATTCTACCATATCAGTCAGTTGCTTCATCATCTCTTTTCCGTAAGCAATACCGCCTGTAATAAGGATGGCATCCAATTTTCCGGAAAGGACTGCTGCTGAAGCCCCTATCTGTTTAGCAACATTATAAATAAATGCATCGGCTATAAGTGTAGCCTTTTCATCTCCGGCAGCCACTCTCTGCTCTAATTCAAGAAAAGAATTAGTCCCTAAATGAGCAACTACACCACCCTCACCTATAAGCATCTTTTTAACATCCTTATACTCATATTTGCCTGAAAAGCAGAGTTCCGCAAGAGAGAGTGCAGTTATCGTACCTGAACGTTCGGGAGAAAAGGGACCATCCCCTTTAAGAGCATTGTTTACATCCACTACCCTTCCTCCGAGATGTACCCCGACAGAGACACCTCCGCCAAGATGAACCACTATTAATCTTAGCTCCTCATAGCTTCTCCCAACATCAGAAGCATACTGCTTTGCAATAGCTTTCTGGTTTAGGGCGTGAAAAATAGAGGCTCTCGGAAAGAGGGGGTGCCCTGAAACTCTTGCTACATCACTTAACTCATCGACCACGACCGGATCGGCAATAAATGCACGACACCCGATCTGATGAGCAATCGAATTAGCTATCAGAGCCCCTAAGTTAGAGGCATGTTCACCATATTTAGCTGAGGCCAAATCATTTAACATGAGATCATTAACCTGATAAACTCCTGACTCAATAGGTCTAAGGAGTCCTCCCCTTCCAACTATTATAACTATATCTGAGAGTACTATACCATTCTCTAATAATGTAGCTATAATAACATCCCTGCGAAATTTATATTGATCAATTATAGAATTAAAACCCGATATCTCCTCTAAGGAGTGCCTGAGAGTTTTAGAAAATACCCCGGTTGTCCCTTCGAAAAGAGCTATCTTCGTAGAAGTTGAACCAGGGTTAATGGTCAATATTAATCCCATATAGACTATTTTGCTGTTAAAGCCGCAAGCGCAATAGAGTTAAGTTTAGTATCGATACTGTCAGCACGTGAAGAGAGTACACATGGAGCCTTGGCACCTGCTACTATTGCTGCTAATTTTATCTCCTTGCAGAGCTGGGAGTTAACTTTATAAAAGACATTTGCTGACTCGATATTAGGGAAGAGTAAGCAGTCTGCATCTCCTGCCACAGGGGATACAAGTTTCTTAATGGCGGTAGCTTCTGCAGAGAGAGCCACATCGAGAGCTAAAGGACCATCTCCTATACATCCGGGGATCTGTCCTCTATCTATCATCTTAGAGATCAATGCTGCATCAACACAAGCCGGCATCCCTGCAAGCATCTGCTCAGTAGCTGCAATAAGAGCCACTTTTGGTTTATCGATATTAAGGGCCTTAGCTGTGTTAACAAGATATTTAGTTATAGCTATCTTCTGACTCAAATCAGGAGCAGGAATAACAGCCATATCTCCCAATACAATTAGTTTATGGTAGTTAGGGTTTGAAACTACGGAAACGTGTGAAAGAACTGCTTTAGGAGGGAGGAGACCTCTCTCTTTATTCAGGATAGCTCTCATATATTTATCTGTGGAGCAGAGACCTTTCATTAATATATCGGCATCTCCACTATTAATTAAATCAACAGCAGTAGAGATAGCTTTAAGTTCTTCATTAACAGGAATAATTCTGAAAACGGAAGGATCTATTTTCTCTGCGCTACAAACTTGATGAATCATTTTTTCATCACCTACAAGGGTAGCCTCAACTATACCTAACTGTACTGCTTGATAAGCTGCAGAGATGGTATGGTCGTCAACTGCCCATGCAGCCACAAGTCTTTTTTTGGTTTTAGAGCGAAGTTGGTCGTAAATCTGTTCAAAACTAGTAATCATAATTATCGAATTTATTTTTGTTTAACAATATGCATGGTATCTCTGGCTATAACCAATTCTTCATTGGTGGTAACAGTAACTACGGTAACCTTTGAGCCTTGTTTGGTAAGAATAACATCTTGTGCCCTTACTTTATCATTTTTAGTGTCATCAAATTCAACACCTAAATAACCGAGAGTAGAGCAGATCTCTCTACGGGCATCCCAATCATTTTCCCCTATTCCTCCGGTAAGAACTATTAAATCAATTCCCCCCATAACGGCACTATAAGCCCCTATATATTTTCTAACACTATGATAAAGCATCTCGAGAGCAAGCTCTGCACGCTTATTTCCTCCATTGGTAGCATTTACCAAATCGCGACAGTCAGAAGAGACTCCCGACACTCCGAGGAAACCGCTCTTTTTATTTAATACCGAATTAATCTGAGCTGGGTTGAGCCCCTCTTTTTCTTGAAGGAAAAAAACAAGTCCTGCGTCCACGTTGCCGGAGCGGGTCCCCATAACCACCCCTTCAAGTGGGGTGAATCCCATGGAGGTATCGACTGATTTACCATCTTTAATCGCTGTAATGGAGCTACCATTACCAAGATGACAAGTTACTATCTTTGATTGGTTTATATCGAGACCGACAAGTTTACAAGCTTTTTCAGCTACAAATTTATGACTTGTTCCATGGAAACCGTAACGGCGAATCTTATACTTCTCATAATATTCATAAGGGATAGCATACATGTATGAAGCTGCCGGCATTGTCTGATGGAAGGAGGTATCAAAGACTGCCACCTGCGGAGTTTTAGGCATCAAATCAAAAACTGCTTTAATACCGAGTAGGTTTGCGGGGTTATGTAGGGGAGCAAGCTCACAAAGCTGCTCAATACCTTCTACTGCCTTCTCATCTATCTTGCAGGAGAGAGGGAACTTCTCACCACCATGAGCCACACGGTGTCCAACTGCCTGAATATCACTCAATGATTTCAAGACACCCCACTCACCGTCTGTTAAAAGCTCGAGTACGGCTTTTATCCCTTCGGTATGGTTAGAGACCGGTTTAGTAATTTCATATTTATCCTTCCCTGTGGCCTTGTGGGTAATATCTCCCATTGGGAGACCTATTCTTTCAACAATCCCTTTAGCCAAGAGTGAAAACTCGTCATCATTGTGCATATCCAAAACCTGATATTTCAATGATGAACTTCCGCAATTTAAAACAAGAATTATCATAAAAAGTATTA
>CAZXOP010000051.1:0-12187 GCA_964642235.1 uncultured Muribaculaceae bacterium
CCGGTTACCGTCCGGCCCTGGACAGCATCCACATATTCCGCAACACCCACCAACTCATCACCTCCACCACCATCCACCAAAAACCCATCAAGCCCCGGCGGTGGGGGATAGGCATCCAGGCCGGTTACGGCCTCTCTTACCAACAAAACACCATCCATCCGGTCCCGTACATCGGAATCGGCTTGAGTTATCATCTACTATCATTTTAGGGTATGGAATAATTGATTAAATTTGCATTATCCGATGACGAGAGTCAGACGACAATTTTTAAGCAACGAAAGCGTTGAATTTTCAAATTCGGCGCTTTTTTTTGTTTCAAATCTTGCAATTTATTGTACAAGTATTTCAATAAAAGGGGACGCTGGGGGGACGCGAAAAGAGAATTAAAAAACCAAACTACTGAAATTCAATAGTTTGGTTTTAGTAAACGTGCCCAGGACAAGGATCGAACTTGCACACCGTAACCGGCACCACCCCCTCAAAGTGGCGTGTCTACCAATTTCACCATCTGGGCAGGGGCTGCAAATATACAATGTTTTCTTAAAATGTACCAAGACTTTCAAAAAAAATTGTATTTTTACACAAAATATCATTACACAATGAAAGAAATTAGAAAATATTTTGAGAAGAAAGGAGATACTATTTACCTGGTAAAGACCGAAGAAGCTGTTGAATTTCTTAATAATAGTATTGAAAGTGATTTTGTTTCGAGCCTCCATAGGATTTCTGACAAAGGGCTTTTTGCCTCACTAATCGAATGTTGCAGTAAAAATCGCCTTGGATTTGACATTACAGGAGATGCTGAACTTGAAGATGTACAGTTTCTTAATGGAGAAACTGATTATCTTGCAATAGTATCGGTAGATGAGGATCAAGAGGATGATTTTGTAGATTATATGTTCTCTCACAATGTAGAGCTCACCCTTCTCGGTCATGTAACCAGAGGGGAACTCAGAATGGATGACACATCATTTGGATTTATAAATGATAGGCTAAAATAGATGAAAGCCCCCCTTTCAAAAGATAAGGGAGATATAGCCCGGATGTTTGACTCGATTGCCCCAAAGTACGATCTCTTAAATCATTTACTCTCATTTAACATCGACAGACCGTGGCGAAAGAGGATGGTTAAAGAGGTCAAAAAGAGTGGAGCGGATTTGGTTCTCGATATGGCTTGCGGTACAGGAGATGTCTCGATGCTTCTCTTCCAAAAGGGGATTTCAGTGGTGGGAATGGATATTTCCCAAAACATGCTCGACATAGCCAAAGCAAAGAGCGAGCAATATCTCTCCTCCTCTCACCCTACACTTAGATATGAATATGGAGCTGCTGACAGCATCGGATACCCTGACAACACCTTCGATGCCACAGTAACATCCTTCGGAATCCGAAATTTTGACCACAGAGCTCTTTGCATAACGGAAATGTATAGGACAATAAAACAGGGAGGGAGCCTCTTCGTCTTGGAGTTTGCAACCCCGGAAAATAGGGTCTGGAGGTCAATATACTCTCTCTACTTTGGAAAAATCCTTCCCAAAATAGGAGGGGCAATTTCCGGAAAGAGGGAAGCTTATGAATACCTTCACACCTCCGCAATGGAGTTTCCACAGAGGGAGGAGTTTTGCAAAGAATTGGAACAAGGTGGATTCTCAGAGGTGAGTTACAGGAACTTAACAGGCGGAGTAGCCTGCCTATACAGAGGAACTAAAAGGGCTAACTCAGGGAAGATATTGGAGGATGGCAAATAATAACAGTAGCCAACTGGCCTGAAAATGAAGTAAGTGGCAAATAATAACAGCCGCTGGATGAGATAAGAAAAGTCGGGCTGTCATGGAGAACAATAACACAATAAGTTAAAACAATATAGGGCAGTTATGGATTTAAGTAATATTTGGCAAATTATATCTGCAATTCTCTATTCGGCAAACCTCGTTCTTGCTGTAATGGCATCTATCTTCCTGATATCCAAGAAGGAAGATCCCGTTAAAACCCTCTCCTGGGTGATGGTGATGATCCTCCTCCCTTACATTGGACTCATCCTCTACCTTCTCTTTGGAAGGAACTTCCGCAAAGAGAAAATGTTTAACAGAAAAGGGGCGGGAGATCTGAAAATCAGGGAGAATCTAAGCCGAGAGATGTTGGAAAAATTCAAAAATCCTGAGAATATTCCATCAGAACTCACACCCTTCCGTAAATTAATAATCCAAAACCTAAAGACCAGCCAGTCCCTCCTTACCACCTGCAACTCCACTCAAATCTTCTTCTCCGGAGGAGAGTCCCTGACTGCTATGTTAGAGGCAATAGCTTCCGCAAAAAAACATATCCACCTCCAATCCTTTATACTTGAAGAAGATAAAGTCGGGAATCAATTTAAGGATCTGTTGATTGAGAAATCAAAAGAGGGGGTAGAGGTAAGACTAATGTATGACGGATTTGGGAGCAGGGCTTTAAGTAAAGAGTTTGTCGCCGAATTAAAGAGTGCAGGGGTAGAAATATTGGTTTTCTCCCCATTCAGATGGTTCTTCCCTCCCCCCATTGTCAATTACAGAAATCATAGGAAAATATTGGTAATTGACGGAATTATAGGGTTCTTAGGTGGGGTAAACATTGCAGACCGCTATTTTGACGGAGGGGTTTTCCAAGAGTGGCGAGATACCCATATAAAGATAGAGGGGAGTGCAGTATTGTCCCTTCAAGCAAGTTTCCTTCTCGACCGGTTTTTTATCCTTAATAAAAACCTCAGGAAAAGAGATCAATATTACCCTAATCTTAACCTGATAACCCCTGATGAGGATGACGAAAAGCATGTTTTTTCGCAAATTATTTCATCCGGTCCCGACAGCGACTGGTCAGGGATAATGCAATGCTTTTTTACCGCCATCACTCAGGCTAAAAACCATATCTACATTATCACACCTTACTTCACCCCCTGTGAATCCATCCTTAACGCCATTAAAATCACCGCCCTTTCAGGGGTGGAGGTCTGCATAATGATTCCTGAGAGGTCAGACACATGGATTACCCATTGGGGGACAATGTCTTACCTAACGGAACTACTTCGGGCAGGGGTTAAAATTTACCTCTTCCGCAAAGGGTTCAACCACTCCAAGGTGCTAAGTATTGACGGGGAATATTGCATTATTGGCTCCGCAAATATGGACAATAGGAGTCTTGAGCACAACTTCGAGGTTACCTCCATCCTCTATGACCAAGAGTGCACAAGTATAGTTGAAGAACAATTCCGCAAAGACTTAACCCGCTGCACACTTATCCACCAGAGCAAGTGGAAAAAGAGAAACATCAAAAGCCGCATTTTCGAATCAATAGCAAGATTAGTGAGTCCATTGCTTTAAAACTTTTTTTTATTTTTGTATTCAATAAAAAAACTATGACAGACATTATACCATTAGAGAGAGAAAAGAATGATATTTTGCAAGATATTCGCAAGATTATTGAGCAGGGCAGACTGCAAGTAGTACGCACTGTAAATACAGCGATGGTAATGACCTATTGGGAGATAGGAAAACGCATTGTAGAAGATGAACAGAGCGGAAATGCTCGTGCCGAGTATGGTAAATTCTTACTTAAAAACCTTGCTAAGGAACTTACTGAAGAGTTTGGAAAGGGGTTTGAAGAACGTGAATTACGCAGGATGCGACAATTTTTCATCACTTTTCCAATTCGGGACGCACTGCGCCCCGAATTGAGTTGGACACATTATAGATTATTGTTAAGAGTTGAAAATGAAGATGCTCGCAAGTTTTATCTATTAGAAGCTGTGGAATGTGCATGGAGTTCCAGGCAGTTAGAGAGACAAATCAACTCGTTCTATTACCAAAGGCTATTATCCAGTCAGGATAAAAACGCTGTAATAGATGAAGCTAAAAAGAATAATATTATCCCTACAGCTGCAGAACTTCTAAAAGATCCATATGTCCTTGAATTTTTAGATATAAAAGAAAATATTAAGTACTTAGAGAGCGACTTAGAAAATAAATTAATAGAGAAATTACAAGAGTTTTTATTAGAACTCGGAAAAGGGTTTTCTTTTGTAGCAAGGCAGCAACGAATTACTACCGATGCCGGTAAGCATTATTATATTGATCTGGTTTTTTACAATTATCTGTTAAAAAGTTTTGTCCTAATAGATCTGAAAATAGGCACTTTGACACCTCAAGATATAGGACAAATGGATATGTATGTACGCTTATATGAGAAGCAAAAACGCACAGAAACTGATAATCCCACACTTGGAATTATACTATGCTCTGAAAACGATAAGACAGTTGTCGAATATTCAGTATTGGCAGAGAGTAAGCAGCTGTTTGCCTCTAAATACAAACTATACATCCCATCTGAAGAAGAGTTTAGACAGTTGTTAGAAACACAATAAATTTCCGCATGCGTGTAATTTAAAAAATTAAAATGTATCTTTGCAACGTATGAAAAGGCATTTAGGCATATTATTTTTATTTTCACTGATAGTTACCCTCTTACTTGCATCACCTCAAATATATAGATCTATTGAGAGCGCTGCGGAGAGTGATATTATAACTGCCCAATTGACCTCAACTGACAAGAATGCACAGGACGCATTGATTAAAAAGGAGTTCTTCTCCCCTTCCACCTCGCGTCCCTCGATCGCAGTCCGCGTCCTTCCCCTCTTCCTCTCCCCTATTTCCACTTTCAAACTTTTGGAATTAGACCCTGCGCTTCTTGCCGCATTGTCTTTCTATAAAATCTTCGATAAATACTCCAAGGATTGCAAAATCTACAAATGGCGAAATATTAGAATTTAATAGTTAATAATAACCATTTCTGCCTGCTCAAAGCCATAATTGTACCCTGAGCGGCGGTTTTATATTTATTAACTGATTAAAATTCAATATTATGCAACATAAAGACATTATCAAAAAAAACTCCACGACATCTCTACTTATCTCATTATCGCTAATAGTTGTCGGGATACTCATGACCTTAATCTTAAACTTCAAAGTAACTGACATCATCGGTGTATTTATGATGTTCGGCGGTATATTCTCCCTCTTCTTTATTAAAAAGGTCTATATCTATGCCCCCACAGGCTCGGTGGTTACTCAAAACACCTTATATTATAACCCTTCGGAGAGGACAAAGCTAAAGGAGATTCTCGATTCTGCAAGATTTGACCTTGTTAACACATTGAAATTAAGCGAGAATGGAATCCGCCTCGACTTACTTCTCTCTAAAAACAATGATTTTGCCGCAGCACAGATATTAGAGTACGTCCCCCACAAATATGTTGAGTCCTCTCGTCTCTATGAATATTTCGGAGATGATGCCAAAAAGGCAATAGAGAGCTTTAAAGAGGTACCTAAAGAGTAACTATTGTAAATCGATGTAAAGCACCCCTTCCAAGTGGTCGACTTCGTGCTGGAAAATTACTGCGATAAAGCCGGTAACAGTCTCTTTTACTTGGAGGAGGGTCTTTGGATCGATATATGAAATAATGACCCAATCAGAGCGCAGAACCTCTTCGCTCCTTTCTGGGACAGAGAGACACCCCTCACTTCCGCAACTCTTTTCAGGAGAATAAGACTCAATACGGATATTGGGATAGACCTCAAAAGGGCTCCCCTCTTTATCAAATCGCTGGACTGCCACTATCCTTCTGTTGATCCCTATCTGCGGAGCAGCGAGTCCCACCCCATCCACCAAGGAGTCCCTGACAGTCTGAATCATCCTCTCTGCTAACCGTTTATAATTCTTCCCCTTTATATCCCTGATAGTAATATCGGTAGAGAGCTTTCTTAGAGTACTCTCCTCTTCAGGATTCTCCACAGTATAAATATGCAGCAACTCCCCCTCTGCCCCATTAATAATCCCTTTTTCCTCTTTAGTAAATCCACTGCACCCATTAAGTGCGATAACCCCTGAACCCATAACCATCAATAAAATAATAAGTTTAATCTGTTTTCTCATAATCACGTAACTTATAGAGATGAGAGTGCAAAGGTAAGCAGAAAAAATAAAAAGCCCATCGGAAAAACCGACGGGCTTGATATTAGAGATTAAAGTGGGTTATTATTGTAGTTTATAGAGTCTGACAAAGGAGTATTCACTCCCCATTGAAGAGGTTGAATATGGGCCAAAAACATTAGAGCTCCCTGCACGATATAAAATACTACGAGAAGTTGTATTAACATTCTTAATATTAAACAAGTTTGTCGTCCCATTTTCATCCACTGTCCACCATCCTTTATTATCAGCAGGAATAGTGGAATTTAAAGCAGCAAAATTTGCTGACGAATTATAAATGATATAATTACCGGATTTAGTAAAATTTAAAGTATAACCCGTTGATGCAGTAGTAAATGTTACAGCATACTCGTCAGTGATAGAAGCATCCGATGTAAATCTATCATTACCTGAATCATACTTAGAAGAGCAGTCTATTAGAGAAAATTTAGATGATGATAGGGTATTTCCCATAACTTTTCCATTCCCATTAACATTTTCAACTATTAGGTATGAACCACCGGACACTATTTGATCATTATCTGTTACTCTTACATAATATCTTGGTCCAGCATTTGCCTGCTTAATCGTAGTAGTAGCAACAGAAGAGGTATAACCGTCTAATTTAACCTCTATGGTTCCTAAATCCATTGTTGATGCTCCTGTATTGGCATTTGATGCAGTTATAGTTATGGTACTTGTTCCTCCTTCCTCAATGGTGCCGGTAGTGGCTGACAATGTAAAACCAGTGCCCTTAGTAATGGAAGCTGTCCAAGCCTGACCGGCAAGAGAGGTAATGGTTAATGTCGCAGTACTATTTGCTGCTGCACCAAGAGTTAATACAGCCGGGGTAATAGTTAGTACCGGACCGGTAGTCGTAAATGTTTTAACTGCTCCTGTAATTTCTGAACCACCAACTTTCAAATAAGCATAATAACTATATTCTGTGGCATAATCCAAACTTGACAAAGTAGAGTAAGTATAAGAGGTTTGCTCTAATGTAACTTTTGTATAATTAGCATCAGAAGTTTTCTTCCAATAAAAACCTACTTCTGTAATATCAGTAAATGGAGAGTCGTTATTATTAAATGCTCCGTTTAGTCGGGCAGTTTGACCTTGAACATTAGTAGCATCGAGAGTGGTAACTGTCGGAGCTTTAACATCACCGGCGGTCGCAGTTTCAACCTTCACATAAGCCAAGAAGAAGCGTCCCTTACTAGCATCAGTAGTAGCTATTTTCACTTTTTTAGCCTCAGAAACCCCTGAGAAGACTATAGTATATTTTGCATTTTCAGCCATAATAGTTTCTTCCTTTAAGTTAGGTGTGCCAGAAGCTTCTGCGCCCCCACCTGCTATAGTCCTGAAATTAGATTTTAACTCACTATTATCGTCTTTCAGTAGGGAAACATATATCTTAGGAGTATCGTCTCCCCACCCTACTGCATTGAAGGTAACTTTTACATAATCTGTGAAGCCTGAAAGAGGGAGAGAGGTAGCAGACCCTACTGCAGAGCTTGTTCCCAGTCTTACACCCCAGAAGGTTCCTGTTGTCTGATTATTGCCTAATTCCCATCCTGCTGCTATCCAATCATTACCTGCATTGTTTTTAGTAGTATTCATTGTATAGGGAAGAGAATGGTTAAAAACGGCAATATTGGTATCATCTAAAGAGACATTGAGGGTATATATTTTACCTCCCACCAAAGAGAGTGATATAGGCAATGTTATTGTTTTAGTTATTTTATGTCCTGAGGTAACCACTTCAAATGAGAGCTTATCTCCATTGGCTATAGTTACCGGATTTATCATAAGATAGGTGCAATTAGTTCCTGCAGCATCTATTGTGTAATTAGCAGATCCAAGATAATTTGCTACTACATAGTTTCTACGAGAATTTCCACCGGCAGCATCATAAAGCGAGAACGTGCCATCTGTTAAATTAAGCTTAACCCCACCTGATAGTACTTTATTCCCAACTGACGCAGCGTCTTCCCCTGACTTTAAAGCATCACCGGCAATAAGGGTAACTTTTTCAACCTTTTCTGAGGAGATATTAATACCAGAGTTTTTAAATACCACTTTCACTACTGACATAAGTCTCATAAACTGAAAATCTGATATCGTTGCATTTCCTGATGAATGAGTGTAGCTATATGGCTTTCCGACCATAATATCAGCAGCACCATCAAAAGAGGTAAGGGATGGAGACTGATTGGTAGGTAATAAAAGTTTAGTCTCAGACTTAGTATTACTCGTACCGTTTAGAGTACTATATGGATAATAGGCATAAATGGTGTTAGCTCCTTCTACAAGGGTAGTAGTGCCTGAAAAAGAGGCAGTAATTTTATCCTCCGATAAAGTACTTGTAAACTCGGCGTTAGCAGTCACATCATTAGGAATAACTCCTATCTTGTCTCCTGTCACCCATTTAGGTGTGAGTCCATCCATTAATGTTTTGGTGTCAGCATCAAATCCAACAGCAGAGGTGTTGATAGTAAGTTTAATCTGATTGGTAGGATTAATTTCTGCTTCATTCTTTTTACAGTTGCTTAAAGTAAGTACTCCCAGTACCAAAGTAAGCGCTAATAAAATTTTACTTGTTTTCATACTATTTTCCTCCTATATATCCCATTCACCGCCACTACTAAAATTTCCACCGGCTTTACCTGATTCTCCATAAGACTGAGCAAAACCTTGTTCTACTTTTAAGTAGATAATCTCTAATGAGGGGGGTAGATATTCCCGCCCTTGAATTTCCATCTTTAACTTTGTTTCTTCCATATAAAATATATTATTTAGTTAGTAAAAAAGTCGTAGTAATTTTACTTTGCTTTGCAAGATACGATAAATTTTGTAAACTCGAAAAAACCTAACTCAATATTTAACACTATTTTAACAATTTACCAAGCAATTATTTGCCGTTTTAAATCTCATAAGCAACCTCAAACGCTATCTGAGTATCCTCCACCACGCCACTCCAATCCCAATCAGGATTGTAATTATCAAGCGGAGTATGATAAACTTCATTCACAAATTTATACCATGCTGCAGTCCCCCACTCTTTACCTTTCTCTCTGCTATCGTAACACCCCATAGCCCAAATAGATGGGACCCCTGCCTGATGGAAGGGGAAATGGTCAGATCTAAAGAAGAGTCCCCTATGAGAATCGGGATCTCCTGTAACATACCTCCCCTGTTTTTGTGCAAGAAGAGTCAAAAGAGAGTCAAGTTTCGGAGAATATCCATACCCGATAAGCATTAAATCATTCATTCTGCCACGAGGTTCCATCATATCGTTATTAAAACAAGCAAGCATATTGGAGACAGGGATTGGAGGATTGTTAACGAAAAAGTGCGAACCCAGAAGCCCCTGCTCTTCAGCAGTAGGGAAAAGGAGTATCACGGAACGATCAGGACGCTTTTTAAGAGAAGAGAAAGCTGTAGCTGCTTCATAAGCCCAAGCCATTGTCGTTCCATTATCCACAGCCCCATTGAAAATCGAATCCCCATCTATTGCAGCAGAAGGGACTACCCCGAAATGGTCCCAGTGAGCAGTAAAGACCACTGCCTCCTCCGGCTTAACCCTCCCTTTAAGGATACCTGCCACATTATATGACTCATTCTCTTCCATTGTATTCTCTAATGCAATAGAGATCTTTGACTTCATTGCAAACCCTTTGAATCCCTTAACACATGCCGCATTTTTCAACTCCTCCAGTGAATACCCCTCTGCCTTGAAAAGTCTCTCTGAATATCCCCCTTCTAACCACCCTGTCACAGAACAATTATTCATAAGTGCCTCATCATTAATAAAGAGTCTCCCCGTGCTTGAGGCTCTGCTTGCAACTCTCCAATTATACCCTGCACCATAATCTTCGTGGATAATCAAAACCCCCGCAGCACCCTGTCTTGCAGCCTCCTCATATTTATACCTCCATCTCCCATAATAGGTCAATTCTTTCCCTTTAAAAAGAGATTTATCCTCCGGTTCCACATAGAGTCCGGGGTCATTTATCAGAACCACCGCGATTTTCCCTTGAATATTCATCCCCTCATAATCATTCCACCCATATTCCGGTGCCACCATTCCAAAACCACAGAAAACCATCTCAACATCTTTAAGATCAATACTATTCACAGGCTTTGGGGAATTTACGGAAACCTCTTCTAAAGACAATACCTCCTTTTTCCCCTTGCATACAATAGATATAGGGGTGGTTAATGTTGAAACAATCTTTACCATTGGCACCTTCTGAAGATATGAATCCCCGAAGAGTGGTTCAAATTTAATCTCTTTCAATTTCTCCTCTAAAAAAGCAATGCTCTTCGTCTCACCCTCTGTAAAAGGCATTCGCCCCATAAACTCGTCAGAAGAGATCTCTTTTGTGAACTCCTTCATCCTCTCCGCAGAGATAGAATTTAGTGCCTCATTATAACTTTTACCACCAGTACACCCTGCAATCAAAATCGTTGCAGATATAAGCCATACTATTTTTTTCATATTGATTTGAGATTTGTTATTTAGGTGATAAAGTTAGACAAAAAAATCAGATTCACACTTAATTTTAATTAATATCAACTTCCTCCTGAAAATAATTAAAGAGTAATGTCAGTCTGAGTAACATGTAGTCTATATCTACCTCGAAAGAGAATATGCTTGTGTTAAAATAATTGCTATAAAGTTTCCTATATTGGAAACTTTAATGTATCTTTGCAAGAAAGTGATCATTATGAACGTAGATATAAATAATATAGGAGCGCTGATTCGGGATGAGAGAATTAGGCGTGGGCTCACACAGGAGGAACTAGGTAGAAAAGTCGGTGTGGGTAAAGCCCAGATATCCAAAATAGAGAGTGGTAAGGGCTTGACCATAAAAACAGTCACTAAAGTTTTGGAGGCGTTAAATCTATCAGCATACATCCGTTTGGTCAGTTCTCGCAAGGTGGATAAACGCATTATAGGATATGTGGTTGCCGTTATTAGCGAATTTGCTAAGGCATATAATA
Organism: uncultured Muribaculaceae bacterium; assembly: GCA_964642235.1. Taxonomy (GTDB): domain Bacteria; phylum Bacteroidota; class Bacteroidia; order Bacteroidales; family UBA932; genus CAYSND01. The sequence continues at coordinate 11,005 of CAZXOP010000051.1, forward strand.
TGACTATCCGTGAGGCGAGCAATTATTTGAATCGCTACAAAGGAGTTGATTTTCTTACAGAGCATTACGAAGCCGAACACCTACTATCAATGGATGATTGCGTACAAGATTTGGCTCTTTTTTGTTACAATAATGGAGGAGGCGTAAGATGAGGCTATATCACGGATCAAATACGGAAATCAAAACTATCGATTTAGTCAAGTGCAAACCTTATAAGGATTTCGGAAAAGGTTTTTATTTGACAGAAATTGAGGAACAGGCTCTACAAATGGCTCGAAGAACGGCATCTATCTATGGTGGAGAAGCCATTGTTACCTCTTTTGAATTCGATGAAGCTACCGCTATAAAAGAGACTTCACTTTTAATCAAACGGTTCGATGAACCGAGTGAAGAGTGGGCATTATTCGTTATGGCGAATCGAAGCAGGGAACAAAAAAAACCTATCCATAAATACGACATTGTTATTGGTCCTATCGCAGATGATAATATTGCCATGTTGTTTCGTAACTTCGAGGATGGAATTATAGACTTACCCATGTTAGCAAGCGGACTCAAGTACAAAAAAATATCTTCTCAATATTTCTTTCACACGCCCCAAGCCTTGGCATATCTTAAAAAGCTATGAACAATAAAGTACAATACCTGATAGAAGGGATAACAAAAGACAACATTGCCTACCTTATGGAAGACAATAACATGGATATTGCTACAGCAATAAGCCTATTTCATAATTCAGAAACCTTTAAGAAGTTGTCGGACACGGAAACCGGACTCTATATCGAAAGCTCTGCCTATGTTTACGAAATACTCAAAACCGAACTAAAAATGGGGAAAATCTGTTCGGTTTAACCAAACAAAGTTTAGTGTCTTCATCAGAAGACCGACACGGGTCGTGCTTACGGAGAGAATATAATTAAAAGTGGAAAGCTTTAAAACTTGACGAAATTACCCAAGAACCATTAACAGAAACATAAAGTAAGCGGAAGAGAGTAGTAGCGTGAATCCTTCTCCCCCAAGGGGAGAAAAGAAGAGGGGGTAGAAAAAAGCACCTTTAACCAAACGAAGTTTGGTGTCTCTCGAGAGACCGCTACGGCTCGTGCTTACGGAAAGAATATTATTAAAAGTATTAAGCTTTAAAACTTGACGAAATTACCCAAGAACCATTAACAGAAACATAAAGTAA
>CAZXOP010000052.1:0-12132 GCA_964642235.1 uncultured Muribaculaceae bacterium
TGTTATCAGCACCCGCGGAAGCATCTATCAAGAGGTATGAAACACGTGAGGTGTTACTTGGTGCAACACAGGTGGTGGTTCCTGCACATATATTAAACTCCCCGGGACCAAATTGTGGGCTCCAATATGAAGTGTTAACGGTATTAATTCCAACCCAATAGGTAATAGGTGTATAGCGAGACGCTGCCCCGGAAAGGACAATATCGGAATTACGTCTGACTCTTATAGTATGTGTATAAGACTCTCCTTTAAGCCTTTGCAAATCTGTGGCACTACCATCTATACGCATCATCTCCCCTCCATCTTTTAACACTAATCCCGTAATATCATACTCTTCACCTGTCAAAATCTGTTTCCATTTCTCCGTGAAAGTGGTTAATGTTCTCATCGTAGCTCTATTTCCATTACGGTCAAGCAGAGGAGTAAGACCATAAGCACAAGGTTTATACTGGGTGGAAGCCCATGTCCCTACGTTACAAATGGTTCCAACCGGAGCAGCAAAATAGACCCCTTTAAGAACAACTAATGTAGAGGGATAATTTCCGATAGTCGAGATATCTGTAACAACAATAGGTGTGGCACTATTTCCTGACAGAGTTGTATTTTTAGAGATATTTGATGACGATATATTTGTAATACGCAGAAGGCCATCTGTATCAGTATTAATAACAGACCCTGTAAGCCAAACCGATACTTTATCGTTAAGCTCATAAATATTATCATCAGGGGAGGAGAATTTAACTATCATCCCCCTTCCGCTCTCATCTTGAATAAACATCTCTGCATTATTAGCGGTATTAAGAGTGTTTTTATCACTTATAACAAAGCCTTGGATTTTAATGTTTTCCTCTATAAGACCGGAGAGCTTCGTTGCTTCAGAGATGGTTTTAAGCTCTGCGTTGGTTATACTATAGACCGGTAATTGGCTAATAGCAACATCTACAAAAAGGGCTGCCTCGTCCTCTACCATATAAAACCTCGCAATAGCAGAGCGTTTATTATCGGTATCATTCGGAGTACAGACAATTCCTTGAGATGAATCCCCCTTTTTCCCAACACTACACCAAGAGACATCTTCCCCTAAATTAACAGGCAATATTTTAACCGCCCAATTAATATTTGTGGTAACATTAACCGTAAGTTCTCCTCCTGCAGACCCATAAGAGAGCATCGTATTATCTACGGTAAGTTTTGGAGTTATCCCCTGTTGAGTAAAAAGGGTAGAAAACAACTTTTCACCCTTACTGTTTTTAACAAACAGTGTACATTTACGTGGATAAGGTACTGATAGTTCGGATACATTAAAATAAAACCTTCCACACCCTTTCCCCTCAGTCGGATAGATAGAGACCCATTGTTCTTCACTTTGACCACCTTCTGATAAAAGTGAAAGGCTCCACTCCTGATTTGAATAGATAAAAACTTTTAGACCGTTACCTTCTAAAAGCGAAGTACTTTTAGGCCCCATAACGAAAGTGCTATCGCTGTTTTTTGGAACAATATTGAAATAAGGAGCCTCAGGGGCCTCAGGTTTGGTACAAGAGGCCAAGCAGATAGCCAAAATAGCTGTGTATAGTAAATAGATTTTCTTCATAATCTTTTATTTTAATATCTGTTTCCACTGGCAAACCATACTTTAGACAACATATCATCCTGTCCTGTCTCAAGACGGGAGACTGCTTCTAACCAATTATCCCTATTTGTGGTCTGAGTAATTAAAGGATAAATCAGTCTGGTGGGGAGGGTAGCTATACCTGATGAATTTTTATTGACCATTGCAGGTCCAATAGGCATTTTGGGTAATCCTGTCCTTCTATAATCACACCACGCCTCATACCCTACAAGGAAAGATGATAAGTATTTTTGTTCCATTATCCTCTCTATTGTGTTGTTAAAAGCGGCTGTACTTGGAGGGGCAAGAAAAGCTCCAGGCACCCAATTTTTATTCCCTGTCCATTGTGTAACAGAGGCAATTACTGCTTTATCATACAACTCTTTATTAGTCATTGATGTAGATATAAGGTTCCTAAATTGGGCCTCTGCCATTATAAATAACACTTCCGCATAATTCATCAAAGTGGAGGGGGAGGTATCAGTATTAAGTGCCGCTGCATAATTGCAGGTAGAGGAGGTCATAAGAGCAATATAATCGTTTGTCTGCCCTGATGCCATTCCTATATACTCCCCATCTTTGGCATCCGCGAAAAAGGAGATTCTCGGATCAGCCGAATCGGTCATCAACTTAATGAGAGTTTTGCAAAGTCTGTTATTCAAAGTCATAGGGTCAGTAGCGGTAGTGGCTCCAAAACCATTATAGAAGGGGTTTTCACCTGTATATCTTAAAATAGCTGCTTCATCGTTATTGGAAAATAGGGGATAAGTCGTAGGGTCAGAAATCATGGTTTGCATCTCTGCCGCTATATCCACCCCGTCTAAATCACACTTACTTACTCTCATTAGTAATCTTAATTTCAGAGAATTAGTAAACTTTTTCCACTTCTTTATATCCCCTTTATATAGTAAATCACGTGTGGGAAAGTCAAGGGGTTTAGTAGGGTCATATAGGAGATTTGCTTGGGAGAGTTCCCCTATCATTTTACGGTAAACTGCCTCCTGAGAATCATATTTAGGGTAAGAGATCCCCTCTTCCCACTTAAAAGCATCATCGTAAGGTATATCTCCGAAAATAGATGTTATAGACTCAGCAATATAGACCTTCATGGTCAATGCTATTGCCTGATAGTTTACATCACCCTTTGAAACAGCTAAATTATACATGTGTGCCGCATTCGAAGCCCAACGATAAAAGTTTGACCATATATTAGTAGATTCAGTAGCCCTTACATCATAATTAGAGGTAAGTTCCTGCCCATTTACAAAGAGAGAATACTGCATAAGTTGACTATTTATCCTCCATGAGCGATAGAAAATAGACCAGTGACCTTGATATATTATATCTTGTAATAGTTTCGAAGGAGAGGAGTTACCGTAAGTTACCTGATTAGGGTTCTTATTTATCTCAGCAAAATCACTGCATCCAGTAGGTAGCATTAAGATTAATGCTATAAGAATCAATACTTTATTTCTTATTATTGCTTTCATAATCATATACTCTAAAATTTAATTCTCATATTGAAACCATAAGACCGAGTCATAGGAAATGAGGCTGCTTCAAGACCTGTGGTAATAGTAGAGTCTTCAAGACAAGCAACTTCAGGATCGAACTGTGGCCACTCTGTCCACATGGCCAAGTTCCTTCCGAAAATAGAGAATGATATCCCATTGATGAACTTTAATTTATTTACTATTTTTTTCGGAAGGTTATATTCGAGTGTTACCTCTCTAAGTTTAATATAAGTAGTGCTATAGATATTTGCCTCAACATTCTCTCTTGCATACCATTGGTCATAATAATATGAAACACTCTCTGTTATAGTGTTGTTCTTAGAGTAATTACCTGTGGCTGCATCATAATTATAACCATCACCGATTAATCCATCATACCTCCCCTCAAGAGTGTTTTTAAGTTTTCCGGTCATAGAGAGCATAGAGGCGGTATTCGAATAAGCCCTCCCTCCGAAAGCCCCATCAACCTGAATTCCAAGCTTAAATCCTCTGTAAGAGAATGTATTGGTAATACCGCTTTTGAATTTATTTTGAGTATCCCCTAAATAGATCATTGTCGCTTTGTCTATTATAGGGTTCCCTGTTATGGCATCAAATAGTTTCTCTCCGGAAATATCTTTTGTGGTACCATCAGGAAGATTAATAACGGTTCCATTAGGTACTCTTGCGAAGCCGGTTCCGTATATAGCCCCAAGGGTTCCCCCGGGGATAGCAAGAACTTGTGCCTGATTTAACCTTGCTATCTGCCAAGTATCGACTCCGGGGGCAAGTTTTACCACCTGATTAACATTTCGTGAAAAGACTAATGAGGTCTCCCACTTAAACTTTTTCGTATAAACAGGTTGTCCCGTAATGGAGATTTCCAACCCCTTATTCGTAATAAGCCCCGCATTTACTAGTGCACTCGAAAATCCTGTCGAAGGGTCAACAGGTGCATTTAATATCTGATTATAACTCTCAGCACTATATAGTGTTATGTCGAAACCAATACGTCCTGATAAGAAATTACCTTCCAATCCCACCTCCCAACTCCTTGTCATTTCAGGTTTAATCGTAGCTGATGAGAACTGTGTGGGAAGGACTACTCCTCCTCCAAAAGGGGAGTTATTGTAATAGTTCTCAATAGAATAGGCATCAGTATCATTCCCCACATTTGCCCATGAAAGTCTTAATTTCAATAACTCTACTTTCTTCCCCAAATTAAATATAGAAGAGAAGAGGATACTTGTGCTTATAGAGGGATAGAAGTAAGAATTCCATCTTGGGTCAAGCGAACTCGACCAGTCGTTCCTCCCCGTTATGTCGAGAAAGGCATAATCCTTATAACTTAATTGAAGCATCCCATAAAGGCTGTTTATCTGCTTGTCGCTACGGTAGCTCGAGGTAGTTAAAATAGATGTGGAGTTAGCTAAAGTGTATATTTCAGGGATTTCAAGAGAGACCGCTGTCTGCGAACTCCTATTATACCCCTGTTTCATAATATTTCCCCCCACCATGGCTACCAGCCCGAAATCCTTAAAGCGATTATCATATTTTAAGAGAAAATCGTTATTGATTTCAAGATTGGTTATCATAGTCTCTTTATATTGCCCTTGGAGAAAATTACGGCTTCCCCAAGGTTTACGCTGGGTCCTAAAATCAACTCCTATATCAATTCCTGTTCTAAGAAGCAGATTTAACCCTTTAACAATATCGATAGAAGCGGTAACGGTTCCATAAATTCTATCACGACTCATAGTGTTTAACTGTTCAAAGGCTTGAAGATATGGGCTATCTGCAATATTGTAAAAGGCATTATTGCGTTTGTAGTCGTTCTCTTTTAGAACGGTTTTATAATCTCTGTACCAATTATGATCAACATTGGGAGAACCCCAAAGTAAAGCCCCAGGAATGGTGGCTCTACCATATCCGGACATCGGGAGATTGTCGCTTGTCTTTCGATTATAATTCATCTTGGTACTCAAATTAATCCATCTGTTAATTTGGGAATCAAATGAGATACTCATTACCTGTCGTTCATACCCTGAATTAGGGGTAATCCAACTATTCCTCGTATCGGAGAAAGAGACCCTTCCGGATGACCCTTTTCCACTATTTCCTTCAATAGAAACAGAATTGGTATTGGTAAATCCTCTTGTATAAAATCCTTTATACCAATCTCTTGGCACCCATGGGCTCTTAAAATACTTCCCATCGTCACCTATATTCCCGTATTGATAAAACATCTGCCCTTGAAATCTTGGGCCATAAGCGTAATGGTTACTTGAAGCAGATATACCCTCTTCTGAAACTTTATAATAAGAATAGAGACTCTCCTGAAGAATAGAGTTTCTATTTCCGGCTCCATATTCATTTTGGAAATCGGGCCAAAAACCAGCCTCTTCCCAAGTAAAGAAGGTACTAAAAGCCACCCCTATTCCCTTATCTACCTTCCCCCCCTTTGTGGTAATTATTATCGCACCATTTGCAGCTCGAGAGCCGTAAAGTGCAGTCGCAGAAGCCCCTTTTAAGACAGTAACAGATTCAATATCTTCCGGGTTCAAATCACTTGAACCGGCACCATAGTCCACCGGCATCTCCACACTCGTAGCATTATATGCAGATTTTGAAGAACCACCGCTACTTATCATCTTGCTATTAATAGGGACTCCGTCAACAACGAAAAGAGCTTCACTTTTGGTGGGATTTAATGAGCTCTCTCCCCTTAGAGTAACCCTCATAGAGCCGGAAGGACCTGCTGCAGCCGCATCGAAATTAAGTCCTGCAACCTTTCCTGAAAGCGAGTTTAACCAGTTGTTGGAGATGGTATTGGTCAAGGCTTCATTGTTCACCTTTGTTATTGAATAGCCTAATGCTTTTTCGGAACGTTTAATACCGAGAGCCGTAACGACAGTCTCTTCAAGTACCACCACATCCTCTTCCATTATAACTTTTAGGTTTTTCCAAGCTCCAACTTTAATTTTTTGTTCTTGATACCCGATAAAAGAAAAAATGAGAATATCGTCACGACTGACAGTCATGATAAATTCCCCCTTTTCTCCTGTGGAAGTCCCTTGAAATGTCCCGGCTATTACGACTGAAACCCCTACAATAGGTTCCCCATTAATGTCGTAAACATTTCCCGTTAACTGTCTCTTCTCTTGGGAAAAGAGAGTCGATGCAGTGAAAAGAAACAGCAACGATAATACTCTTACTAAATAATTAAGTCTCATACATCTATTTTTTAGATTTTATTTTTCCGGGCTTGGAAATCAATCGCTGTAATTTCCCTTTTGAGGAGACTATTCCGCCGCTAAGAATATCCTCCTCGTTAAATTTTGCCATATATATCTCTCCACACTTTGACCTTTCATAGTCATAGGAGATATAGATATAACCATCTGGAGATTGAAATCCTGTAGGATAAGAGATGCCTGTTCTTTCATCGAGCAATAGATTACCAACCCATGTTTTTCCATTGTCTGTTGATAGAAAGGCTCTTAAGTGAGATCGTGATTTTAACTTTTTATCAGGCATACCGTGCTTTATCATAAGTAATTTACCTGAAGCAAGCCTGAGTATAAAATGACGAGAATTAACATGTTCTAAATATTTTTCAGGTTCACTCCAACTATATCCTCTATCTGTGGAGAAACTCTGCCATATCCCCAACCCTGTTCGTGCCGTCATCCACCATCTGTTTTCGGGGAGTTCTACGAAAAGGTGTTCATCAAAAGAGGGTTCCGGAAACTTTACCATCCCTCTATCTTCCCATGTTTTTCCCTCATCTGTAGAGACATAAGCATGGGCACCTCTTAGATGGTCAAGCTCGTGATATGCCTCTTTAAGGGGGTTTTGATCCCACTCTTTTTCGAGAAGAATGTCTATACGACTTCGGGGCCATAAACTAACGGGCAACACCCACTCGCCTGTGGACATCACAGTCGGTTTATTAAGTGTACACCCTATCCCGATATACTGAGGCTCTGACCAAACAGGGTCTTTGTCGTCAGGATTATTACATATTGAGTACCAATTCCCCCCTCTCCCATCGAAATAGGTCATAGCCTGGTCAAAGAAGAGCCAAAGTCGCCCTAAGGGGTCTGTCCAGAGCTGTCCCACGATGGTTCTCCTTTTAAGGGGGAGAGATGAATCATGGGGGTCAATTACATATTTAACATCTGTCCAGCGCTTCCCATTATTATCACTCCATGCAAGTACGAAAAAGCTATCCCCATTATCTCCTCCACCACACCAACAACTCCATATACGCCCTTTTGGAGTCCGCTCAATCCCTATAGTCATCCCATAATCAAGGTTTTTCGTGCTATACTTTTTATTTTCGTTTTTGATTATGCGGGGTTTTACCATCGCCAAAGAATCGCACTCCTTATAGAAAGCACTCTTGTCAACTTTTATTTTAAAGACCGCTTTTCTTATTACTCTTCCATCCCCTATCATAGGGGCGTGAGCATACTCCGGTGAGAATACTATAAACTGACCTTTTTCGAGATTTATTATAGTACTATAACTGTCATTATAGAAAAGTATATCCCCCCGCATCTTGTCGCGAGGAGATATACACTCTTTTCTCTCTTTAACCCCAAATCCTTCTGCTGAAGAGAACGCCACATGCATATCAAGATAATCATTATGTACTTCGAGAAGAGCTGAGTCTTTAGGTATTAGTCCCTTTTCATTTATAAAGAAAAAGACCTCGTCCTTCAAAATCTCATAACGTCCCGGCTCTAACAACGACAGATCCACAGTGTCAAGAAAAGCAAACACCTTCTCAAATAAAGGGTTATAGGAGATTAGTTCTTTGCGATTCTGACTATTAAAATCCATTGCTTTAGGCACAACACGAGGTTTCGATATGCTACTCTCACAAATCATAATGAGGGTAAGCATTAAAATCATCTTAGGGATAAAGAGTCTGACATTCATAATTAATAATTTATTTTAATCTCTTTTAGATATGTGGCCTTTTGACTTGAACTATTATTGTTACAAGTAATCACTATCTCTCCACTCTGAGCAGTTCCATCAGGGGTAAAGGTAAATGATGTACTACTAGAGCCTTTTACAATTCCATTCAGGTCTCCTCCCTGTTTATAGCCAACACCATTAACTGTTATTCCCACTTTAATTTCAGAACCGGACATGCCACCGGGAGTGATTAAAATAGAGTTTATAGGTTTAGTATAATCAGATGATTTTAATGTCCATCCTACTATTAGAGCACTAGAGCTTCCTATTTGTAGTCCCCTATAATATGATGCACCTCCATCAAAACCAAAGAATTTATTTGCTTCGTTTACCCAAGAAGGGGTTAATGTCCATCTCATAGTGCTAACTCCCTCTGCAGGGAAAGTAAGTTGAGTAGTCGTAAAACTACCTGCTCCTAATGACCAAAAATATCTATCACTTATAGGGAGAGCCCCTGTCTCCTCCCCTATAAACATTATCTTTCCAATATGGACATTAGCTGTTCCCCCGTTTACAAATTTATATTGAGAACCTGCCACACCCCCTGCAATATCTAAATAATAGTCTCTATCCCTTGCATCATGAACTACAGAGGCTATAGGGGAGCTTGACCAAGTGGTCCCCCCGTCAGTAGAGATATAAATGTCGAGCTTACCATCGTAGTTAGAGGCCTTTCCGCTTGTAAATTTAATTTGATGTACTTTAAAGTTGGTAAGTATAGGGGAGAGTAATTCTCCTATTTTACCAGCAGCAGGGTTTAGAATAACTGTATGAGTTTCGAAGAATTTGGCATTAATGAATGTCCACTCTCTAAATGAAGCGTTCTGCGAATTTGGCCACATGAAGCCGGAGAGGAAAGTTGGATAAACAGTGGAGACACCCGGATTCCCAAGATTAAAATCATAGGTCATATTTTTATGAATAGTACATCCACTGCTCAGAGACATTGAAAGAGGCATAACTTTATTCCTTTCAAAAGTATAATCTTTGGTAGCAGTCACCTGTTTGGTTACAGAGTAATTTTTGGTTTCAACTGTTACTGTTAGTTTTTTCCCAGTGGCCAATGTAGAGGGGAGAAGAGAGAGAAATACTGTGGCTTCAGAAATCTTAGGACCATCTGTATAATATGCGGAAATGGTAGATGTGGGAGTTCCACCTAAATCTCCTGCAATCCCACAATCTTCTGTGGTAAAAATTACTTTTTCTACTATTTCGTCTCCAAAAGCAGGAGTTAGGAACCCATTAAATGAGAGTTTAACAATAGATGTCTGTCGAACAAAATTCAAATTTAGTGAAGAGACCTTGTTTGCAGAGACTGTAAAGTCATTAGGTGCAGCAGTCTTTAATAAATCAGAATTTTTATCAAAAGAGGTCTTGGAAGGGTATTGATGAGCAGGGAGTGTTAAGGTAGCAATATTAGGATACCATGCCTCAAGAGAGTATGTGCCGTCAGCAGCGGTAACCTCTCCATTAAACTCTATCCCTGTTACATGAGTAGCTTTTCCAACATAACTATTGGAGCCACTTTTAAGAGAGAGATAAATCTCATCCCCGACACTCCAAGCAGGGGTATAACTCTTATTTCCATTATCAGTAATAAATGTTTTAGTCATATCACCCTCAAAACCTGCAAAGATTTTAAGAGTTACAAGATTACTTCCCTGAGGAGTAACTTCCATCCTGTTACAACCTACCATTAGAAATGCAAACGAAAGAATGCATAACGAAAGAATTATTTTAACTGTTTTCATGATTGTAATAGTTTAGAAGTTAAAAATCCCAGGAATCAGATTCGAAAATTGGGTTAGTCATGTCGGACCCACTTGATGAGGCAAAGCCTTTTTCTACACTTATATCAAAAGACATAAGCAGAGGTGGTAAATACTCTTTTTTGTTTTCTGTTTCCATCATTTAATTTTTAAAAGTTAATTATTAAGGTTCGATAATATTTTTTTATACCCATCCTTAAGGGCAGAAATGTCCGATCCATAAGCAAGTGTCGAGTAACCATAAGAGCGCAGTTTGTCAACATCTTCGAGGTTTCTGACAAGTATTCCTGACTGCTTCCCATTAGAAGCTGCCGAATAGGCTACTCTTTTAAGAGCTTCATCAAAATCGATTGTCTCAGAGCCTCTTACTGAGAGGTCAAGCGACAAATCCCTTGGTCCCACAAAGAGCATATCTACCCCCTCAACAGCTGCTATTTCAGACGAAGCATTAACCCCCTCAAAACTCTCAATTTGAGCTAAAAAGAGGGGTTTTTTATAGGAGTGGATGTCATTTAAAGGGGAAAGGCCATAGTCAAAACACCTCACCGATGTTGAAAAACCACGGTTCCCTTTTGGGGGGTATTGCATTGCCATACATATTTTTAATGCCTCCTCAGCAGAATTTACATGAGGGACCATTATTCCGGAGACTCCAAGGTCGAGTATATGTCCAATAATGGCAGGAGAGGGTTCCAAGACACGAACAATAATTTTCACTGACTCCCCTCTAACTGCGTGAATATTTGAAAGGAGCGAAGAGTCATTTATATTGCCATGCTCCATATCAAAGAGGAGCCAGTCGAAACCGAGCATAGAGACTATCTCTGTAACAACAGGGGCCCCTATCGAAATCCATGTACCATTTCCAAGTTTATTGTTTTCGTTTAACATAGGTCAGTAATATTAAATTTGTTCATTAACCCTTTATATGCGGAATCAATTCTATCGAGAGTAAAATCTTTAAGCGATTTAGCATTATCCCCGGAAGAGATTAGAAAAAAGTCGTCAGACTTCGTAAAGTAGTTAGCCCCTACACGTATTACACTTTTAAAAATCATATTGCGGAGAAGATGAAGCCAAAAACGTTTTTCAAAGTTCTCAGGGAGTGGGAGAAGTTTATTATACCCTTTAAGGAGATATTCTAATTCTTTCCAAGAATGAAAACACCCCATAAGAGAGAGATCATCTGTCGGATCACCCATAATGGCATCATCCCAATCTATTATGGATTCTATATAATTCTCTGAACCTGTAACATTCCAAAAGGCTAAATCTTTATGCACAAGAGTCCCTATCGGGAGATTTAAAAGAGAGATATTGTTATCAATAACCTTTAACAAAGCATCGGCATATCCTCTTGATAAGAAGTCGTTATCCACCAAAAAGTCGAGATGTTTAGTTAGATTTAGGGTATAATACTGTTCGTATGTAGTATTTAAGCCCCTAAGATTTTTAGTTTTCCTACAATAATTAGTATCAAATAGTCCGAAACCGGGTGAAGAGACAGACTGCCACCGTGCTATATAAGTCCCTAATTCAAGCATAACAGAGGGAACATTGAGGCTCCCCTCTTTATATAGGACATTTAAGTCTTTACAACTCAGCATCTCCATAATTTGATATGCAAAAGGGTACTTTTCACGAGAAGAGTCCACCATCAATACTAAAGGAGCCGGCACCTCTGCCTGACGTACTCTTTTTATAATCTCTGTCTCCACCTCCATATAACCATCTGCCTCAGGACCATTTTCGAGCCTTATAAAAAAATTCTCGTCTTTTGTCTCTACAATGTAGTTTCGGTGATTACCTTGACTATTAGCCTCCTTTAATACAAAGTTATCGTATTTGAGGAAGTCGCGGGCTAACTCCCTGACTTGACTCTCAAGTTTTTCCACATCCTCATTGGGATCTTGCTTAATAGCAAAAAACTGATTCGGACGATCGCATTTCCAGTAGTATATATTATCTCTATTTGCCATCTTTAGGGTTTGATAAAAATCTCCATATAGTAGCTAAGACTCCGCCTACTATGGTCTGTATAATAGAACAAAAAACAGCAGGGACTGCAATCATAGGCATATATAATTGAAAGTTGTTCTTTGCAAGTACTGCTGCTAATCCACCATTTTGCATCCCTGTTTCACATGAAATGGCTTTTGACATCGGAACATCATATTTACACAGACGCCCAAAACCATAACCAAGCCCAAATCCGAGACCATGGAGAAGAGTAGCTGCAAGTGCTAATTTTCCCGCATTTTGTAAAAGT